>NZ_JANGAA010000027.1:0-45827 GCF_024461705.1 Blautia sp. DFI.9.10
TTTTACCATACATTGCAATCTTTTGGAATACTATGTTCTAACTAAATGGCATTGGAGACGGCCTTCGCAACTATGAGTGCTTCCCCTTCTCGCAAATTACCCACTTTCAAAAAGTGAAAACTATAATCCAAAAAAATCAAACCATCCAATTTCCTCTCACTTTCAAAAAGTGAAAACTATAATTCAAAAAAATCAAACCATCCAATTTCCTCTCACTTCAAAAGGTGAAAACTACAATCCCAAAAAATCAAACTATCCAATTTATCTCACTTCAAAAAGTGAAAACTATAATCCAAAAAAATCAAACCATCCAATTTCCTCACACTTCAAAAAGTGAAAACTACAATCCCAAAAAATCAAACTACCCAATTTATCTCACTTCAAAAAGTGAAAACTATAATCTAAAAAATCAAACCACACAATTTCCCCTCACTTTAAAAAGTGAAAAACATAATCCAAAAAGCAAACCACATAATTATAGATTCAAAGGAAGTCGTCCCACAACCTCCTTTGTCAACCCACCTATGAGAATCCCCGCCAGGACTCCTGCTACCAGCAGTGCCGGTGCATAAACCATCAAACTCGTATTGCTCACCACGATCATGGCAACGATCAGCTGCCCGATATTATGTGTGACACCACCGGCCACACTGATACCGATCAGACTGAAGCCGGAATGTTTTTTCAAAAGATCCATCACAGTCAGGCTAAGCGCAGCGCCAGCCAGACTATACAAAATACTGAACAGATTTCCAAACATAAATCCGATCACCAGGATTCTGACAACGGACACGAGAGCCGCTTCTTTAAAGGAATATCGGTCCAGTATAAAAAGTACCGCCAGGTTTGCAAGCCCGAGCTTGATACCCGGAATTCCTGTAAATACAGGGACCAGAGACTCCACATATCCAAAAATGATCGCTACTGCGGCAAATAATCCGAGATAAGCTGTTTTTCGTTTCATAAATAAATCCTTTCATTTGTTGCAGGAATATCGTTGCAGAAACAGCACAGACAGAATACCGTCTGTCAGAGAAAACTCTACGGAGAACACGTATTACGCATATTCTCCGGAAATTTTATGTCACCGCATCAATTTTAGGCGAACTCTCCGAATCCAAATCCTCTGCAGTATTTTCCCCTTCTATCACAACCTTATTAGGAAGGCAGATGATGGAACCGCCGTGCTCGTCCACAGCCTTCTGTTTCATACAGTAATGATCCGGGCAGGTTGCTTCGATCATTGTAACTTTTCCATCTTTGATTTCGCAGACATTGGTGTCTCCGATGTGGATGATCTGGTCCTGGGAAAGCGAATAGGTTCCGAATTCTTTTCCGTCAACGGTAATACGGATCGTATTATGGGAACGTTTCCCCGCAATCTGAAAACCAAGCCAGAGAACCCCCGCCAGAATCAGGATCCCGGCAATAAAAATCAATTCTTTTTTCTTCAAAACAAATCTCCATTTCTGTTACAGATTCAGAAAAAATCATATCATAATCGAAATTAAAAGGCAAACATAAGTTAATGATATCTAACCATAATTCATACAGCTGTTCCCAACGGAAAGGGAGGAGTGGCGATGATTTTTCTTTTATAAAAGACATAAAACAGAAAAATTCATATTGGAAAAAGTTATAGACTGCTAACAAAAGTGTAGACAAGAAAAAAAACAGGTGATATAATACCTAACTGTAAGTTAGCATCGTCTAATTTTACAAAAAAGATTAATCAAAACTAATTTATGTATATGGATAAAAACTATATAATTTATCCAAAAGACAGTTATACGCAGATTACAGGACTGGATCGAGAGCATCTGACGTAGCAATATATGTTCGCATAGCGTGAGTCTGATGCAGCAATTTACAGAATTGTTAAAAATACAAGGGAGAAAAGAGATGAAAAATCAGAATTTTTATATGAGAGTGATCTCCTTACTGTTGGTGATCCTGGCTGTACTTTTTTATAACAGCAGCATGAAAGCCCAGGCAAATGAAAAAGAGATCGCGGCTCTGACAGATAAGGTAGATACACTTCAGGAGCAGCAGAATGAACTTCTCAGTGCGCTGGAGACGAGTTATGTAAATCGTATGCAGAATCAGGCAGCATCTGCAGGATCAGGCAGCAGTGATACAGATACAGCAGGCGATGACAAAACAACAGACACTTCAGACGGCAATGTATCCGATGCAGACGCAGAGGACACAGCAACCGCAGATTCCGATAATGTATATAAAGATGGAACCTATACAGGAGAAGCCGAGGGATACGGCGGGACCATTCAGGTGGAAGTGACACTTGTCGGTGATGAGATCACATCCATCAACGTAGTCAGCGCCCCAGGCGAGGACAGTGCATATCTTTCACAGGCAGAGAGCGTAATCGATTCCGTCCTGAGTGCTCAGAGTACAGATGTGGATACCGTATCCGGAGCAACGTTCAGCTCCACAGGAATCCTGAACGCAGTGGATGCGGCACTTGGAAAGGCGGAAAACTCATGAAAAAAAGACAGCGGGAGGTAAGGCTGATGCGTGCGGGAATACAGCTGGCATTTTTTATTGCCGCCCCGTCTCTGTTTTCTACAGCCTTTGCAGGTATCAAATCGATCTTTCTTGCCATTGCGGCCGGTCAGCCGGTGGAGTGGAATTCCTTTCTGACTGTAACGGCAGTGCTTCTGATCTTTACCTGCTTTTTCGGAAGACATTTCTGCGGATATGCGTGTGCATTCGGATCTTTCGGAGATGCCGTATATGAAGGCTTTTCCTGGATCCGGATGAAATGCTTTCACAAAAAAAAGAAACCGGTTCTTTCCGAAAAAATGGTTCACGGGCTTCAGAAAGTTAAATATATCGTACTGGCACTGATCCTGCTTTTCTGCCTTACAGGTGTATACGGAAAGCTTACGGGAACCAGCCCGTGGGATGTTTTTTCCATGCTCACGGCAGGACGGCTCCCGAACAGCAAATATCTGGTGGGAATTGTGTTCCTGGTGCTGATCATTGTGGGAATGTGTACACAGGAAAGGTTTTTCTGCCAGTTTCTCTGTCCCATGGGAGCGGTTTTTGCATTAATGCCAATCCTTCCGGGTGCACTGTTTCGGAGAACCAGTGAGAAATGTCCGCCGAAATGTGGTCTCTGTAAAAAAAGATGTCCGGCTCATCTGGATATCGACGGCGACACAGGCAGATCCGGCGAATGTCTTTGCTGCCACGCATGTGCCGCAGCATGCCCGAGAAAAAATATTCACATTGGAACAATTGAGGAAAAATGATCTATGAGATATCAGGCTCTGAAAAAGAAAACTTTTCTGGCAGCAGCTACATTTACAGGAATTGCGGTGTTGTTTCCTGTGCTGTGCATGGCTGCTTCGGAAAATGATGTACAGACATATACCGATACAGATTTTGCAATGGATACTGTGGTATCAGAAACACTCTATACCACAGGTGACGATATAAACAGTAAGCTGACAGCTGTGCTGACAGATGTGGAGACGAACCTTCTTTCCTGGACCAATGAGAAGTCCCAGATCTATAAGGTGAATGCAGACAGCGGAAAAGATACGGAGATTTCCGACGAGCTTTCCGGATACCTGAAACGTCTTCTGAAGATCGCAGAGGATTCTGACGGAGCCTTTGACCCAACCATCGGGAAGCTGATCCGCCTGTGGGATATTGGAGGGGAAAACCAGAAAATTCCGGAAGAAGCAGAAATTAAGAATGTTCTGAAGGATTCCGGATATCAGAAAATTTTTCTTGACGGAAATACGGTTCACATGGAAGAGGGCTGTTCTCTGGATCTTGGAGCAGCGGGAAAGGGTATTGGCTGTGACCTGATCCTTAAAGAACTGGAAACAAAGAAGGATGTAATAGCAGCACTTATGAATCTGGGAGGAAGCAGTGTCATGACCTACGGAAGCAAGCCGGATGGTTCTTCCTGGAATGTGGCAGTGACAGATCCCAGAGCTGAAAATGAGGATGACTATCTTGGTGTGGTTGCCTTAAATGGTACAGAATTTCTTTCCACATCTGGAGATTATGAGAAATATTTTATCGAAAATGCTGTAAGGTATCACCACATTATGGACCCGTCTACCGGCTATCCGGCAGAAAGCGGAGTGACCGGGGTAACGGTAGTCTGTGACTCAGGTCTGGAGGCAGATGCGCTTTCCACAGCATGTTTTGTGCTGGGGGTGGAAAAAGGGACACAGCTGTTGAAAGCTTACGGTGCAGACGGACTTTTTGTGGATGAAGACCATCATGTATATCTCACTGAGGGGATGAAGGAGCGGTTCAGCCTGCTTGCGGATTCCTATAGTGTGGAGGATATTGCAGAGTGAAGCTGATCTCCCGGCGATCCGGTTTATGATTGTTTGGCAGAGGGGAATGCTCATATCCGCAGTACTTGCGATAGTAAACCTGGAAAGGGTTCTATAAATATATCATATTTTTAGGAGGAATAAGCAATGCAGAAGTGGAATCTATTGAAAAAAACAGCTCCATGCATTTTAAGTCTTGCAGTGGCAGCAACAACCTTTCCGACCGCTGTAATGGCATCTGATCTTGATGCAGCCGTGGTTTCCGAGGCAGAGGCAGGAGATACGGAGGATTTTAGCACAGAGGAAACGGCAGAGGATACTGAAGCTGTAGCAGAAGAAGCTATAGAGGATGCTGCAGACATAACAGAAGAAGCAGCAGAGGATGCAGCAGTGCCAGAAGCTGCTGCAGACGAGACAGAGGATATCCAGCAGGAAGATACAGCAGAGGAAGCAGACCCGTTCTCTACAGGGGAAGAGGATTTCACAGAAGGCGATGAAGTGGCGGAAGCATTTTCCGATTCTGACCAGCTGACAGGCGAGTATCAGTACGTATATGCAGGACTTACCTGGGGTGAGTACTGGGCAGCAGAAGGCGTATATGCAGCTGGAGATACAAGCTCTTCAGAAGAGAAGGATTCACATAGTGAGTTTGATATAGGAGCTTTTGATACAGTAACAAGAGCGACTGCAAATCATGGACTTCACAGAGGAAGCTATCAGACAGAAGCTACGATCATTGCTGAAGACGGAACCAGATTCGACGTATCCTACTGGGAGGATAAAGGAAGCACACTTTATCTTACAGACGGTTCCAAGGTAAAATGGAACAGAGGCAGTATAACAACAGAAGATGGAAAAACCTATACGATGGATCATTATGAGATATATGGTCTGAAATATGTCCCGGTAGCAGTTAAGACCGCAGATTTTGCAGATTTCTGCAAAAAGTATAATGTTGTACAGGATGGAGCTGTGCTCTCCGGAGGATACAGTGAAAACAATCTCCAGTATTATAAAGGCCTTGTGGCAGACGTAAATGCACAGACAAATGGTCTGAAATATGCGGAGAAAAATGGTGACGGCTTTACATTTACAGCAAGAAAATCAGACGGAACAGCTTCCGGTATCAAGGATCAGGCGTTAAAAACAGCAACAGAGATCAAGCCGAGTGTAAAAGCAGCAAGCGGAAGCTACGGCGAATTTCTCCGTGTGGATCTCAATGGAAATTATGGCGATCTTGGTGCAAATATGCAGGCTGTACGCTGGGATTATTATGGAGATGATTCTACATATACGAAATGCCTCGCTTCTTATGGAACCAAGTTTGCCGCAGATAACTGGATGCATAAAGCAATGGGAATCCAGCTTGGACTTACAAAATCTGCACGCTGCAAGCTTCCGGGAGGAACAGACGGAACAGGATACTGGAAACTGACAGTGTATGCTCTTGGATATAATGACTATACCTACAGCTTCCAGGCAACTGCAGAGAATATCGTAAATCCTACAATGGAGCCGACTGATTTTACAAGTCTTAAAACGGAAGTGGAAGCTGCAAAAGCTCTGGCAGAGAAGGATTACACAATTGCAACCTGGAAGTCCTTTGCCGGTGAGCTTCAGGAAGCAAAAGACATTCTTGCAAAAACAGATGCAAGTCAGGCTGAGGTAAATGAAGCACTTGAACATCTTCAGGGAGCAGAGAAAGAGCTTCAGAAGGTAACAGTTACACTTGATAAGACAGCAGCAGCTGTATATACAGGAAAAACAACGACTCTTAAGGCAACAACAAATGACAGCGATGCAACAGTGACATTTAAGTCCGGTAACACAAAGGTTGCAACGGTAAGCAGCAAGGGTGTTGTTAAAGGTGTAAAAGCAGGAACAGCAGTTATCACAGCAAAAGTCGGAAATGCCACAGCAACCTGCAAAGTAACAGTAAAAGCTTCCACAATTAAATTCGCAAAGGCTTCCGTAACGATCTACAAAGGAAAAACAGCAACTGTAAAAGCAACTGCAACACCATCTGCAACTGTAAACTACACAAGCAGCAACACAAAGGTTGCAACCGTAAACAGCAAAACAGGTGTTATAAAAGGAATCAAAGCAGGAACCGTTACGATTACAGCAAAGGCAGGAACTCTGAAGACAACCTGCAAGGTAGTTATCAAGAATCCTGCATTCAGCCTTGTAAAATCCTCTGCAACGATCAAGAAAGGTAAAACAACAACCATCAGATCCAAAGCAGCACCTGCAGGCAAGATTACATATACAAGCAGCAATAAAAAAGTTGCAGCTGTAAACAGCAAGGGTGTTGTAAAGGGAATCAAAAAAGGTAAAGCAACAATCACAGTGAAATGCAACGGAATTACAAAGAAATTTGTGGTAACTGTTAAATAATGCAACTGTTTAGCAAAGAGTAAGAACAACCTCTGCCGCAGACCCTTTTATGTCTGCGGCAGAGGTCTGCTCATTTCTACAGCAATCCGGAAAATCACCTGGAATGCGATACAGAGCATATGCCTGACGGGAAGCCGCATAGAAAGAGGGGAGAACAAGTATCCATGGAAAAAGAGTTAAAAGATAAAAAACCAGCCGAAAATGGCACACCCAAGGTGCCCTGGACGAAAATGATCCCTGCAGCAGCTGTGATTGCGGCGCTTGCGTTTTCGGGCATAAAGGCGAAGGGATCCGAGGAATCAACGGAAGCAGTACAGAAAGCAGAGACAACCGTGATGTCTGCTTCGGAGTTGGAAAAATATCTCGGATATGAAGAAGGAAATACTGTTTCTGACAGCACATCTGCCTCAGATAAGAAAAACAGTACATCAAAGAAAAGCTCATCAAAGAAAAGTGCGAAAAAAACAGCAGCAAAAAAAAGTTCTGGTACGAGAACGGTTTCAGAATCAGCAAAAAGCAATGTCGGTGCGGCAGGACAGGGTTCTACCCAGACCCCGGTAGCGGCAGTTCCGGCCAATGGCTATAAAGATGGAGTATATGAAGGATCTGGAACCGGATTCGGTGGTACGATCCGTGTACAGGTAACAGTCAGCGGAGGAAAGATCGCAGCCATTGATATTCTGGAGGCATCTGGAGAAACTGCGTCGTATTTTGCGTCAGCTCAGGGTGTGATCAGCAGGATGATTGCCGGAAATACACCGAATGTAGATGCAGTAAGTGGAGCAACCTATTCCTCCAACGGAATCATCCAGGCAGTTCAGAATGCCCTCTCCCAGGCAGCGGCAGATGGAAACAGCCAGCAGGTCACCCCTACACCTGCGGCAACTGCTTTACCAACTCCGACATCAGCTCCGTCACCTACAAAAAAACCATCCAAAAAACCATCTCCTACAAAGAAACCGGAAGATCCGGACAGTCCCAAAAAATATCTGGACGGTAAATATACAGCTTCGGCAAAGGGCTTCAATGGAGATGTGAAAGTAACTGTGACCATCAAGGATGGAGTGATCGAAGCTCTGAAACAGGAAAATACGGACACGGAGCAGTTTTTTGAAAAAGCATGGAGCATGCTGGAAGAACAGATCATTGGCACGGATTCTGTGGATGATATTGATGCAGTAAGCGGAGCCACCTATTCCTCCAACGGAATTCTGAACGCTGTAAAAAAAGCTCTCAAAGAAGCGGTCAATCCGGAGTATGGAAAGAAACCTACACCAACTCCAACAAAGAAACCGACACCAAAGCCAACAGCCACACCGAAACCCACGGCAACGCCGAAACTGACAGCCACACCGAAGCCAACAGAGACACCGGCAGCAACCCCGACGCCGGAGCCGGAAGATCCGGATGTGACGCCGGTTCCGGAGGAGCCTAATGTAACTCCAACACCAGGAACAAATGAGCCGGATGCGACACCGGAGCCAACGGAAGCACCGGAACCGGTGGGAATGTACAGAGATGGAACGTATACGGGATCAGCTTTTGGATATGGAGGAAAAACATATCTGACAATTACGATCTCAGGAGGCCAGATCGCATCCATTGAGCAGACCAATCAGGATACACCGGAATTTTTTGATCCTGCATGGAGCACGATCTATTCTCAGATCATGGCAAACCAGTCGGCAGATGGCATCGATACCGTCAGCGGAGCAACATATTCATCCGAGGGTATCATAGACGCTGCACAAAAGGCCCTTGCCCAGGCGAAGAATTAACCGGGTGAACAGTGGGCAGCTATAAACATTTGATTTTAAGCCAATAAATAAGATGTGAAAGAAACCTCTGGACTTCTTGATTTTCTTGAAGTTCAGAGGTTTTTTACTATGGTTCTGAAATTGTTTTCATAAATCGATAAAAAAATAACAGGTATGTATACAGAATAATAGGAGAAATATCAGAAAATATAAGTGGTTTAAATGATTTAAAAAGTAAATTAGAGGGATTTAACCTGAGAAATACAATAAAATTTTTGTTGCACAGGGCAATATTTTATGTTATGTTTGAATGTGTGTAATTAAAGTTGTTATTAAAATGACAAACAATGCTGAAAGGAGAACAAATATGAGCAGTAAAATTACGATCATCGGAGCAGGAAGTGTAGGAGCAACTATCGCTTATACCTTATCACAGAGGAGTATTGCATCAGAGATCGTTCTGATCGATATTAACAAAGATAAGGCTGAAGGTGAGGTTATGGATATTGAGCAGGGAACCAGTTTCCGTGAGCCGATCTCCATCGTGGCAGGAGATTACCCGGATGCTGCAGATTCTGACATTGTGATCATCACTTCCGGTATTGCCAGAAAACCGGGACAGACTCGCATCGAGCTGACACAGACCAACGTCAACATTATGAAGAGTATTACTCCGGAGATCGTAAAGGTGGCTCCCAAAGCGCTTTATATTATCGTAAGTAATCCATGTGATATTATGACTTATGCATTTGCAAAGCTTTCCGGACTGCCGGAAAATCAGATCCTTGGTTCCGGAACCGCCCTGGATACGGCCCGTCTCCGCTGCAGACTTTCTCAGCACTACGGTGTATCTGAGAAAAACATCCACGCCTATGTATTCGGAGAGCATGGAGATACTTCCTTTGTACCGTGGTCCAGAGCCTTTGTTGCAGGTGCGACCCTTGATGAGTTTGACAAGATCGTTCATGAGGATCAGAAAGATCTGCAGCCACTTGACAGAGAAGAGGTTCTGGAGTATGTTCATACTTCAGGATCAACTGTGATCGCCAAGAAGGGTGCTACATTTTATGCGGTAGCCGTATCTGTTTGCAGACTTTGCTCGCTTCTTCTTGCAGCATCTGATACAATAGTCAGTGTATCAACCATGCTTCACGGAGAGTACGGTGTTGAAGACGTATGTCTTAGTACCATGGCTTCTATCGGACCGGAAGGTGTAAAACGTATCGTTCGTGTTCCGCTGACCGAGGAGGAGACAGAGAAGCTTCATGCAAGCGCCAATGCTCTGAAGGACGTGATCGCACAGATTGATCTTTGATAAATGTCAGAAGCTGTGTAAAAAGGAAAAAGCAGCCTCAGGCAAATTTGAAACAACGGGAGAAAGATAAAAATGGATATTATTCAGGTAATTACCAGAGAATTGAACGTTGAGAAATGGCAGGTCGAGGCAGCGGTTAAGCTGATCGATGAAGGCTGCACCATTCCTTTTATTTCCAGATACCGTAAGGAAGCAACCGGTACACTGAACGACGAACAGCTTCGTAATCTTAATGAGAGACTTACTTATTTAAGAAATCTTGAGGATAAAAAGGCTCAGGTTCTGGGCAGCATCGAGGAGCAGGGCAAGCTGACTCCGGAGCTGAAGAAACAGATCGAGGCAGCGCAGACACTCGTTGTGGTAGAGGATCTTTACCGTCCGTACCGCCCGAAGCGCCGTACACGTGCCATCATCGCCAGGGAAAAAGGTCTGGGACCGCTGGCCGACATCATCCTTCTCCAGATGACGAAGAAACCTCTTGAAGAAGAGGCAAAAGCATTTCTTTCTGAGGAAAAAGAAGTTAAAACTGTGGAAGAGGCCATCAGCGGTGCCAGAGATATCATTGCAGAACACATTTCTGATGAAGCAGATTATCGTATCAGTATCCGTAAGAGAACAATGGATAAGGGAACTATATGTTCCACCGCAAGAGATGAGAAGGAGCAGTCTGTATACGAGATGTATTATGACTTTGAGGAGCCGGTGAAAAAGCTTGCAGGTCATCGTGTCCTTGCTCTGAACCGTGGTGAGAAAGAGAAATTCCTTACTGTGAAGATCCTTGCACCTGAGGAAGAGATCATCCGTTATCTTGAAAAACAGGTGATCGTCCGCGATAATCCATACACTACACCGGTTCTGAAAGAAGCCATTGAGGACAGCTATAAACGTCTCATCGGACCGGCTATTGAGCGTGAGATCCGAAGCGCCCTTACAGAGGCAGCAGAGGACGGTGCCATCCATGTCTTTGGCAAAAATCTGGAGCAGCTTCTCATGCAGCCTCCAATTGCAGGACAGGTAGTTCTTGGCTGGGACCCTGCCTTCCGTACCGGATGCAAGCTGGCAGTGGTAGATCCTACCGGAAAGGTTCTGGATACCACAGTTATTTATCCCACAGCACCAACCAATGAGACCAAGATCCGTGCCGCAAAGGAAACCCTGAAAAAGCTTATCAGCAAATATCATGTGACACTGATCTCTGTAGGAAACGGAACGGCATCCAGAGAATCCGAGCAGATCATCGTGGAGCTTCTTAAGGAAATCCCGGAAAAGGTCCAGTATGTTATCACCAACGAGGCAGGTGCTTCTGTATATTCCGCAAGCAAGCTTGCCACGGAAGAATTCCCGAATTTCGATGTTGGACAGAGAAGCGCCGCATCCATCGCAAGACGTGTACAGGATCCGCTTGCAGAGCTTGTAAAGATCGATCCGAAATCCATCGGTGTCGGTCAGTATCAGCATGATATGAACCAGAAAAAGCTGGGAGAAGCCCTTAACGGCGTTGTGGAAGATTGTGTAAACAAGGTCGGAGTGGATCTGAATACTGCGTCTGCATCCCTTCTGGAGTATATTTCCGGAATTAGCAAGGCCATCGCAAAGAATATTGTAGCCTACCGTGAGGAAAACGGCCGTTTCCAGACAAGAAGAGAACTTCTTAAGGTTGCCAAGCTTGGTCCGAAAGCCTTTGAGCAGTGTGCAGGTTTCACACGGATCACAGGAGGCAAAAATCCTCTGGACGCAACCAGTGTCCATCCGGAAAGCTATGACGCAGCAAAAAAACTCCTGGAAAAGCTGGGCTACACACCGGAAGATGTGGCAGAGCGTAAGCTTACCGGTATTTCCGGGCAGATCCGCGATTACGGAAAACTGGCAAAGGAGCTGGAGATCGGAGAGCCAACCTTACGTGATATCGTAAAGGAACTGGAAAAACCTGCCAGAGATCCACGTGACGAGATGCCGAAACCGATCCTCCGTACCGATGTCCTGGATATGAAGGACCTGAAAGAAGGCATGGTCCTCAAGGGAACTGTCCGCAATGTTATTGACTTCGGTGCTTTTGTGGATATCGGTGTGCATCAGGATGGCCTGGTCCATATTTCCGAGATGAGCGAGAAATTCATCAAACATCCGCTGGAAGCAGTCAGTGTGGGAGATATCGTGGATGTCCGTGTTCTTGGTGTTGATATGAAGAAAAAACGGATCAGCCTTTCCATGAAGGGAATCAGTAAATAAAGAGAAAAACTGAGTAAAGAGAAGCAGGCAAGTATATTCTGCAGCATTCTGCGGCGGATTACCGGACAGATATACAATAAAGCTATAACAGAAATACAGCAGTGGTTTATACCCTATACTTTATAGAACCGGAGAAATCAGGTTTACAGGGAAAAACCACTGCTGTATTATTATATTACCAGATGCGGATTATAGGAAATGCTTATATCAGAAATAAGCTTTGAAGCTCATAGATCGATCCGCATATGTATATCGAATGATCGATCAGACAGGAGGGATTATATTTGGATAGTACTGTACAGACCGTGCAGGAGGTCGGAAATCAGGTAAGCCAGTACAGGCAGATGTTTGAAAATTATCTGCCGGACATCACGAAATTCGGAATCAAGGTTGTTCTGGCTATTGTTGCTTTCTGGGTAGGAAGCACGGTAATTAAATGGATCGTAAAGTTTGTGAGGAAATCACTGACAAAATCCAGGCTGGATACAGGAGTGGCACAGTTTATGTCCTCACTGGTCAAGATCGTACTTTACATACTCCTGATCTTTAACATATCCACAAGCTTTGGAGTAAAGGAATCATCTCTGGCAGCACTTCTCGGAACTGCAGGTGTTACTATGGGTCTTGCCCTCCAGGGCGGACTTGCCAACCTGGCAGGAGGTATGATGCTTCTTCTGTTCAAGCCTTTCCAGGTAGGGGATTACATCATCGTTAACGGACAGGACGGAAGCGAGGGAACGGTAGCCAAGGTCGAGATCTGTTATACAACGTTGTTATCCATTGATAACAAGCACATCGTGATCCCGAACGGTACTCTTTCCAATGTGACCATCACCAACGTAACAGCGAGGGATCAGCGAAGGCTGGAGATCAAAGTGGGGATCTCTTACAATGCAGATATCCAGAAGGCCAAGGATATCCTGGAAGATATCCTCACCGAGGATCCGGATACAAGAGAAGACGAAGAGATGGTGGTATTCGTAGACGAGCTGGCAGAAAGCTCTGTGATCATGGGCTTTCGTGTCTGGGTAGATACCGACCGCTACTGGGCAGCCAGATGGAGATTGAACCAGAGGATCAAGGAAGATTTTGATTATTATGGAATTGAGATTCCTTATAATCAGCTGGATGTGCATATCCATAAATAATGTGCATAAAGGAAGAAAGCTAAAGCCCTTTCACATGGCAGAGAAATTGCTGTGTGGGAGGGTTTTTTGGTGAAAGTAACTGGTTTTGAGATTATTACTGCCATTCACGATAATAGAGAATATGAAAATTATTGACAAACCAGTGTCGGGGTGCAATAATACCCCACAGAGATAGTATTTGGACTCAAAACTATACTCTGGCTGAAATCACTGGAATCTTATATAAAAATAGCCACCGGAACCCGGGATCGGGAACGGACGGATATATGAAAATTATAAAAGATACGAGCCTGTATCGATGATAACGAAGGCGTTACAACAGTTATGGGAATTTTGAGCAACTGTTGAAGAGCATGCTTTTCGTGTATAAAAAACAGGACTCAATATACAGGGAATCAATCAGAAGCGTTTCAGGGTCGAAGTGTACCCCGAGACGCTTTTTTATTAAATACAGAAGCGGATGCTTTTATCCACTTGAAAATTATTCCCTGCAGGAAAGGACTTATATAAGATGACAATAGAGATGTTAAAAGGAAAGATCCACAGAGCAACCGTTGTCCAGGCGGAACTGGATTATGTAGGAAGTATCACTGTGGATGAGGAACTGCTGGAAGCTGCCGGGATACTGGAATATGAGAAGGTTCAGATCGTAGATGTGAACAACGGCAGCCGTTTCGAGACATACACCATTTGCGGAGAACGCGGAAGCGGTATGATCTGCCTGAACGGAGCAGCAGCAAGATGTGTAAGCACCGGTGACAAGATCATCATTATGGCTTACGCACAGTACGAGCAGGAAGAAGCCCGTACTCACAAGCCTGCAGTTGTATTTGTAGATGAAGAGAACAGGATCAGCAGAGTGACCAATTATGAGAAACACGGACTGCTGAAGGATATGGCCTGACGCAGATCAGGAAGATAATAAGACGAAGGTGAATTCAGAAAAGAGGCTATCTCGAATCTATTAAGAAAACCGGTTTCAGAACCGGAAAAGAGGAGAGCACAATGCAGGTAACAAAAACAGTAGAAGAAACAAGAAAACAGATCAAAGCGTGGAAAAAAGAAGGAAAAACAGTAGGCCTTGTGCCAACCATGGGATTTCTCCATGAGGGACACGCAAGCCTGATCAAAAAATGCAGAGAGCAGAATGATATCGTAGTGGTATCCGATTTCGTCAATCCTACACAGTTCGGTCCTACCGAGGATCTGGAAGCCTACCCGAGAGACTTTGAGCGTGACAGCAAACTCTGCGAAAGCCTGGGAGCAGACCTGATCTTCTGCCCGGAGCCTTCCGAGATGTATCATGATCCCCACGCATTTGTAAGTATAGATACTCTGTCAGAGACACTTTGCGGAAAAACACGTCCGATCCATTTCAAAGGTGTGTGTACCGTTGTGACCAAGCTGTTCCACATTGTGGCACCGGACAGAGCATATTTCGGACAGAAAGACGCACAGCAGCTGGCCATCATCCGCAAGATGGTGCGTGATCTGAACTTCGATATTGAGATCGTAGGCTGTCCGATCATCCGTGAGGAGGACGGACTTGCAAAATCCTCCAGAAATACATACTTAAGCCCTGAAGAGAGAAAAGCAGCTCTTTGCCTGTCAAAGGCAGTAAAAGCCGGACAGGAAGCCATTCACGCAGGAATCCCGGCAGAAGAGCTTCTCGGAAAAATGCGAGCAGTGATCGAAGCAGAGCCTCTGGCAAAGATTGATTATGTATCCATGGTAGATGCACTTACCATGCAGCCGGTGGAAAAAGCTGACCGCAGCGTTCTTGTAGCAATGGCTGTTTACATCGGAAAAACAAGACTGATCGACAACTTCAGCTACGAGGTGTAATGCATGGGAAAAGTTTTAAAGAAAATCGGAATTATCAGCAGCCTTGCATCCAGATATATCGGGATCATTATCATCGCTTTTTCCTGCCTGGCTTTTTTCTGGCGTGACGGATTTTCCTGGATGACGAATTATACGTCTGTATTTCTGGGAGTGATCATGTTTGGTATGGGCCTGACCATAAAGCTGGATGACTTCCGGGCAATTTTTTCCAGACCCAAAGAAGTGGTGATCGGTGCAGTGGCTCAGTATACCATTATGCCGGTGATCGCCTGGCTTCTGTGTAAAGTGATGAACCTTCCGGCAGATCTGGCACTGGGAGTGATCCTGGTGGGATGCTGTCCGGGCGGAACAGCCAGCAATGTGATCACCTATATCGCAGGAGGTGATGTGGCGCTTTCTGTGGGAATGACTATAGTTTCCACACTGGCAGCACCGTTGATGACACCGTTTCTTGTATATGTTCTGGCAGGAACCTGGGTGGAAGTATCCTTCTGGGCTATGGTGATCTCTGTGGTAAAGGTAATTCTGATCCCGGTTCTCCTGGGAGTTTTTCTTCGGAGTCTTGCGGGAGAGCATGTGGATAAGGTATCCGATGTTATGCCGCTGGTGTCGGTTGTAGCTATTGTTATGATCATCGGAGGAATTGTGGCTGTAAATGCAGAGAAGATCGTAAGCTGTGGAGTTCTGGTGCTTGGAGTAGTGGCGATCCACAATTTCTGTGGTATGATGCTGGGATTTCTGGCTGCAAAAATCTTCCATGTGGAGTATTCCAGAACAACAGCTATAGCTATAGAGGTAGGCATGCAGAACAGTGGCCTTGCTGTCTCACTGGCAGCAGCTAATTTTGCAGCCAATCCGCTTGCAACACTTCCGGGCGCGATCTTCAGTGTATGGCACAATATTGCGGGTTCCATTTTTGCGGGGATCCGCCGTGCAGGTGCAGAAAACCTTGCAGAGCTTGACCGGATCAGGGAAATCGACTGCTGTAATTGCGAAAAGCAATAAGTAGTGAATGCGGATCGCGGATATCCTCCTGACGGGGAACAGCAAAGCTGTGGAAGAATGTCTGTAAAGAAAGATCCGGGGGAGTTTGAGAGATAAAATGGCAGATTATGTCGAAAGAAAAAGTCATAAAATGCAGAATTGTGGTTTACAAATTTTAGCCGGTATACTATAATAACCACATGGACGAACAAACGTCCCCAACATATGAAAACAGGGGGGCCCGCTGAAGCGAGCTGAGAGTAGACTGTAAATGTCTTGACCCATAACCTGATTTGGATAATGCCAACGTAGGGACATATGCACGAAGGATTCTTAAAGACACAGAAGATCAGAGAGTACAGAAGAGATCAGAAGTACAGAAGATTTTCATTAAGTACGTAAGAGTAAGAGCCGGTTGCCGTGATGCGTATGCGTTGCAGCAGCCGGTTTTTTGTTGTATAAACACAAAGAATTTATGGAAGGAGATTTTTTTTACATGAGAAATTACAGTACACAGATGGAGGCAGCCCGTAAAGGCATCATCACACCTGAGCTTGAGATCGTAGCTAAGAAGGAACGCATGACAACAGAGGAACTGCTTCCGCTGGTAGCCTCCGGTAAGGTGGCGATCTGTGCAAATAAAAATCACAAATGTATCGATCCGGAGGGCGTAGGTTCCATGCTCCGCACCAAGATCAATGTAAACCTTGGGGTATCCAGAGACTGCAAGGACTACGATGTAGAGATGCAGAAAGTAATGGAAGCTGTAAACATGGGCGCCCATGCTATCATGGATCTTTCTTCCCACGGAAATACCATTCCGTTCCGACGCAAGCTGACATCCGAGTGTCCGGCAATGATCGGAACCGTTCCGGTTTATGATTCCGTTATCCACTATCAGAGAGATCTTGATACGCTGACAGCTAAAGATTTTATCGATGTAGTCAGACTCCATGCACAGGATGGTGTTGACTTTGTAACTCTTCACTGTGGAATCACAAGAAAGACCATCGATCAGATCCGTAATCACAAGAGAAAAATGAATATCGTTTCCAGAGGAGGATCTCTTGTATTTGCATGGATGTGTATGACCGGTGAGGAGAATCCGTTCTATGAATACTACGACGAGATCCTGGATATCTGCCGCGAGTATGATGTGACCATCTCCCTTGGTGATGCCTGCCGTCCGGGATGTCTGGCTGACGCAACAGACGTATGCCAGATCGAGGAGCTTGTACGTCTTGGCGAGCTGACCAAACGTGCATGGGAAAAGGACGTTCAGGTTATGGTTGAGGGACCGGGACATGTGCCGCTTGATCAGGTAGAGGCAAATATGAAAGTACAGCAGTCCATCTGTCAGGGTGCACCGTTCTATGTATTAGGACCTATCGTAACTGACGTTGCACCGGGATATGACCACATCACATCCGCGATCGGCGGAGCAGTAGCTGCTATGTCCGGAGCAGCATTCCTCTGCTATGTAACACCGGCTGAGCACCTTGCACTTCCGAATCTTGAGGACGTAAAACAGGGAATCATGGCATCTAAGATCGCAGCTCATGCAGCCGACATTGCCAAAGGTGTCCGCGGTGCCCGTGAGATCGATGACAAGATGGCAGATGCCAGAAGAAAGCTTGACTGGGAGGCACAGTGGGAATGCGCCATGGATCCGGAAACGGCAAAACGTATCTGGAACGAGCGCAAACCGGAGCATGATGATACCTGCTCCATGTGCGGTAAATTCTGCGCAGTACGAAGCATGAACAAGGCACTTGCAGGAGAGCATATCGATATTCTGTAAGAATACAGAATGCATATGAGCATGCAGCATCACAGTAGAACGTGGTGTTGGCAGTATCCAGCCAGAAAACTGGTTGATCGAATGCGGATTGGGTATATTCGCCTGATTACAATATAAAAGATTGACACGTCAGAGCCGCTGCTGTCTGTGGTAAAATATCACGTCAGGGTGGCTCTTTTTGTATATTCAGCATGTTACTTTGTGCGGCAAGGATAGGAAACACGATATTTGACAGAACTTTTTACTGGAATAAAATGGTAAAGCGCACTATAATAAAAATTTTATATGATCAATAAAGGAAGGGAAGGTACGAAATGAAATTTCCGAAAAAATTGATGGCATTTGGCCTGTCGTTATGTATGGCTGTTGTTCCATGTGGACCGGTGGCGGCCGAAGATTTTACAGATGCACAGACGGATATGACAGACACCATTGATACTTTTACAGATGACGGGAATTCTGAGGAATCAGAAAATACCGTAAACACAGATCAGATCACGGAAGAAGATACTGCCGTGAGCACAGATCAGATTACAGAAGAAGAGTTTCCGGGATCAGATATCGGAACGGAAACGGATGAAGCTGAAAGCTCAGAGAGTGAGGAAATACAACAGGATTCTGATGAGGGATTAATTCTGGAAGAACCTTCGGCGGTCATCAGAAAAGCAGAAGGAACAGAGGATACAGAGGAGGCTGCGGCACCGGAAGAAATTTTTGGTGACGGAGAAAACCAGGAGCAGCAGGAAGATATATTCACAGATGATATTCCGGCAGCAGGCACTTCCGAAAAAGAAACAGATGTAGAGAGCACAGAAATATATCTGTATGCGATGAATGATACCTACAGCAGTGTGATCTCCATGCCGGATACCATGCAGACATCTTATCAGATCCAGACATCCGGCAAAAATCCGGTATATACGGTTGTTTCCGGTTATACTGCGAAAGTCAGCGAAACCGGTCTTGTTACTCCTAAAATGCAGTATGTAACCTATGTAGACAAAAACGGAAATGACGTAAAGAGCCAGTGGGAATACATGTTTGGAGAGACCCTGATCTCTGTACAGGATGGAAACAGTACCGTTTATTATAAATTCATACTCAAAGATTATGCGGAGTATTACGCAGAACAAAAAATGGATACATTTCTCAAAGAAAATATTACTGCGGAAATGTCCGATTATAAAAAGGTTGAGACGATCGCCAGATGGCTTGCCAACAACTTTAATTACAGTCAGTATCATTCTGGTTATACAGGCCTGATGCTGGATGGCGGCGGAGACTGCTGGGCCAATACCAGCGCAGTGAACTATATGTGCGAAAAACTGGGACTGACCGTGTATGCAAGGTATGCGGCCAATGATCCGGGGGCAGGAAGCGGTCACAGGAACTCCGTAGTCATTATTGACGGCGAAAGATATCTGGTTGACTGCGGATATACGGGAAATGCCCCCAGACATTATGAATTGTCCAAAATGGACTATGACTATTCTTATGAGATCCTGAATGATGGAACACTCAGGCTGTATCAGTATGAAGGGACAGATACAAATATCGTAGTTCCGGATACTATTGACGGAAGAAAAGTAACGGTTCTTGGAAACAGTACCTTCCAGTATTGCACCCAGGCTTCTGATATAGAGTCTGTTACTTTGCCGGATTCGCTTACAACCATCGAAAAGAATGCTTTTTACAACTGTGAGAAATTGAAATCTGTTACGATTCCCCCAAATGTGTCATCTATAGGGCTGGCTGCTTTTGTGGAGGGCTTGTCTGAGTCCAGTCTGACAGAAATTAAAGTAGATCCGGAAAATCCGTATTTTTCTGAAAAAGACGGAGTGGTATTCAGCAAAGATGGCACAAAATTGATCGTGTTTCCGTCCGGACGTTCCGGAGATTACCAGATCCCGGATGGAACTGTAAGCGTGGGAGACTATGCTTTTTATTACTGTGTAAATGTTTCTTCCATAACAGTCCCGGGAAGTGTCAGAAGCCTTGGAGAAGGTGCATTCGGAAACTGTTCGTCGCTTACGAAAGCTGTCCTAAACGAAGGCTTGGAAGAAATCGGTGAATATGCATTCCAGAGCAGTTCAGGGATCCGTGATATTATAATTCCCGCATCTGTAAAATCAGTTGGGAAAAATGGACTTCGTCTGTCTTCCGGGTGCAGGATAAGAGTACTGAGCACAGATACTGTCTGGGCGGATGATGCGTTCAGGGATTCAGCATTGATCGCGGGAAAAAAGGATTCCACACTTCAGAAATACGCAGAGGACCGTGGCTACACGTTTGTGGAGCTGTCGGCAGACAACCGGATACCGCTTCAGAATGAATGGTTTGAACAGATCACTTCAGACTATGAATATAATGGAAAAAGCCATGAACCTGAAATAGAATCCAGTGAATCCGCACCGGAACTTGAGCAGGGCTCCGATTATGAAGTAACTTATGAAAATAACATCAATGCAGGAACTGCGACTGTAAAGATCACGGGAAAAGATATTTTCTGCGGTACAGTAGAGCGGAGTTTTAAGATTACGCCAGATGAAAATGGAATGTATGTGTGCTATTTTGCGGAAAATAATGAAACATACCTGGAAACCACCTTTAAAGGAAAAAAAGTGGAACCGGAAGTGGTAATTGACGGACTGGTACAGGGAAAAGATTATACGGTAACCTATGTTAATAATGAAAAGCCTGGTGAAGCTCGTGCAGAGCTCACGGGAATCGGCAATTATAAAGGATCGGAAACATTATATTTTACTATTTACGGAAAACTGCCGGCTGCGGATCCAATAGCTGATCAGACATATACAGGAAAAGAACTTACACCTGCCATCGTAATCCCCGGATTGAAAGCCGGCGAAGATTATTATATGTACTACGAGGATAATCAGTATCCGGGTGTTGCAACGGTAACCATTTATGGTACCGGTTATTATAAAGGTACCGCAACCATTCATTTCAAGATCATAAAAAAGACAGAAAAGTTTGTCAGCAATGTTAAGCTAAACAGAACCTCTTACACTTATACGGGAAAATCCATCCGGCCATCAGTAACCGTAACTGTAAATGGAAAGAAGATCGGTGCGAGTGCTTATAAGCTGTATTACAAAAATAATAAAAATTCCGGAATTGGAACTGTACAGGTCAGAGGAATCGGAAAATACAGTCGTATCAACAAAACGCTTACCTTTAAGATCCTGCCTCCAAAAACTCTGCTGACAGGACTGAAAAAAGCAAACAGATCCTTTACCGCAAGCTGGAAGAAAAATATACAGGCAACCGGCTATCAGATCCAGTATGCAGCAGACAGCAGATTTACAAAAGAAAGAAAAACGGTCACAGTTGGAAAACAGTCTGCGACCAGATATAAGATATCAGGACTGAAAAACAAAAAGACCTATTATGTCCGCATCCGGTCATATAAAAGAGTCGGAAAAAAGGTTCTTTACAGTAGCTGGAGTACGGTAAAGAAAATCCGGGTTTGATCATAAAGGAGTGGATCTTAGATTTATATAAATGGAGCAGAATGCTTCTGTGACAGAATTAAGGCTTGTAATTATAAAAAGAGCGCGTTATAATGAACTCATAAAAAAGAAAATTTCTTCGGGGCAGGGTGTGATTCCCTACCGGCGGTATAGTCCGCGACCCGCTTTGGCGGCTGATCTGGTGAAATTCCGGAACCGACAGTAAAGTCTGGATGAGAGAAGAACGCGCAGTATTTAAAGAACGTGCTCAGTGCCCCGGGAAGAAGCTCCCGGGGCTTTTTATGTGAAGAAATTTTTTTCGCATAAAGATTTCTTGTGGAAATTTTCTTTGAATATTTCTGAAGAAGGAGAGAGAGTTATGAGTGAACAGATATTACAGAGAGGAAATGCTGTGGAAAGAAGCAGAACAAGAACCATCGCGCAGGTAGCCATGCTTGGTGCTGTGGCAGGAGTATTGATGAATCTTGAGTTTCCGATCCCGTTTCTTGCACCGTCTTTTTATCAGCTTGATTTTTCCGAGGTACCGGTTATGGTAGGAACCTTCGCTATGGGACCTGTGGCAGGTATCCTGATCGAGCTTGTGAAGATTCTCGTACATCTTGTGACTAAGGGAACCATGACTGCCGGTGTTGGTGATGTTGCCAATTTCCTGTTTGGATGTGCCTATGTGGTACCGGCCGGCCTGATCTACCGTTTCCGTCACAAAAAGAGCAGAGTACATGCAGTTGCAGGTATGGCAGCAGGAACAGTCCTGACAGCGATCCTTGCATGCTTTGTCAATGCCTTTGTATTGCTTCCGGCTTACGGTAAGGCGTTTGGAATGCCAATCGAGACCTTTATCCAGATGGGAAGCGCAGTACACAGCTCCGTAAACGGACTGCTTACCTTTGCACTGCTGATCATTGCTCCGTTTAATATCTTTAAATATGCACTGACATCTCTGATCGTATTTGTAATCTATAAGAAAATCCGTGTTGTACTGAAAGGTGACTGATCATAAGCAGCTGCCGGAGGATGAAGAAAAGATCAGAAATTGGTGGTTTCAGATAAATATCTGAGAATGTGAGAAATGCCATGTAATATATTGCCGATGGGCAGTAAATTACATGGCATTTTTTATGTCAGGCGTTTTGTTCTGCAGTTTTCATGACTCCAAGCTCACGTCTGGCAAAAACAACGGTCAGCACAAATGCAGAGGTATCTGCAATTGGTCCTGCGTACATGACGCCATCGATTCCGAAGAAGACCGGGAAGATGACGATCAGCGGCAGCAGGAAGAGCACCTGCCTTGTGAGGGACATGATCACACCAAGCCTGGCTTTTCCAATGGAGGTAAAAAAGCCGGCGGACATAGGCTGGATCCCGTTGGCAAAGGTCATCAGCATGAAGATGCGGAGATATTTTTCTGCAAAATGAAAGTACAGGTCGCTGCCGTTTCCGAAGATGCCTACGATCTGATGCGGGAAGAACTGGAAGCAGATAAAAAATATGGTTGCGATCACAGTACATAAGGTTACGGAATAGCGGTATGTCTGGCGTACACGGCTGTATTTTTCGGCGCCGTAGTTAAATCCCCAGATGGGCTGGGAGCCCTGGGAGATTCCGATGCAGATGGCCATAAATACCTGATTGACTTTGGAAATGATCCCTGCACAAGCGATCGGAATATCACTTCCGTAAGCGGAGAGTGCTCCGTAATGGCGAAGTGTATTGTTCATGACAATCTGCACTGCAGCAATGGCAACCTGATTGATACAGGATGCCATTCCCAGAGAAAAAATGGCAGACAGATTGCGTGCCTTAGGAATCAGCATGGAGTGGTCCAGGTACATTTTTCGGAGTCTGGAAAAATAAAAGATGATCAGAAGTCCGGATACAATCTGGCCGATCACGGTTGCCCAGGCTGCACCTTTGATGCCCCAGCCGAATCCAAAGATGAAAAGCGGGTCCAGGATGGTGTTGATGGCGGCACCGGCCAGGATGCAGGTCATGGAATAGGTAGGACTCCTGTCTGCTCGGATCAGGTGGTTGCCGCCTGTGCTTAAAACATAAAAGGGAAGTCCAATGGCGGTGATCCCCATGTAATCAATGGCATAGGGCATGACGTCCGGTGTTCCGCCGAAAAAATGAAGCAGTGGCTTCAGGAACAGAAGGACGATGACAGAGAGTATCGTACCGGAGATTATCAGCGCGGAGAGTCCGGTTCCTGCAATGGAGCTGGCTTTTTTTTCGTTTCCTGCGCCCATTTCCAGGTTGTAATTGGAGGCGCTGCCGATTCCCAGGAGCAGTGCAGCAGCAGTAGAGATAATGGTTACGGGAAATGCGATGTTTGTGGCGGCGTTTCCAAGCATTCCTACGCCCTGTCCGATAAAGATTTGGTCAACGATATTGTACAGAGCGCTGACCAGCATGCTGATGATGGCGGGAATGGCGAATTTGGCGATCAGGCTGCCTACAGGGGCGGTTCCCAGAGGGTTTTCGGCCTGGGCAGCATTGGTCTGGTTTTTCAATGTTTTTTCCTTCTTTCTTGTCTACAGTAGCTGTTTGGTAATGTGATAAGTGGATTTTTAATTTTATAGCAGGGTATTTATTATAGCACTATTGTGAAGGGAGTGTAAGTATAAAAAATTGACCTTTGGTTTTGGATGGGATAAAATGTTTTTAGAAAAATTTTCGGGAAGGAGCTTTTCAGATGGGTAAGATCAACAGTGTGAAAAAACTTACAGATAATAAGTTCGTGAATCTTTATGGAGTGGATGCGACCAGTGTACATGATACGCCGGTTTCTTATTTTGTGGCCTCCAGGGCGAAGAGTGTGGAGGATATGAAGCTTTCTACAGGGGAGAATCATCCGGATGGGGTGATCATTTACAGTGTTTATGGAGAGAAGCGGGATAAGGTTGTGCTGATCCGTCAGTATCGGTATACGATCGGCGGGTATATTTATGAGTTTCCGGCGGGGCTTGTGGAGCCTGGGGAGGATTTCCATGAGGGTGCTGTGCGGGAGATGTTTGAGGAGACCGGGTTGAAGCTGGAGCCGATCAAGGTTGCGGAGGCTTTTGAGAAGCCTTATTTTACGACGATTGGGATGACGGATGAATCCTGTGCTACGGTTTATGGGTATGCCAGTGGTGAGGTTAGTAAGGCGGCTCAGGAGGATAGTGAGGAGATCGAGGTTGTGATCGCGGACCGGGATGAGGTCAGGAGGATACTGAAGGAGGAGAGGGTTGCGATCATGTGTGCTTATATGCTGATGCATTTTCTTGAGGATGAGGAGGTGTTTGGATTTCTTGGGGAGATTTAAACGGAGGTAGTTATATGGCGGAAGGGGACGCCAGTGAGGGGCTTCTTTCCAGGCTGGGGCTTCGTCGGGGGCTGGCTTCTAAGGTGCCGGAATTCTGCTAAAAGCGCTTCAAAAAATCTCGAACTCGCGTCTGAAGCCGCTCAAACAGCGAGATTTTTTGAAGCAACGCAGATTTCCGCCACCTAAGAAGCAGCTCCCCTCCTGCAGAGTCAGCCTGGAAAGAAGCCCCTCACTGGCTGTGCGTTGGCCGTGAGACGTGTTAAATCTCGTGGGGAGTGTTGCTAGTGGGGTGGTATGACGGGAGTTGGATGAGCCGTCAGCGCTGCGCTGGACGGCTGGGAGGAAAGGCTGAGATTCCTTGTGGCATGACGGGAGTTGGATGAGCCATCGGCGCTGCGCTGGATGGCTGGGAGGAAAGGCTGAGATTCCCTGTGGCTTGAAGAGGGGAATGGGTCATCGGCGCTGCACTGGATGGATGAGAAAAACGGGGAATCTGCGGTTGCGGATTCCCCGTTTTGATCAGAGTTCTATGAGTTTTCCCAGGTCTTTGTTGTATTTGCAGTATTTGCCGTTTTCGGAGATAAATGGCTGGTAGGTGTCGGTACGGTTGTCTTTGACGTAGACGATTCCGGTGGCGATCATTTCTACCAGGGAGAAGCGTTTGCTTAAGCTGGAGATCCAGCGGTAGGTTTTTTCGTTGCCGGAGTCTGCCATGAGGAGGTTGTAGCCGCCTGGGCAGGCTTCCAGGGTGAAGTAGACTTTCTGGGACCGGATGGAGGTGTTGAAGACCTGGCCGGTGATGTAGGTGGAGAAGTTGGTTTCTACAAATTGGCGGAAGGTGTAGAAATCGTAGATCACGCCGGTGGTCTCATCTTTGATCTTGTCGCCGCGTTCGATGCGGGCTTTCAGGAGCTTGAGGACTTCGATGGTCCAATTGATGAAGGAGATGCTGCTGTAGGTCATGCTTTCCTGAAGTTGATCGACCAGTTGTTTTGACAGGATGTTGGATTTTGATGCTTCATTAAAAAGTTCTTCGTTCATAAGGTTCCCTCCAGTGTTGGATTTTTATATGGTTTTCGCTCTTTTTTTGTATCTTTTATTATAAGTCTGAATTATATATAAAGCAATAAAAAATGCGTAAAATACAAAGATGATTATCGGGAAATGATATATAATTGACAATTATGTTTTGAAAATGTCAGTGCTTTTGAGGGCTGGGTTAAATGTGGACTTTAAATATCGAGTTAATTTGGATAACTATAAATAATTATAAGGAAGAGTTTTACCAAATATTCTCATTTTATTGATAAAATTTTGTTGTATATCTCCCTTGACATAAAGCCTTCCTCCGGGTGTATCATAGTGCTGTGTTAAAGGAGGTAGACTATTATGTTTGAGACATTACAGGAGAAGACGGAAGAGAAAGCAATGGTACAGTTCCTTGAACGCTTTACAGATTATCCATTTCTGGTAAAGTTCAAGAATTCCGAGTATCACATTGGAGAGGGTGAACCTACATTTACGGTGAATTTTAAGAAAGCGATTCCTCTGGCGGATCTGATGAAGAGCACATCCCTTGCACTGGGTGAGGCGTATATGCGTGGGGATCTGGATATCGAGGGAAATCTTTATGAAGCGCTGGATCATTTTCTAGGTCAGATGGGGAAATTTTCTACCAATGAATCTGCTCTGAAAAAGATCATGTTCAGTTCAACATCAAAGAAGAACCAGGAAAAGGAAGTGACCAGCCATTATGATATTGGAAATGACTTTTATAAACTTTGGCTGGATGAGACTATGAGTTATTCCTGCGGGTATTTTATCCATGAGGATGATACGTTGTATCAGGCACAGGTAAATAAAGTTGATTATATCCTTAAAAAATTACATCTGGAAGAGGGTATGAGTCTTTTGGATATCGGCTGCGGCTGGGGTTTTCTGCTGATCGAGGCAGCTAAGAAATATAAGGTTCATGGTACCGGTATCACCTTAAGTCATGAACAGTATGCAGAATTTCAGAGACGGATTAAGGATCAGGGGCTGGAAGATTATCTTACGGTAGAGCTGATGGATTACCGTGATCTGCCGAAGAAGGAGTATCAGTTTGACCGTGTTGTCAGTGTCGGTATGCTGGAGCATGTTGGACGTGATAATTATCAGCTGTTTCTTGATTGTGTGGAAAAGGTTCTGAAGCCGGGCGGACTGTTTCTGCTTCACTTTATCAGTGCTCTGAAGGAGCATCCGGGTGACCCGTGGGTCAAGAAATATATTTTCCCGGGCGGAACTGTTCCGAGCTTACGTGAGATCCTGAACCATATGGCAGAGGACAATTTCCATACCCTGGATATCGAAAATCTCCGTCTGCATTACAATAAGACATTGCTTCACTGGGAAAAGAATTTCCGGGACAATATTGAAAAAGAAAAGACTATGTTTGACGAAGAGTTCCTGCGTATGTGGGATCTGTACCTGTCAGCATGTGCGGCAACCTTCCACAACGGAATTATCGATCTTCACCAGATTCTTATGACCAAGGGTGTGAATAATGATCTGCCGATGACACGCTGGTATTGATAAAAGCCTTTACAAACCTGCCGGAAAGGAATATCATACTTCTATAAAACTATTTATAAAAACGTATAAGGAGCCTGTGGATTCAGCATATGATTACAGAAATGCTGAATCCGCAGGCTTCGTTTTTTAACCGATAAACCGCGAAGGAGTTATTCGGTCATGAGCAAGTAGCGAAGCGTATTGCGAATATTCGTTTGACTATTCCGTTTACCGATAATTATGGAATGTGCATAAAAACAAAGCTGCAAACTTGTTCAATAAGCAGAATCATAGAAAACTATCTTGACAGATCAGGAGAAAAGAATAATAATGTAATTACTTTAATAAAATAATTAATAAAAGATGATATACAATAGAAAGAAATCAAAGGAGGAGAATAAGATGCTTCAGCAGGTAATGACAAATCCAGGAGAGATTATTTTCAGAGAGGTACCGGTTCCGGAGGTAAAAGATGACCAGGTTCTGGTTAAGATCATGAACATTGGTATCTGTGGATCGGACATCCATGTATATCACGGCAAGCATCCGTTTACCAAATATCCGGTAACACAGGGACACGAAGTATCCGGTGAGATCACGGGACTTGGAAAGAATGTGACAGGTTTTAAGGTTGGTCAGAAAGTTACCATCGAGCCGCAGGTATACTGCGGACACTGTTATCCATGCCGCCATGGAAAGTATAATCTCTGTGAGGAACTGAAGGTTATGGGCTTCCAGACGACAGGAACAGCTTCGGAATTCTTCGCAGTAGATGCATCTAAGGTAACACCGATCCCGGAGGAGATGTCTTACGAGGAAGGTGCAATGATCGAGCCGCTGGCAGTTGCAGTCCATGCAGTGAAGCAGATGTGCGATGTAAAAGGGATGAACATCACAGTGATCGGCGCAGGTCCTATCGGAAACCTTGTTGCACAGACAGCCAAGGGAATGGGCGCAGCCAAAGTTATGATCACCGATGTCAGCGATCTCCGTCTTGCAAAAGCGAAAGAGTGCGGCATTGATATCTGCGTAAACACGAAAGAGAAAAATTTCGGAGAAGCTCTGGTGGAAGCGTTTGGCCCGGACAAGGCAGATGTGATCTATGACTGTGCCGGAAACAACATCACTATGGGACAGGCGATCCAGTATGCGAGAAAGGGCAGCGTTATCGTACTGGTAGCAGTATTTGCGGACATGGCGACTGTTGACCTTGCTGTTGCCAACGACCATGAGCTGGATATCAAGAGCACCATGATGTACCGCCATGAGGATTATGTAGATGCCATTGATCTTGTAAATGCCGGAAAAGTTCATTTAAGACCACTGATCTCAAAAACATTCAAGTTCAAAGATTATCTGAAGGCTTATCAGTATATTGATGAGAACCGTGAGACAACCATGAAGGTTATTATCAATGTGCAGGAGAAATAATTTCTGAAGATTATAAGTGATATAAGAAAAACTCCCGGATGTTTGGCTGTCCGGGAGTTTTCAGATGGTGGCGGTGTCAGATTATGGGAGAATTTTTGGAACAGTTTTGAGTGATTTGTTTATTGATGTGTGGTATGGTTATTATATCTTATAGGATTCTTGTCTGTATGGACATTCTGAAAGCTTCGTATTCTGGAGCGTTTTCCATTTTAAGTTACTGTAGAGTTTGTAAAAATACGTTTTATGGGGTTTTTATGTTTTGATGATGTGGTATAATTTGTATATACCGGTGGGAGTGATCAATCGTTTGTTTTTGGATGGACGGTCGGATGAAGTGCAGCGTGTGATGACGGATGTAAAATGGCGTCAGAAGCTGTATGATGAGTATGAACTGTAACAAGTGATATGAGTATGACGAGGAGAAAATAGCATGGAGAATATTTTTCACAGAGTAAGTATCCGTAAATATGAAGATAAACCCGTAGAGAAGGAAAAGATCCTTCAGATCCTGAAAGCAGGTATGCAGGCGCCAAGCGCATGTAATCAGCAGCCGTGGGAATTTTATGTTGTGACAGATAAGGAGAAGATCCTGGAGCTTTCCAAAGCCACTCCCTATTCCGGATGTGCAGCAGGTGCACCGGTTGTGATCGTTCCGGTATATCGGAAAGAGGGATTGCCTGTTCAGGATATGGCACAGATCGATATGTCTATCGCACAGGAGAATATCTGGCTGGAAACGGATGCACTGGGACTTGGCGGCGTGTGGATCGGAATTGCACCGCTTAAGGATCGTATGGCGTTGGTCCATGATATTCTGAAGCTTCCGGAGAATGTGGAGGTATTTTCTCTTTTTGCCCTGGGATACCCAGCAGAGAGCAGAAAGCAGCAGGATCGTTTTGATAAGAGCAGGATCCACTTTGTAGAATAAAAAAAAGCCTTCTTTGAGGAAGATAACATCCGGAAACAGAAGAAGTTTGAATGTAGTGAAAAACACCAATAAATCCTCTGAAAATTTGTGCAGAACGCATTTTGCATGACCGGGATTTTTACGATAAAATGTAAGTATAAGAACTGAAAAACTGCATTAAATGAAAGAGGTGAAGGGTATGAAGGAATATGAGATCATTATTGAAACCATTAATCCCTGCGGTGGCGATCGTCATTCTCAGCAGGAGATCATTGAAGCAAATATCGAGAGCCCAGAAGCGTTCGTAAAAGAAAAGGGAAGATTTCCGATCATTGATAAGATCGAGAATCCCGATGGCGGAGTCGTGATCGTAACCGGTGACGGAAAAGGATACATGGTAAGATATACATTTTCTGAATAATGGATAATGCGGCGTATGTGACGGAAAACGGATCGTAAAGCAGAGCTGGGATCAGATCTGGCTTCGTTACATACGCCGTGTTTTGGCTTTTACCTAAAAAATGCATAAAAAAACATATGCGAATTTGTAAAATATATATAAATTATTTGTTGAATTTTTATAAAAAAAGGAGTAAAACATTAGATAAATAAAAAAGAGAAATGCATGGAACAGGACAGCTCACAAGAAGCAGACCGGATTACAGAGAGCCGTAGCTGGTGAGAAGCGGCAGAAGGTATTTTGTGATATCACCTGGGAGCATCCCGCTGAATAGAAATCTTTAAGTAAGCCGGGACGTAGTCTTCACGTTACAGAAGAGGCTGTTTGAAGAGACAGCATTAAGTGGTTGTATTTAGTGATAAATATGAGAATACAGAGTGGTACCACGGAACATTCCGCCTTTGTTATCCGAAAGGATAGCAGGGGCTTTTTTAATATATAAAAATACAAAGGAAAGAGAGTTGATATTATGAACGGAATAACAATGATGATCATAGCCATTGTAGTTCTCGGAGGCGCATATCTTCTGTATGGGCGTTATCTCCAGAACAAATGGGGCATTGATCCGAAAGCAAAAACTCCGGCATACGAAATGGAGGACGGAGTTGATTATGTACCGGCTGATACAAATGTAGTATTTGGACATCAGTTTGCATCCATAGCAGGTGCAGGTCCCATCAACGGACCGATCCAGGCCGCAATTTTCGGTTGGCTGCCGGTTCTGTTATGGATCCTCATTGGTGGTGTATTTTTCGGAGCTGTGCAGGATTTTGCATCCATGTATGCATCCGTAAAGAATAAAGGACGTACGATCGGATATATCATCGAAGCGTATATCGGAAAGCTTGGAAAAAAATTATTTCTTTTATTCTGCTGGCTGTTCTGTATTCTGGTCGTTGCCGCATTTGCAGATGTTGTAGCAGGAACCTTTAACGGATTTGCCGTAAATGATGCAGGAACAGTTACAAAGGTAGCGGCAAACGGAGCTGTTGCAACCACTTCCATGTTATTTATATTTGAGGCTGTTGCACTTGGATTTTTCCTTAAATATACAAAATTCAACAAATGGGTCAACACTGCAGTCGCAATTTTACTGCTGGTAGCAGCAATTGTGTTGGGACTTAATTTCCCCATGTATGTAAGTCTTGGAACCTGGCATATCATCATTTTTGTATACATCCTGATTGCCAGTGTCGCTCCTGTATGGGCACTGCTTCAGCCACGTGATTATCTGAACAGCTATCTGCTCATTTTTATGATCGTCGGTGCGGTTATCGGTGTATTTGTTGCCAATCCTTCCTGTAACCTGAAGGCATTTACAAGCTTTAACGTAGACGGACAGTATATGTTCCCGATCCTGTTTGTAACCATCGCCTGCGGTGCTGTTTCCGGCTTCCATTCACTGGTATCTTCCGGTACTGCATCCAAGCAGATCAAAAATGAGAAAAACATGCTTCCTGTTTCCTTTGGAGCAATGCTGATGGAAAGTATGCTTGCCATCATCGCACTGATCGCAGTTGCATCCTTTGCAGACGGTGAAGCAGCAGCACAGGGACTTACAACACAGCCGCAGATTTTTGCAGGTGCTATCGCAAACTTCCTTTCTGTAGTTGGCCTTCCGCATTCCCTGGTATTTACCCTGATCAACCTTGCTGTATCCGCATTTGCACTGACCTCTCTTGATTCTGTAGCCAGAGTCGGACGTCTGTCATTCCAGGAATTTTTCCTTGATTCTGATACAGATGAGGAAAACATGAGCCCGTTCCTGAAGGTAGTAACAAATAAATATTTCGCAACAGTCATTACACTGGTACTTGCCTACATGCTTACAAAGGTCGGTTATGCAGAAATCTGGCCGCTGTTCGGCTCCGCAAACCAGCTGTTATCTGTACTCGCTCTTGTAGCCTGTGCAGTATTCTTAAAGAAAACAAAACGTCAGGGCTGTATGCTCTGGATCCCGATGGTATTCATGATGGCAGTTACCTTCACAGCACTTGGCATGACCATCACAAAGCTTTCAAAGGCACTGGTAACAACAGGGCTGGATCTTGGAAACACCTTACAGCTTGTATTTGCAGTATTACTGCTGATCCTTGGTGTACTGGTAGCGATCCAGGGCGTGAAGAAACTGCTTGAGAAGACAGATGATAAAAAAGCAACAGCATAATATTATCGGATGAGATCACGGATTTCTGTTTGGCTGAAGAGGCATAAAAGGTGCTGATCGTACTGATGGATTTGTTAGTGTATTGCAGCAATTCTTTACCTTCCTCCAGCTTGCTGCGCAAAATAAATGCGCTGACAGAAAAACCAAGGGTCTTTTTAAATAATCAGGAAATGATGGCTGCGATGATGGAAGGAATGCCGCTTCGTCAGTTGTTAAGCTTCGTTCCCGGAATTAAAAGAGAAATGCTGGAACAGATGGTTGGTGCTTTAAACGAAGGCTTTGCATATAATAAAAAAAATGTATCAATGGAAATGAAAGCCTTATGCCAGATCAGAAAATAGAGAATCTTCTTAATCTTGCCATGAATGCCCTGCCGCAGGAACGGGCAAAATCGGAAAATCTGAATGTGGGATATGATCCCACCACCAGGTTGTGGGATGTGATCGTGAAATACAGTGGCCCGGAAAGCGGACTTGGTGGTGAGCGGATCCAGGTGGTCCCGCTGCTTGGTGGTTATGCAGTAGTGACACTGCCGGAAGCGGAAATTTCTGCATACTCAGTCAGAGAGCAGATCGAGTTTATAGAAAAGCCCAAGAGACTCTACTTTGAGACCTTTGAAGAGCGGGAGGCAAGCTGCATTTTACCAGTGCAGAATGGAGCCGATGGCTTAACCGGCGAAGGTATTTTGGTGGGCATTGTGGATTCCGGAGTGGACTATTTCCATCCGGATTTCAGAAACGAGGATGGCAGTACCCGGATCCTGCGACTGTGGGATCAGAGTGTAGCTGGAAATCCACCGAAAGGCTATGTATCAGGAACTGAATATACGAAGGAAGAAATTGATGAGGCGCTTGCACTCGGGGAAACCGAAGGCAGGCGCCTTGTTCCGTCTGGAGATTTCAGCGGACATGGAACAGCAGTTCTTGGAATAGCAGCAGGAAATGGGAGAGCATCGGATGGAGTGAATCGAGGCGTTGCGTATAGAAGTGATCTTCTGGTGGTAAAGATGGGAAATCCACGGGAAAATTCATTTCCGCGGACAACGGAGCTGATGGAGGGTATTGATTACCTGATACGGCAGGCAGTGAAGATGAGAAAACCGATCGTTATAAACGTCAGCTTTGGGAATAATTATGGTTCTCACAGAGGGGATTCCCTTCTGGAAAACTATATTGATACAGTTGCGGCCATGGGGCGGACTGTGATCGTTACAGGAACCGGAAATAACGGCAGCCAGCCCTGGCATGCAGGAGGAATCCTGCAGCAGGGGAAAACAGAAGAAATCCAGCTGGCAGTGGGAGCTTTTGAGCCCACATTAAATGTACAGTTATGGAAGGATTATGAAGATGAGATGGAAATTTATCTGGAAAGTCCGTCCGGAGAACGGATCGGTCCATTATATGAAAGGCTGGGGCCACAGCGGCATCTGCTGGAAAATACAGAGCTTCTGATCTATTATGGAAAACCCGGTCCCTATCAGCTGTCACAGGAAATCTACATAGATTTCATTCCTGAGGGGAATTATGTGGACAGCGGTGTCTGGAAAGTTCTTTTAAGTGGAAAACGTGTGCGCTCCGGACAGTATTTCCTCTGGCTGCCGGGTGGAAATGTACTGAATCGCGGAACTGGGTTTTATTCTCCGCGGGCTGTGGGAACTTTGACGATTCCTTCCACTGCCGGAAAAGTTATTTCTGTTGGAGCTTATGATTCCAGACAGAATGCCTACGCAGATTTTTCCGGAAGGGGAAGTCAGTTCCTGCCGATCCGGAAGCCTGACCTCGCAGCTCCCGGCGTATCCATCACCGCCCCGGTTCCCGGTGGAAGCTACGCCACTGTTACCGGAACCTCCTTTGCGGCACCCTTTGTCAGCGGAAGCGCAGCTCTGCTTATGGAGTGGGGAATCGTGAAAGGAAATGATCCGTTTCTTTACGGAGAAAAGGTAAAGGCATACCTGCGGAAAGGTGCACAGCGTGTGGGCGGGTATGAGGAATATCCGAATGTGGAGGTGGGATGGGGACGGTTGTGTCTGGCAGAGAGTATCCCATACGGTATATCCTGAACATATAGAAACGGACAGGATTTTCAGATACGAGCCTTATGATCCTGACATTGATATGAAGATGAATTCAGTTACTGTCAGAGATGCTAGTGCAAATGGCGAAGCATTCACGCATAATGTAGATAAACAAAAACACAAATATAAAAAGAAGGAGGATTGGGTATGGGATTATTTGATAAGAAGATCTGTGATATCTGCGGAGAGAAAATAGGTTTATTAGGCAACAGAAAACTGGATGACGGAAATCTGTGTAAGGATTGTGCAAAAAAATTGTCACCATGGTTTGAAGACCGGCGGCACAGTACGGTAGAGGATATAAAACGTCAACTGGAATATCGTGAAAAAAATAAAAAAGCCGTAATGGATTTTTGTATAACACGTCAGATCAATACCAGAAATTACAATGTTTTTATTGATGACAATAAGGGGAATTTTACTGTTGCACGGAAGCTGGATGTCAATGAAAATCCGGATATAGTTCCTTTATCCGCTGTTGTGCAGTGCAGAGTTGATGTAGAGCGACAGCAGAACGAGGAAACATATACAACAAAGGATGGAGAAACCGTAAGCTATCAGCCACCGGTATATAAGTATGAATTTGATTATACTATGCGTATTAAAGTAAAAACTCCATGGTTTGATGATATGGATTTTCGTTTGAATACTTTTTCCATAAGCAGCGATAACAGAGGGGAATTGATGGAAGTGGAGCAGACAGGTCATCAGATCATAGCCGCCCTGACACCAAATGCGGCTGGAATGCAGCAGTCCGGGATGAACATGAACAGCGGAATGCAGCAGTCCGGGATGTACATGAACAGCGGAATGCAGCAGCCCGGGATGAACATGAACAGCGGAATGCAGCAGTCCGGGATGTACATGAACAATGGAATGCAGCAGCCCGGAATGAACATGAACAATGGAATGCAGCAGCCCGGGATGAACATGAACAGCGGAATGCAGCAGTCCGGAATGAACATGAACAGTGGAATGCAGCAGCCTGGGATGAATATGAACAACGGAATGCAGCAATCTGGAATGCAGATGAACAACGGAATGCAGCAGCCCGGCAGTTTATGGAAATGTCAGTGCGGTGCAGAGAATACCGGAAGGTTCTGCGAATACTGTGGTCAGCCAAGACCATTTTGAGTGATGATAGACAGAGTGGACAGAATTGTTCACTCTGTTTGTGATAACAGGGGTTGAGAATGGATGATTTCTCTGAAAACTATATAATAAAATAGAGTTTTATAGTATACTTATCACAGAGGTGTATTAATGAGAGAGGAATTTTCATGACATACAATAAAAAAAGGGCACTGTCGTATGGAGGAATCCTGATAAGTGTATTTCTGGCGTATTTCTGCAGGCTGGGAAGACCGGAAAATGTTTTTATGAGAAATCTCGCAGATCAGTGTCGTAACTGTATTTATCTGGGAATGTATTGTGCCTGGGTGATTTATCTGGAAAAGCATGTAGTGCATAGAAAAACGCGCAGATGTCTGACTGCAATTGGCTGTCTGATGGTCTTCTGGTTTTTTGTACGGACAGTAAAATTTCATATTTTTCATGATCCGCTTGGAGAACATATCTGCTGGTATCTGTATTATATCCCGATGATCCTGATCCCGGTCCTTGGACTGGCAGCAGCGATGTTTCTAGGGGAAAAGGATGGAGAGAAAACAGTCAGAAAAATTATTGCCTTGCTTGCTTTTGCGGTGGTTTTGATCATCAGTGTTTTTACAAATGATCTGCATCAGCTGGTGTTTCGGTTTTCCGGGCGGCCGCCGCTTTCAGATAGAGATTACAGCTATGGCATTCTTTTTATAGTGATCCAGGGATGGATCATATTTTGCCTGATATGGATGGAAATCATGCTGATCAGAAAAAGCAGGATTCCGGGAAGAAAGCAATTTTGGCTGCCGGTTATTCCGGGAATATTGCTTCTGGGATGGAATATCGGGAATTTACTCCGTCTGCCTCTGATCAAAACAATTGCCGGAGATATGACAGCGGTATGCTGCCTTTTGATGGCGGCAATTTACCAGGGATGTATATTATGCGGCCTGATACAGACGAACAATCGATATTTTGAATTATTCCAGACCTCCGGAGGACTGGATGCAGAGATTACGGATGATTCCTTTCAGCGATATTATCATTCCGGTGATTTTCCTGAGCTGTCACCGGAACTGCGTAAAATTGTAATAAATAGATCAGCTGTACAGGAACAGGGAATCCGGATCAACCATATTCCTATAAGAGGAGGACATTTGTTCTGGTCAGAAGATATTTCGGTGCTTCTGGATCAGTATCAGGATATCCGGGAACAGCAGGAGGAGCTGACTGCCAGAAATCGTCTGCTGCAGAAAACCTATCAGAAAGAAGCTGAGCGGAGAAAAACAGAAGAACAGAACCGACTGCTGAACATGATACAGAATCAGACAGCCGGGCAGCTGGAATTGCTGTCACAGCTGATGGATGAGCTGGAAAGAACGGAGTCAAGGGAACACTATGACCGGATCCTGGGAAAAATCGTGGTTGTTGGTACATATTTAAAAAGAAGAAAAAATCTGGTATTGACACAATATGCATCAGACGGAAATCTGCTTACAATGGAGGATCTCAGACAGAGTCTTGCGGAATCCTGTGACAGCTTAAAATTATGTAAGATCCGGGCAGCTTATTATGTCGAAAATGGTGAAGTGCAGCTGAATGCAGATGATATACTAAAATGCTATGATACCTTTGAATGGCTTGTGGAACGATTGTTTGATACAATGCAGTCTGTTTTTTACCGTGTGTCGCAGATCGATGATGCTTTGCGGATCTCGGTTCATATTGTAGCAGAAGCAGATCTTCGGGGATTAATGTCAGAAAGACCGGAATTAAATGTGCAGCAGGAAGATGAAAACGAATGGTTTATCGGATGTATCGTATTCAGAAAGAGAGGCGGAAGATGACTGATTTTGCGGAATGCAGTATGGCAATGCAGGATTTTTTGATGATCCTTCTTGAAATCTGCCTGATTCTGGAATTGATCCTTCTGTTGATCAGGATAACCTGTTTTTACGGGAAAAAGAAAATTATAACAGCAGTGACTGTTTTTGCAGTTTCTTTTATGCTTATGGGGTTCCTGATGAATGATCACAGATATTGCCAGGGGGAAAGCGCATATCAGCTAATGCTCCGAATGTGTCCGGTCAGTGTTTTGATGGCAGCGATGGTGGTATTGTTGCTTTATCTTTGCTGGGCAATCTGGAGAGAGAGACGCAGATATCATCATTCTCTGTCTTACTGGTCTGTGAATGAAGCTGTTGATGATGTTCCCTGTGGGGTGTGTTTTTCGGATCCTCTTGGAAGGATCGTTTTATGCAACACTAAGATGCATGAACTGAGCAGGATAATGACAGGCTCCTATCTGCAGGATTTTGAGGCATTGCGGAAAGTAATAAATGGAGGATCCGAAGCAGAGGGACTTCGCAGATTAAACAGTGACAGTAATGTATTTTATTTTCCGGATGATTCCGTCTGGATGTTTCAGGAATATCGTCTGCAGGAGCCGGATTGTGCAGGATATCTGCAGACAGTGGCAGTTAATGTATCAGAAATTTATTACAATGGTGAAAAGATCAGAGCAAATAATGAAAAGCTGGAAATCCTGAATCATAAGCTGGAGGAAATGTATGAAAAAATCGGAGATAAAATAAGAGAGCAGGAGACACTTGCCATGAAAATGCAGGTTCATGACAATTTTGGCCGAAGCCTTCTGTCAATACGCAGGATATTGGAAAGAAAAGAAAATCAGGATAAAATGGATGAACAGCTATCTGCACTAAAGCATCTGGTCTATATTCTTACAGATTCTTCTGTTGAGAATATGGAAGAATTATGCGCGGATACGATCAGGCATGCAGAAGAGCTTGGAATTTATGTTCAGATCAGCGGGAATTTCCCTCAGCATCCCTCCTACAGGCTGCTGACAGACAGAGCGATCCGTGAATGTGTGACAAATTGTGCCAGACATGCCCATGGAAGTACAGTTCTGGTGAAGATAGAAAAAGGTGCAAATGAATACAGCATCCGGATAACGAATGATGGAGATGCACCTGAAAAAAATGCAGAAGAAGGTGGTGGTCTGTCTGCACTGAGAAAAGCTGCGGAGTCAGAGAAATGTATTATGCAGGTTTCTTTTTCGCCGGAGTTTTGTCTGGTGTTGAAAATGCCACTGACAGAAAGGATGGGAGTCTATGGTACGGATACTGATAGTAGAAGATCAGAGGATCATGCAGAAGTATTTTGAAAGTATTATTATGCGGGAACCGGAATTCCGACATGTCCAGACAGTTTCGGATGCCTGTGAAGCTGTAAAGATCTGCTCTTACTCGGCAATTGATCTTGTGCTTATGGATGTGCAGACATTTCATAATCATGATGGGCTGAGTGCCGGAAAGATCATCCGGGAAAAATATCCATATACAAAGGTATTGGTTGTTACTTCGCTGATCGATCCCAAGGTGCTGGAAAGAGCAAAGAGCGGATGTGCAGACAGTCTATGGTATAAGGATCACGGTGAAGAGGAAATACGGAGTGTGATCTACAGAACGTTAAATGGGGAGCATGTATTTCCGGATGTGGCACCGGAGGTGGAACTTAACTGGATCACAAGCGGTGATATCAGTCCCAGACAGCTGGAGATGCTGCGCCTGTATATTCACGGGATGTCATATTCCGAGATCGCAAGGAAAATGGACTGTTCTGCTTCTGGGGTGAGATGGAATTTTCAGGAAATGATCGCCAAGGCGGGATACAGCTGCAAAGAGGATCTGATAGCAGCTGCACTGGAAAGTAAACTGATCGTAACCACACTGAAATAGAAGATCCACAGAATGCAGAAACATATTCGGACAGAGGGAGTTTGGCGTGAGCTGACGGAGCATTCACAAATATAGCATAAGATTTTGAATAATAGGAAAGAGGAAACAGACATGAGCGATTTTTTGACAGAAAAAAATAAAAAAACAGGAATACTTGGGAAACTGAAATGGGTTCTTTGTGGCTTTTTTATACTTTTTTCCCTGGGAGCTATTGGCGCATCGGAGAAGTATATCGGTGAAGGGCGCTGGGGAATGGCAGCAACAGAGATCATACTTGGATTGCTGTTTCTGTATCCAACCTTCCGGGAAATTCAAAAAGCATTAAAGAAGAAAAAAGCTGGAGAAATTGCCTGCTGGTTTGAATCCTATGCCCAGAATACCGTCTCATTTGAAAAGCTTGAGCAGGAACTGGGAAAAGGTGCAGTGAAAAAGCTGGAAAAATTTATTGCGGGGGGATATATCCGGAATATCCAGATAGACAGAGAAGGAAATTATATTATGATCACTGCACCGAACAGACGCGTAAATGAGAAGATCTATATTACAGTTACCTGCCCCAGCTGCGGTGCAAAGAATCAGGTAATAAAAGGTCGTCTGAGCACCTGTGAATATTGCGGACAGCGTCTTACCCCATGACAAAAGACACCTTTCGGATCTGCCCTGTTAAAGATAAAATCCTTGTGCAATATGCTCAATGCATAAAAAGGATATTTTATAAACAAAATTATATAAGTTGCATATAACTAACGCATGCAGCATAACAGAAGTTGTACAAATATCCGTACATCCATAGACGATTGGAATGAAATCATAGAATAAATTTATAAAAATAGCTAATAAAACTGGATAATATGTTCAAATTATGGTACATTTATTGTAGCAGTCAGAGGAAATACTGCGGCCTTTTTTTGGACCGGGATTTTCGAAGGGCTGAACAAATAACAAAGAACTTATTTATTTGGTTTTATTGTTTCTTTCCTGGGAGTGCAGAGAAGGAGGGAACGGATAAGAGCAGATAATCATAAGGATATAATCTTTATAAGGAAGGTGAGCAATTGGAAAACTATACTAAGTACAAGCTGAAAAGCAGTGATGAGCTTGCATCAGTGCTGAACGGCAGGGACAATCTGTTTGTAATCGCCTGTAACAAGTGTTTCAAGGAATTTGAGACCGTTGACGAACCGGATTGCGAGGAATTCCTGAAATTTGCTGCGGAGCAGGGAAAAACCGTCACAGGCAGTGCGAAATTCGATTTTCTGTGCAACAAGATGCACACAGAAAGAAAATTACAGGATCTGCTGCCGGAAGGTACAGAGAATGTAGTTGTGATCTCCTGTGGTCTTGGTATCCAGACTGTTGCAGATCTGACCGGTAAGCCGGTGATCGCAGCAAGTAATACCCTTAACTACAGAGGCCATCACGGCATGGCACTTACCAAAAAGAGCTGTGATGCATGTGCACAGTGCTATCTGAACATTACCGGAGGCGTCTGTCCTATCGTCGACTGTTCCAAGAGTCTTGTGAATGGACAGTGCGGCGGAGCAAAGAACGGGAAATGTGAAGTGGATCCTAACAAGGACTGCGCATGGGAGAAGATCTACCAGAGACTGGCAAAACAGGGTCGTCTGGAAGAGTTCCTGAATCAGCCGGTACAGGTACGTGATTACTCCAAGGTTAACTTTAAGGTGATCAATGATTACGTGAAGTCTATCAGAGAGGATAGACTGAACGGATACTATGGTGGCGTTCATCCGTCAGAGCATAAGGAATTCAGCGAGCATATCGATCTGAAGAAATTCCCGGATCCGAAGACGGTTGTGATCTCCATGTCCCAGCATCTTGGTGCACCTGCCAACCCGATCGTGGAAGTAGGCGACACAGTAAAGGTTGGACAGAAGATCGGAGAAGCTGCCGGATTTATCAGCGCACCGGTACATTCTAGTGTAAGCGGAACCGTAGTTGCTGTTGAGCCACGTATGCATGGTACAAGAGGCAGTGAGGTGATGGCAGTTGTCATCGAATCCGACGGAAAAAATACTCTGCACGAATCCGTACAGCCACATAAAGCCCTGGACGAACTTACACCGGATGAGATCATTGAGATCGTAAAAGAAGCCGGAATCGTTGGTATGGGTGGTGCAGGTTTCCCGACCTGTGTCAAGCTGAAACCTGCAAAACCGGTTGATACCATCCTTCTCAACGGATGTGAGTGTGAGCCATATTTAACAGCAGACCATAAGGTTCTCCTTGAGTTTGCTGATGATATTATTTTCGGTCTGAAAGCGATCCTTAAGACAACAGGTGCTGAGAAGGGCATCATTGTCATCGAGGATAACAAGCAGGATGCGATCGAATTAATGCAGGAAAAAGTTGCCGATATCGGAAATATGGAAGTTTTTGTTGCAAGAACCAAATACCCGCAGGGTGCTGAGAAAACTCTCATCAAGCGTGTCATGGGCAGAAAGGTTCCAAGCGGCGGCCTTCCGGCAGATGTTGGCGTTATCGTAGATAATATCAGTACTGTAAAAGCGATCTCCGATGCGATCCAGAAGGGTATGCCGCTGATCGAGCGTGTTGCAACCGTAACAGGCGAGAAGATCAAGAATCCTGGCAACTTTATCATCAAGATCGGTACCAGCGTAAAAGAGCTGATCGATTACTGCGGTGGATTTACAGATGACGATGTTCTGGTCAAGATGGGCGGACCTATGATGGGATTCCCTCTGAACACTCTGGAGGTACCTATGATGAAGGGCTCCAACGGTATCATCGTCATTGATACAGACGAGACCAAAGAGCAGCCATGTATCAAGTGCGGACGCTGTGTGGACGTATGTCCGATGGAACTTTCTCCTCTGTATTTCGTAAAATATGCGAAAGAAGAGAACTGGCAGGGCATGAAGGATATGAATGTCATGGACTGTGTTGAGTGCAGATGCTGTCAGTATATCTGTTCTTCCAAGATTCCGATCATTAACAGTATCAAAGCCGGAAAAAATGCAGTAAGGGGGATGAAGTGATATGTTGATTACCCAGTTAAAAGCAAAAGAAACTATCGTATCACTGGCAGCCGGAAAGAAAGTTTTTATCATCAACTGCCATGGATGCAAGGAAGTTCGTTTTCCGGAAAAAGAAGCTGTTGAACTTCAGAAGGAGCTTTCCGCTGAAGGAAATGTGACAGGGATCATGACAACGGATTATATCTGTAATCCGGAAAATATGCAGTTACGTCTTCAGAAACACATGGATAAGATCAGAGAAGCGGATCTGGTCCTGGTATTCTCCTGTGGTGTTGGTGTACAGACCATCGCAGAATATCTGGAAGACAAGATGGTATGCGCAGCCTGCGATACATACCCGGTACCTGGTTTCCAGGGTGTAACACCGTTAGAATATAAATGTGACCAGTGTGGTGAGTGTTATCTGAACCTTACCGGCGGGATCTGCCCGATCACAGCATGCTCCAAGAGTCTTGTCAACGGCCAGTGCGGCGGTTCCAAGAATGGTAAATGCGAAGTGGACAGTGATATGGAGTGTGGATGGGAGCGCATCTACAGACGTCTGAAAGAGATCGGACGCCTTGACGCACTGAAATGCCCGACACAGATCCATAATTTCGCTACAGATGATGAAGTGAAATAATAAGCAAAGATTTATTAAGAAGCCAAATTAAATTATGATACGGTTCACCGGAAATATTCCGCAATGTATGCAGCAGAGCAGGTGGACCGTACCCCAAATTTTAAATGATTGGAGCAAATATAATATGAAAATGAAAGAATTATTCGACCGTGGTGAATTTGTAGTTTCTGCAGAAGTAGGACCGCCAAAAGGGATCCATGTAGATGAACTGGTAGAAGAAGCCAAAACTTATCTCAAAGGCGTTCATGCAGTCAATGTAACAGATAACCAGTCTTCGGTTATGCGTCTTGGATCCCTTGCAATGTGTAAAGTTCTCAAAGACGCCGGAATGGATCCGATCTTCCAGCTTGCATGCCGTGACAGAAACCGTATTGCACTGGAGTCTGATCTTTTAAGTGCTGCTATGCTTGGTATTGAGAACATCCTCTGTCTGACAGGTGACCATACGAAGATGGGTGATCATCCGCAGGCAAAACCGGTATTCGATCTTGATTCTGTATCTCTTCTTCATACAGTACAGCTTCTCGAGTCCGGTGTAGATCTTGGAGGAAACCAGCTGGTTGGTGAGCCACCGAAATTCTCCAAGGGTGCCGTTGTATCTCCATGCAGCGATTCCGTTGACGCTCAGCTTGCAAAGATGGAAAGAAAGGTTGCTGCAGGTGCAGACTACTTCCAGACACAGGCTGTATTTGAGCCGGAGAAATTCATCAAATTTATGGAAAAGGCAAAACAGTTCGGAAAACCTGTACAGGTTGGTATCATCATTCCGAAATCTGCTGGAATGGCTAAGTTCATGAACAACAACGTAGCCGGCATCCATGTTCCGGATGAGATGATCGAGGAGCTGAAAGCAGACAAAGAGAAAACAAAAGCTGGTATCACTGGTGTTGAGATCGCTGCACGTATCATTAAAGAGTGCAAGCCATACTGCCAGGGTGTACATATCATGGCACTTGGATGGGAGTCCAAGATCCCGGCACTTCTGGAGCAGGCTGAGATCTGATCAGAACGATTGCTTTATAAAAAATAACCAGAAAAGCTGTCCGGAACCGGATGCAGGAGATGCACACCGACCGGGCAGCTTTTGTGTAAGAAAAAGCTTCTTTATACGGAAAAACTCTTCGGGAAGCCTGCGGGATCCACAGCGGAAGAATTCTAGCTTAAGAGGTAAAGAGACGATGGAAAGTATTATTATCGGGATCGCCGGAGGGTCAGGCTCCGGCAAATCTACATTTACAAACAGACTGAAGAAGCATTTCGGAGACGATGTGGTGGTGATCTATCATGATAATTACTACCGCAGACAGGACGGAATTCCCTTTGAAGAACGTGTGAAGGTGAATTACGATCACCCGGATTCACTGGAAACCGATCTTCTGGTCGAGCATCTCAAAGAACTCAAGGAGGGCAAAACCATCCAATGTCCGGTATACGATTACAGTCAGCACAACCGATCCGACAAAGTGCTGAAGATCGAACCAAGACCGGTCATTCTGGTAGAGGGAATCCTGCTTCTTGCAGATCCCCGTATCCGAGATCTTCTGGATATCAAGGTTTATGTGGAAGCAGATGCAGATGAGAGGATCTTAAGACGTATCTCCAGAGATGTGGAGGAACGTGGACGGGATTTAAACGGAATCATCGATCAGTATCTTACCACAGTAAAACCGATGCATTATCTGTACGTGGAGCCCACACGGGCGAAAGCAGATATTGTGATCAACAGCGGTAAGAATAATGTGGCCTTTGATCTGTTTGTGTCAAAAATCGGGCAGCTGCTGAAAGAACTGAAAAAATAATAAGTAAAATAAAAAGCATGTCATACTCTAGGACAGAGCGGATCAGATTGTATCCGTCTGGCTGTGTATGACATGCTTTTTTGACCGGTTCAGGTGAATATGTCTGTATTCACACGCTCTGTGTAAATTTCTCTACATAATATAAAGCTGCACCAATGGCAGGTGTATACTGCCCGTGGGTGCCGACCAGAATCTGGCTTCTGTCCAGGGTGAATGGTGCGTCTGTGTTGATGTGTTCTAACAGATAATTAATATCTTCTTCTGTAAAATAAGGTGCCAGATATCCGCTGATGATGATCGGTGCATCGATGATCAGGTTCAGATTTTTCATGGCAAAGGCCAGATGGTTCAGATAATCTTCCCAGTGCTCAGCAAGCCGGGGGGATTTTTTTTCGCGGAGCAGAGGGAAAAATTCCTTCACAGGCATCCCGGCAGACTGTTCCAGAGCGTTGGCAGAGCAGTAGGTTTCCAGACAGCCATGGTTTCCGCAGTAACATAAAGGGCCGTCAGGATTGACGCACATATGCTCAAGGGTTCCGCTGTGCATGGAACTTCCCTGATGAATTTGATGATTGGTGATAATGGCACCGCCCAGGTTTCGGTTCAGAAGGAACACGACAGCACTGTCAAGCTCCGGGTGATTCCACAGCTCCAGAAAAGCAGCGGATTTGGAATCATGTTCCAGATGGCAGGGGTAAGGAAGATGCCGGGAAAAATCCTCCAGTTTCATTCCGGTATTGTTCATGATGTTTCCGTAGATCACAGTGGAATTATCCGGAGAAGTGATCCCCTGTGTGGCAATGGAAATACCCAGGATCTTTTCATTCGGATAGTGATTTTCTGCGATGAATTTTCGTACTTTATCGGTCAGCTGTCTGTAATATTCTTCTGTGTTGGAATAGGGAAGAGCAATGGTTTCTGTATAAAAGGCATTTCCATATAAGTCGATTGCTGTGATATGGAACATGTTTTTCAGGATCCCGATTCCAATGGAAATCCGGAAATCCGAGACGATCTGGATGGCCTGGGCCTTTCGACCACCTGTGGAATCAAAATATCCGTTTCTGTCAATAAGCCCTTCTTTTTCCAGCAGGTTCAGGTTCTGGCTTACGGTGGAAAGCCCCATCTGAAGATCCTGGACGATCTGCATTTTGGAAGTCTGGTGTGTTTTGTATATATATTGGTAAACCTTGGAGCGGTTTATTTTTTTTAAATTGATGGTGGTTAATCCTTTTTCACTCATGAGATTCTCCTGATAAAAGTAATTATAGATATGTTTAAGTCGTGACATGCTCCCACCACTTAAATCTTACGATTTTGAAGTGGGGGCTTCCTGCTC
>NZ_JANGAA010000028.1:0-37851 GCF_024461705.1 Blautia sp. DFI.9.10
CCTTGTTTTGGTTCAAGGTTACGAACGAGCACCGCGAGTTTCGCAATTACCTATATTTAATATTATTCGTATTCAATTGACGAATTCCATTTTAAACAGCTTGCTAAGTATAACATAGCTTTCCGTAAAATGCAAGGACTTTATAAAAATTTCTGTTTCTTTACAGTCTGTACCAGTTCTGCATTGTTCCTGGTTCTGGCAAAGGTATTCAGGATCTGTTCTACTGCCTCATCCGCTTTCATTCCGTTAAGAGCTTTTCGCATAATATAAACCGCTTCCTGTTCATCCTTGCTGAGAAGCAGATCCTCTCTTCTGGTTCCGGATTTCTGGATATCAATGGCCGGGAATACCCGTTTCTCCTGTAATTTACGATCCAGGACAAGCTCCATATTACCGGTTCCCTTGAACTCCTCATAAATAACATCGTCCATCTTGCTTCCAGTATCCACAAGTGCGGTTGCCAGAATCGTCAGGCTTCCGCCCTCGCGCATATTACGGGCTGCGCCAAAAAATCTTTTGGGCATATGGAGAGCCGCCGGGTCAAGACCACCGGATAAGGTTCTTCCGCTTGGCGGGATGATCAGATTATAGGCTCTGGCAAGTCGTGTGATCGAATCCAGAAGAATAATCACATCCTGTTTATGCTCTACAAGACGGCGCGCACGCTCCACAACCATCTCGGAAACTCTCTTATGATGTTCCGGAAGTTCATCAAATGTAGAATAGATCACTTCCACATTCGGTCCCTGGATCGCCTCTCTGATATCGGTAACCTCCTCAGGACGCTCATCGATCAGAAGAATGATCAGATGCATATCTCTGTTATTCCTGAGGATAGACTTGGCAACGTCTTTCAGAAGGGTTGTCTTACCTGCCTTTGGCGGAGATACGATCATTCCTCGCTGGCCCTTTCCGATAGGACTGATCAGATCCACGATACGCATGGCCGTTGTACCGCCTGCACGCTCCATGACAAGTCTCTCATTCGGAAAGATCGGTGTCATATCTTCAAAATTATACCGTCTCTGTCCCTCACTCGGATGGAAACCGTTAATGGAAGATACGTAGAGAAGGGCACTGAACTTCTCTCCCTGGGTCTTGATGCGGATATTTCCCTGGATGATATCACCTGTCTTTAAATTAAAGCGGCGGATCTGGGAAGGAGAAACATAAATGTCGTTCTCACCCGGCATATAATTCTCACATCGGATAAAGCCATATCCATCCGGAAGGACCTCCAGGATCCCGTTAGCCTTTTCACCACTGTCCAGCTGGGTGGATTCTGACGGAACATTCCCGTTCTCCCTTGTAGCTTCCCGGTTATATTCACGGTTGTACTCTCTGCGGATATTTGTGCTTCTGTGTTCCTGCTCATTCTTATCACTACGATATTCCTTCCGCTGCTCCTGAAGTCCTTCCCCTGCCGGACGGGTACGATATTCTGTTTTTTCCGAATCATAGCTTTTTTCTTTTACAGTATTTTCTGCCGGTGTACTTTTGTGTACTTCTTCGGGATTTCCTCTGTCGGACTCTTTGGCGTCCTCCTCCAGCATCCGCTCAATCAGTGCCGGTTTTCTCAGAGTAGAAATTCCCTTCATCCCTCTCGCCTTTGCCAGATCCTTCAGCACCGCCAGAGATAATGATTCATACTTTTCTCTCATATTAAATCCTCTATTCTTAAATCTGATAAATTATATATTTGTTGTTTATGGAATCAGATACAACCTGACATGGCTGCACTTTTTTTGAATGAAAGCGTGTTTTCAGCTTATGTTTCATTATACACACCTTATAGAGTCTATTGCAAGAAATATTTATCGACATTTTTTTTATACTTTTCTCACAAAAAAGAAAAAATCTGCCCGGGAGATCTCTTCCCGGACAGATCCAACGTTCCTGTATGCTTCTTTTTTAGCTCCAGAACGGTCCGTATATATCCATGACCCTCTGGATACGTTCATCAGTAATTTTATTCAGAGCCGCCACGATCGCTGCATACGTTTTTGGTCTCTGTCTCTTAAGTGTTGACGGACTTGTTACATACTCAAGCACTGATTCTGCAAAATATTCTGAACTGTTCTGCGTTGCATAGCTTCTGTTGATACCTGTAAATTTGGATTTTTCGCTGTTATAAACTGCGGCAAAATCACTTGTTCTGTCTACGTTTCCCGCAACAAAAGCAAGGAAATGTCCCAGTTCATGGTAGATTGTCTCATTCTCAAAACGAAGGATGATGCTTCTTGAATGTGCGTTAAAGCAGCCTCCGTAGTTAACAGACGGATCGATCGTTACAGTAAATCCAAGCTTCTTGTAGGCTTTGAGCACCCTGCTGTCCATCTTCGGTGCAATGGAAGCAATATTGCTTACTGAATATTTGCTGTCCATGTTGATGCTTTCTACTTTTTTTGTGGAAGCTGCATTCGCTTTGCCGGCAGTAGCTGAAGCCGCCATGACTGTTGTGGTCGTCTGAATGGTTGTAGTTACTTTCCGTGTCTGAACGGCTGTTTTTGATTTCTTTGTGTATTTCTGTGTTGTTGCAGTCTTAACTGTCTTTAATGTTTTTACGGTTGTATTTCTGTTTGTTTTCTTTGTGGTCGTACTCTTCTTATTGGTAGTCGGAAGCTTCTTGGTATAAGTCTTAGTCGCCGCTTTTTTCAGCTTAACTTTTTTTCTGGTTGTCTTGGTATTTGAAGTCGTTTTGGTAGTCACCTTCGGTTTTGAAGCAAGTGGAGTGTCGTCCTCTGTGATGGTAGTCTCCACTACCGGATCTGTAAAATCCGGAAATTCCGGAACCTGTGACGACTGCCAGACATTAAAGCCACCTGCCAGTACAATAACAGCTGCAAGGCATCCTGCTAAAGCTTTTTTCCTGCCTGTAAAAATTTTACGGATATCTGTTCTTTTCATATCATTCACACCTTTCTGAAAGCCGACGTTTCAGTTTCCAACCTAAACCGGATTTTAGGCATCAAAAAAGCCGCTTATTCTAACGAAATAAACGGCCGCATTAACACACAAATTCTTGTTCATAGATGTTATCTGAATACGTCATTAAATCGGAATTTAATGCGGCAACCGGCTGTCATAGTCATCCTTCGGACCTTAGACCCATGGCTTTGCGTCCCTGTCTTTCAACAGGTTTGCCTTTATATATAGAGTATATGTTTTTTTCCCTGAAATGTCAACATTTTCCACTGCATTTTGAGCTCTACTCCTGTCTTTTTTTCACGGAATCTGCTATACTGTTCAAAAAGAAAGCATGATATAACAGGAGAACGGAAACAATGTCAAAATTTTTACCAGTCCGTCTCTTTTTTGTATGGCTGCTTTTCGGAATCCTGCTGGCAGGCTGTGGAAATTCTCCTTCCTCCGATGAAGAACCTCCGGTATATTCTCCGGCCAGAGTCCTCACCCCGGAGGCCCCCGGCAAAAAAACACTGGGCAGTTCCCCTCTGATCCTGGATATTTCCAATCAGGATCAGGGGTATCTGACTGCAGAATCCGATTCCGATGATTCCCGCATGAACATTCAGCTTACTGCTCCCTCCGGTGTGGTCTATTCCTATTTTCTGGAACCTGATGAACAGACGGTACTTCCTTTTTCCGAAGGCTCCGGTGAGTATCTCATCACCTGCTATCAGCAGGTTGATGGAAACCAGTATGCCGCCCTTTACACGGAAACGCTCACAATAAAGCTTCAGAATGAGTTTCTTCCGTTTCTGTATCCAAACCAGTACGTGGACTTTTCTTCCAAAAGTGAAGCCTGCAAACTGGCAGCCTCTCTTGTCAAAGAAGACATGACCGATATCGACATCCTGAAAACCTTCTATACATATGTTACCAGTCATATTTCCTACGATTATGACAAAGCTGATTCTGTCGAAGCCGGTTATCTTCCTGATGTAGATGATACTTTAAGCACCGGCACGGGGATCTGTTTTGATTACGCTGCACTGACTACTGCAATGCTCCGCAGCCAGGACATTCCCTGCAAGCTTCAGATCGGCTATTCCGGTGATGTAAAGCATGCATGGATCGATGTTTATATCCGTGGCAGAGGCTGGGTGACAAAGGCAGTATCTTTTGACGGCGACACCTGGAAGCTGATGGATCCCACCTTTGACGCCAACAGTGATGGTGATGAAGCGATCCAGGAATATATCGGTGATGAAAGCAATTATACGGTACAGTTCACACGCTGACCCACTAAAGGAGACCTTATTATGAAAAACAAACTGACAGCCCGGGAATTATCCAGTTTCTGCGGGCAGATGGGAATGCTTCTGCATTCCGGCATATCCACCGCTGAAGGACTTCACATCCTCTGTGACGAAAGCAAGACCGATGCAGACCGGCAGATCCTCACACCCCTGATCCGTTCCGTGGAAGAAAACGGTTCTCTTTCCCGGGCTCTTGACGAATCCGGGATCTTTCCCACATCCATGACCGCCTATGTCCGAACCGGTGAGGAAACCGGCTGCCTGGATGAGATCATGGAAAGTCTCAGTTCCCACTATGAACAGGAGGAAGAAATCTCAGGACAGATACGGTCTGCAGTCACTTACCCGCTGCTCATGCTTGGCATGATGGCTGTTGTGATCCTGGTCCTTCTGATAAAAGTCCTGCCGGTATTTCAACAGGTATTTAACCAGATGGGACTGGAAATGAACGGGGTTTCCCGTGGACTTCTGAATGCAGGCAACGTGATCAGCCGGTATTCCTCTGTTTTTCTGATCCTCGCCGTAGCCCTCATTGGCTGCATCCTGTTTTTCAGTCTTACGGAAAATGGTCACAGCCAGCTGCGAAAAATAGTCATCCATCTCCCGTTTTTCCGTGAGATCCCGGTTGCCATGGATTACAGTCGTCTGACCCAGGGCCTTTCCCTGGGGCTTCGGAGCGGACTTTCCCCGGAAACCAGCCTGGAGCTTACAAAGGATCTGATCTCACAGCCGGTGATACTCGAAAGACTCCGGAAGGCTTCCTCTATCCTGGATAGCGGAGAAACTTTTTCCAGGGCTCTTACAGAATCCGGTCTGTTCGGCGGCATGGAAGGCCGTCTCATCACGATATCCTTCTATTCCGGTTCCAGTGACGAAACCTTCCGCAGGCTTTCCCGGCAGTACACCGAAAGATCTATAGAGCTGATCTCACAGGCAGTCTCCATTGTGGAGCCTACCATCGTGATCCTGCTGTCTCTTCTTGTGGGGCTGGTCCTTTTATCCGTCATGATGCCGCTTCTGGGGATCCTCTCAGATTTTGCAATGTAAGGTGGTGACCACATGGAACTTTTTGAAAGCCGCAGAACAAAATTTCTCAGAGCATTTTTTCTTCTCTTTCCGGCGCTGCTTCTGGTTTTATCCTGCACCTTGTTTGTGGCAGGTGTCAGCAGCACCTCCGACCAGGCCGTATACAAAGAACAGGATGCTCTGGAACAGGCACTGAAAAACGGTGCCATCCGCACCTATGCCCTCACAGGCACATATCCCGAAAGCCTGTCCCAGCTTCTCTTGGATTATCATATCACTTATGACAAAACTAAATTCGTAGTAGAGTATGTTCCTAACGGTTCCAATCTCCTGCCGTCTATCAGCGTGATCGCTCTGTCCGGCAGTGCGAAAGGAGGGAATGCCTCATGAATCACCGGAAGAACACCGGACATTCCGTTTCTTCTCTTTTTTCGCTTCTTCTTTTCGGTGTTTTTGTTCTGTTCCTTATACTGATGCTGCTATTTTCCGCCCGGATTTACCAGCAGACTGTGAAACAGACTGACTCCGATTCCGAGCTTGGGACCGCAGCAACTTATCTGACTACCAAATTCCGGCAGCACGACCGCGGCGATGAGATCTTTTCCGGTTCCCTGGATGATATTCCTGCCCTTTGTTTCCGGGATGATATCAAAGGAAAAGAATATATCACGTATATTTACCTGAAGAATGACAGTCTGATGGAGCTTTTCACTGCAAAAGGCTCTCAGGCCAGTTCCGATGCAGGAACCGTCATCTCACAGCTTTCCGATTTCCGGTTTTCGGAAATGGAAAATGGTTTTTACCACTTTTCCCTGGAAAGTACCACGGGAGTCCGCTCGGAATTCCTGCTTCATCGCACTGGCAAAAAGGAGGCATCATGAAAGAATCAAGACATAATTCCGGTACCAGCCTTTTTCTGATGGAAATGATCCTTGCCCTTTTGTTTCTGTCACTTTCCTCAGCTGCCTGCATCCAGATCTTCGCGGCAGCACGGAAAAACCGGCTCCAGGCAGAACAGTGGAACCAGATCCAGGCTCTCACAACCTCCGTGGGCGAGATACTGGAAGGCACTGACGGAACCGATGAACAGTTCCTCTCCCTGCTTCCGGGGGGCATCAAAAAGAACACCAACCTGATCTGGTATTATGACCGTAACTGGCAGAGCTGCTCTTCCGGAGAAGCCGCCTGTGAAATGATCCTGGAAACAGATATTTCTTCTTCAGAAAAATCCGGCGAGCTTTCTTTCCGGCAGCTTTCCAACTGCAGTGAGCTTTACCGGATCACCCTGCGTTTTCCTGTCGATGACTACAGAAGGGAGGCTGTACATTGAAACAGAAGCATACGTTTTTTGTAACTGTCGGCATTCCTTCCCTGTTTCTTATCTTCTCTGTGCTGTGTCTCTGTGTACTTGCTCTGCTTACTCTTGGAAGCTCCAGATCCAGTCTTAACACAGCCAGACATTCTATGGAACAGACCGAAAATTATTACACCGGCTGCGCAAACGCCACAGAAACCGTTTCAGAAATCCGTGATGATCTGGAGCAATACAGGGAAAAAGCTTCCGATGAGACCAGATATTTTTCCATGATACAAAAGCTTGCGGACACAAGAGACGATCTCAGCTGGGATTCCCACAGCCACACCCTTTCCTTTTCCGTTGGAATTTCCGAGACACAACAGCTTTCTGTAGTGCTTGAGATTTTTTACCCGCAGAAAAAAAGCTCTTCCGCTTATCAGATCCTGCAATGGAACACAGAGCTTACCGGATCCTGGCAACCTGACAACCACCAGAATGTATTTAAAGGAGAATAAACCTATGGATACCCCTATTCCTGAATTTTTAGCAGAAGCTGCCAACCGGCGTGTCTCTGATATCTTTATCATCGCAGGCCGCCCCCTGGCAGAAAAGATCGACGGTCATCTTTTGGACCGTGGTGACAGGCTGATGCCTGATCAGACAGAAAATTTACTCCGCACCATTTACGGCCTTGCGGAAAACCGCGATATATCCCGTCTTATGGAAACCGGTGATGATGACTTTTCTTTTTCCATTCCCGGTGTTTCCAGATTTCGTGTCAATGCCTACAAGCAGCGTGGTTCCCTGGCTGCCGTGATCCGCGTGATTGCCTTCCGGCTGCCGGATCCTGCAGAGCTTTCCATTCCCGAGGATGTGATGAACATCTCCGAATATACCCGTGGCATGGTCCTTGTTACCGGTTCTGCCGGAAGCGGTAAATCCACTACCATGGCCTGTCTGATCGACAGGATCAACCATACCCGGGAAGGCCACATCATCACTCTGGAGGATCCTCTGGAATATCTCCACCGCCATGATCGCTGTATCGTCAGCCAGCGCGAGATCTGTACCGACACCGAAAGCTATCTGACTTCTCTTCGTGCCACACTACGCCAGAGCCCAGATGTGATCCTTCTTGGAGAGATGCGTGATCATGAAACCATCCAGACTGCCATGACCGCTGCGGAAACCGGTCATCTTGTCCTTTCCAGCCTGCATACTCTGGGAGCAGCCAACACCATCGAACGCATCATGGACGTGTTTGAGCCATCCCAGCAGCATCAGATCGCCCTCCAGCTTTCCATGGTCCTTCAGGCTGTGATCTCCCAGCAGCTGATCCCAGATGTGGACGGACGCAACATTCCTGTTTTCGAGATCATGCGCCTGACTCCTGCCATCCGCAATATGATCCGCGACAATAAAGTACACCAGATCGAAGGCGTGATCTCCACATCCGGTCAGGAGCAGATGCGTTCTATGGACCAGAGCCTTCTGGAATTATATAAAAAAGGCCGTATCACCAAGGATACAGCTCTGAAATACGCTTTAAACGCAGACATGCTGAAGCGCAGACTTATGTAAGGATCTTCTCGGTATACCTCTGCCTGATATTTAAAAACACAAAAAAATCCCTTGCCGATCTCTGATATGTTTCCGGAATACAGAACACATATCATTTTACAGATCCGGTAAGGGATTTCTTTATTTTCAATCCGATCTCGATCAAAAAGACATTCCTTCTCTGCGATCGATCAATGCACTACATTTCCTACAATTCCATAAGAAACAATATACATAATGGCACTTGCCATAAAAAGTCCGCACAGGATCGCAATGGAGGATTTTTTGATATCCACCTCAAGAAGAGAGGCGATCAGTGCACCTGTCCAGGCTCCTGTGCCCGGAAGAGGGATTCCCACAAACAGCAAAAGTCCAAGAAATTCATATCTCTTGATCTGGTCACTCTTTCCCATAGCTCTGTTTTCCAGCTTTGTGATCAGACCTCTGAACGTCTTTGTTTTTTTCATCCATTTAAAGATCTGCCGGATAAAAAGCAGGATAAACGGAATCGGAATAATATTTCCCACGATACAGATCGGCAGTGCCTTCGCAGCCGATATCTTCAGCAAAGAAGCTGCCAGAAGGCCGCCTCGAAGCTCCAGTATCGGGATCATAGAAATGATGAACACAGCTCCCTCGGGAGAGATAAACTGTGCAAGGTGGTGTGAAAACCATTGTACCAGTACTTCCATAGTACCTCCTTAACTGTTATTTCTGCAGATATTCCGTCAGGAATTCTACCAGCTTTTTCATCTCCTCATCGGTACCGATGGAGATACGGAGATGATTGTCGATCCTGTCCTTCGGGAAATATCTTACATAGATATGTTTCTCCCTCAGTGCTGCGAAAAGCTCTTTGGCCGGACAGCTCTCATGTGTGGCAAAGATAAAGTTGGATCTGGAATCCTGGAAGGAAAATCCAAGCTTCCTGAGCTCTGCCTTTGTCCACTCTCTTGTTGTAATGATCTTATGGCAGCATTCCTCAAAATATGCCTTATCCTCCATAGATGCTACACCAGCCGCGATAGTAGTACGATCCATGGTATAGGAGTTAAAGGAATATTTCACATCATTGAGATATTTGATCAGCTCCGGATTTCCGAAAGCATATCCGATACGCATTCCTGCCAGGGATCTGGACTTGGAGAAGGTCTGCACAACAAGCAGATTATCATATTTTTCGATCAGCGGCAGTGCGGATGCTGCTCCGAAATCCACATACGCCTCATCTACGATCACGATACTCTCCGGATTCTTTGCCACGATCTCCTCGATCTCAGAAAGAGGCATTTCCACGCCGGTCGGTGCATTGGGATTAGGGAATACGATTCCGCCGTTTTCACGGAAATAATCTTCCTTACGGATATGGAACTCCTCATCCAATGCCGGGCGCTCATATGGGATCCTTAAAAGATCTGCCCATACATCATAGAAAGAATAAGTGATGTCCGGGAACAGGATCGGTTTCTCTGAATTAAAAAATGTGAGAAAACACATAGCCAGTACGTCATCGGAACCAACGCCTGTAAATACCTGCTCATCCTTCAGGCCGTAGAACGCGGCAATACTGTGTACCAGGTCTCCTGCTGTCGGATCCGGATAAAGTCTCAGGGTATCAGAATCAAGGGCCTTCAACGCCTTCTCCACACCCGGAGCCGGTGAATATGGATTCTCGTTTGTATTCAGTTTGATCATGCCGCTCTCATTTGGCTGCTCGCCAGGAGTATACGGCACTACTTTTCGTATATTAGCTTCCCATGGTTTCATGCTGTGCTTAACCTCCTATCATATTCTTTTGCTATTGTACTCACTGCGAGGACATTTGTCAAAGGGTAATACCACCTGCTGGGAAACAAAAAGACACCCGTACCGGGTTACAGAGTACGGGTGTCTGATATATTCTTCTTAATGAAGGGCTGTTTTGGTTCGTATCAGGCGCTTAAGATCAGATACGTGCTACGCCTGTTGCTTTTGCTGCCTCTGCTACTGCTTTTGCGACAGCCGGTCCGACTCTCTTGTCGAATGCCTTCGGAATGATATACTCCGGAGAAAGCTCCTCATCTGTGATCAGATCTGCAAGAGCCTTGGAAGCTGCGATCTTCATCTCATCGTTGATATCACTTGCTCTTACATCAAATGCACCACGGAAGATTCCAGGGAATGCAAGAACGTTGTTGATCTGGTTCGGGAAGTCACTTCTTCCTGTGGAGATAACCTTTGCTCCGCCTGCTTTTGCGTCATCCGGGAAGATCTCCGGTGTCGGGTTTGCGCATGCGAAGATGATGGCATCTTTGTTCATGGTCTTAACCATCTCTGTTGTAACTGCTCCAGGAGCGGAAACACCGATAAATACATCCGCGCCAACCAGCATCTCTGCAAGAGATCCCTGTTTCTTCTGAAGGTTTGTGAGCTTGCTCATCTCTTCCTTAACCGGGTTCATTCCTTCTGTACGTCCCTCATAGATGGCACCCTTTCTATCGCAGAGTGTAACATCCTTGAAGCCTGCTTTCAGAAGAAGTCTGCAGATAGAGATAGCAGCTGCACCTGCACCGTTCATAACGATACGAACATCCTCTTTCTTCTTTCCGACAACCTTCAGAGCGTTTGTCAGACCTGCAAGTGTGATAACTGCAGTTCCGTGCTGATCATCGTGGAAGATCGGAATATCACATTTCTCTTTCAGTTTTTTCTCGATCTCAAAGCATCTCGGAGCGGAGATATCCTCAAGGTTAACACCACCGAAGGATCCGGAGATCATGTAAATAGTATTTACGATCTCGTCTACATCATGGCTCTTAATGCAAAGCGGGAATGCATCTACATCGCCGAATGCCTTGAACAGTACACATTTACCTTCCATTACAGGCATACCGGCTTCCGGTCCGATGTCACCAAGACCAAGAACTGCGGAACCGTCTGTTACAACAAGACACATATTCCATCTTCTTGTAAGCTCGTAGGATTTATTGATATCTTTCTGGATCTCAAGGCAAGGCTGAGCTACACCTGGTGTATATGCAAGAGAAAGGTCGTCTTTATTCTCAACCGGCACTCTTGTAACAACCTCGATCTTACCTTTCCAATCTCCGTGCAGTCTTAATGACTCTTTTGCATAATCCATTTTCTTTTCCTCCTTGGATAATTATGATATATTTCATTTCAAAAGGATTACCTGAATTAATAATTACCATTGAAGAATTTACTGTCCTTCGGAAGCTCATAGCCTTCAAAATAAGAGCCAAAATCAAGCTTCAGATAACTGCAGAGATCAGCAAGCTCTACCATGGTATTGTCGTTGACCGGAATGCCATTCTCTTTTCTGTCTTTTTCAGCAGCTACCTCTTTCTCGCCGTGTGTATAGATCCTGTCCTGACCGTCTGCCTTCGGACTCTCCCGAAGTGCCTCAAGATATTCTGAAAAATGCTTGCGGATCGCATCCGGATCTCCGAATGCCGCCGGGTTAATCGCCATAAATCCATGGCAGATACCGGTCTTATCCGGGAATGTACAGCATTTATCGGAGGTAACGCCCATGGAAAGAATAGAGCTGAACAGCTCACAGAGCATTCCATAGCCATATCCCTTATGGCTTCCGCTGACTTCCTCGTTTCCACCAAGAGGCATGATTCCGCCGCCCTTCTTGGCTACGATGTTTGCAAGTACATCCGGTGCATTATTGCTGGCATGACCGTTTTTGTCAAGTGCCCAGCCATTCGGAAGAGGCTTGCCCATCTTATTATACATTTCCAGTTTACCTCTGGTTACAACTGTTGTGGAACAGTCAAAGAAAAACGGATACGGGTCTGCAGGCATAGCGACTGCGATCGGGTTGGAGCCCAACATAGCCTTTCTTCCAAAAGTCGGTACCATGATCGCCTCGGAGTTGGTACATGCCATTCCAAGAAGGCCTTCATGGCAGGCCATGTTCGCATAATATCCTGCAATACCGAAATGGTTGGAATTTCGTACACTTACGATTCCCACACCAGTTGTCTTTGCCTTCTCAATTGCCTTTTCCATGGCAAAATGGCTGATCAGCTGGCCCATTCCATTATGTCCGTCTATCACAGCAGAAATCGGTGTCTCAAAAACAACTTCCGGTTTCGCCTGGGGATGAATAGTCCCCTTCTCGATTCCTTTATGGTAACGAACCATTCTCTGCATTCCGTGGCTCTCGATCCCATACAGATCAGCAGTCAGAAGAACATCTTTAATGATGCTTCCTTCTTCCTCAGAAAAGCCAAACGCTTTAAAAACGTCTCCGCAGAAATGGTTCAGTGTGTCATAACTCCATTTTACATATCCCATAATCGCAAGTCCTTTCTCCTGATATTTCCGGCAGGTTACCGCCCACGCTGTGGCCTGAAGCATATTTTATACGATACTGCAGGGGTACAGTAACCTTCATCCTGTGCTGTCTCGTCTTATGCTGTCCTGCCTCATGCTATCTTACCTTACGCTGTCTAGTCTCATGCTGTCCCAACTTACGCTGTCTCATCTTATGCTGTCTCGTCATGAAGCCTTCAGGATGCTGCCATAATATCAAACTTTTTTGGTATTACCAATACAGTCCCTATTATAGCACGCGGTCTTACCAAAATCAATAGTGGTCTTACCAGATTAACGGGATTTTTACTGAAATTTTATTTAATTTTTTCAGGTGGATCAGCGATGAAATACAAGGCTGTTCTCCCCCTGCTGCTGCGCAATCTCCAGTATATATTTCTCAATGGTTTCCATATGTTCGCGCATCAGCTTCTCCGCCTGGTTCCGGTCTCCGGAAATAATGGCTTCCACCAGCCTTCTGTGCTGCTCATCCACCTCCAGAGCGGAATTATGTTTCTGCATAATATAGGCTCGGGTGCCGGAAATGATCTCCTCAGTCAGCTGCGCTGCCGCATCCAGGACATTGTAGATCATAGGATTCCCTGCGATCCTGCCAATCTTCGTATGAAGCTTCTTATCAAGACCTGCACGGGCTTTCTCGTCCTCTGAGCTCTCCAGCTGTGCCAGGATGGAACGCAGATCTAATGCATCCTTCTCCGTACAATTCCCGGCTGCAAGAAGCGCAGCCTCCTGCTCCAGCGCAGAACGAAGTTCCTGTACCTGCTGTACATGGCTGTTATTCAGCTGAAAAAGAAGGGCCAGTGGTGCAGAAAGCCACTGATCCATATTCTCGGTAATATAGTTGGCCCCGCCGCGGACCGTTGTGACAATTCCCATCAGCTCCAGTGCCCGCAGGACTTCACGGACAGCAGGTCTGGAAACTCCCAGTGATTCTGCCATAACACGTTCCGCAGGTAAAGTGTCCCCCGGCTTCAGTTCTCCCCGCCGGATATTTTCTATGATCTGCGCTAATATTCCGTCAAATGCTCGTTCTTCTGTAATCTTTGTAAACATGTCGTCCGTTTCGGCCGCCTTCCTTTATTATTGTGTTGCCTTCCTTTACATAAAAATCCCGGAATATAGACAAGTGGATATTTACCATTCTCAGTCATCATGCAGTTCTGCAACAGCTGATCGCTCTGCAGCCATTCAGCCAGTCTGTGCATTTTGACTATTTGCCCTCTCTATTTTCCGGACTTTTATAGTAAATATTATACGATAATTCCCCAATTTAATCAATAGTAAATAATAAATTGGTAAGACATATTATTTTATTCCATTATTGAGAATGTTTTCCACTTCCTCCATCTGGCCCAGAAGCATTTTCTGGCGGTCGTCAAAAAGAAGACCTTTATTATGCCTGTAATACTGGTCAGAACCGTTCTCCCGAATGAACCAGAGACTATAATAGTTGGCATTCAGTTCTGTGATAAATGCCACCATTTCCTGGCTGTCCCCAAAAGCAGCTTCCATGAAGTCGAAGACGTTCTGAAGAGTAAGAGATATTTCATCGGTTCGATTTTCGTAGGCTTCGGTTTCGGATTCAAAGAGGGCTTTCACAAACTCATAGTTCCGGTTTGATGATGGAACTTCCGATTCTGCTGCGGCACTTCCGCCTCCTGCCAGCTCTGAACCTGATCCGGTTTTATCTGATCCGGTTGATTCCGATCCAATTGATCCCGAGGTTGATTTCAATCCGGACGCATTTTCAAAAAATGACACAACACGTTTCTGTATACGCTCCTGCTGTTTTGTAAGAAGCTCACTCTTTTTGTCCTTTTCAAGATCCGCCTCTGCTTTTTCCATGAGATTTTTTGCTGTGAGGCTGTCCTGATTTTCTCTGAAGTACACCATATAATCATACAGTTTCGTGAGGTAGGCATCGGTAAGATAGCATTCTGTAAAAAGCTCGCTGAGCTTTCCGTTGAGAAGGCTTACAATGCTCAAATGCTCGTCCAGAGAGGCTGTGCGGATCTTACCCAGAGTAATGGGATCCCACTTTCCTTTCAGGATGTCCTCCACTTTATAGTCCGTTCTGTACTTATAATAAAGAGCCAGATAGCCTGCAAAATCCTTCGCGATCATCCTGTGCTGAATGTACTGACTGACCACCTCACGGTCTACGGTTTTTCCAAGGATCTCATAAACCTGGATCAGACGGGAAAGATCCTCCCAGCCTCTGGCTGTGGCAAAGATTTTTCCGTCTACGGTATTCTCCACCCTGTAGAAATTTTTTCTGCGAAGCTCCAGATAGGAGATCACCGCCGGATGAATTCCCTGCTGATAGGCGTATTCCTTCCATACATCAAAGTCTGCCTCCACATCGATCTTCTTGATACGGTCCAGAGTGACCACATCGAATTCCCGGACGGATTTGTTATATTCTGGCGGGTTGCCTGCTGTGACGATCACCCAGCCTTCCGGCACCTTCTGGTTTCCGAAGGTTTTTCCCTGAAGGAACTGCAGCATCATCGGCGCTAGTGTTTCAGATACGCAGTTGATCTCATCAATGAACAGGATGCCTTCTTTCAGACCTGTTTTTTCCATTTTGTCGTAAACGGACGAAATGATCTCACTCATGGTATATTCCGTGACAGAAAATTCTTCCTCACCATAATTCTTTTTTACAATAAAAGGAAGTCCCACAGCACTCTGCCTGGTGTGGTGGGTAATGGTATAGGAAACAAGAGCAATCCCGCATTCCCTTGCTATCTGTTCCATAATCTGTGTCTTTCCGATTCCCGGAGGGCCCATAAGAAGGATCGGTCTCTGTCGGATCGCCGGGATCCGGTACTCACCGAATTCGTCCTTTGAAAGATATGCTTCTATGGAATCTCTGATCTCCTGCTTTGCTCGTTTTATATTCATGGTATTCTCCTTTTCACGGCATATAAAAAACTGCCTGCAGGATCCTCCGCCTAAAACGGGTTGCCTTGCGCGACATCTGCAAAAAATATGCCTGAATCCAATGATAAATCGAAAATTGAATTCAGGCAAGTTTTTCACTACTATATATTTTTTTTATTCTGCTGTCAGTGTGTGTATCAGGTTCAGAATACGTCCCGCACACATTCTGACAACTTCTTCCGAAAGCTTTCCGTCTTCAAAAGCTTTTCGGATATTTTCTGCGTCGGCTGCATTACCAGGCATGATAATATCATTTCCTGCTGTCACGCATTTCCACGGAATACTTCCATCTTCCGGAACCGTTGTATTCCAGTCTGACATGATCACACCGTCAAATCCCCATTCTTTTCGGGCAATGGCTGTACAGAGATCAACACTGTTTGCAGCATGGACACCATTCAGTAAATTATAGGAAGACATGATTGCCACCGGTCTGCTTTCTTTAACTGCAATCTCAAAACCACGCAGGTAAATTTCCCTCAGGGCACGTTCTGATACCTGTGCATCTACGCCCATACGATTATCTTCCTGATTGTTGCAGGCAAAATGCTTAACGGTAACACCGCAGCCAGGTCTGCTCTGCACTCCTTTTGTCATGGCTGCTGCCATGATTCCGGAAAGCAGCGGATCTTCGGAATAATACTCAAAATTTCTGCCGCACAGAGGGTTTCTCTGAATATTTAGACCAGGTGCTAGCCAGAGATCTATGTGGAATTCTTCCATTTCTTCTGCCACTGCTATTCCAACTTTTTCCACAAGGGCAGTATCCCAGGTCTGAGCCAGTGCAGTTCCAACCGGAAATGCCGTACAGAACTGATAATATCTGTCTGCGTTTTCGTGAGTCTCATCTGTTCTCAGGTATCCGTTTTCCAGAGATCCAAGGACACCGATTCCATATACTGTGTCTGTTTCTCTGTCTACTTCATAATTCTGCTGAAGTCTCAGTCCTGCCGGCCCATCGGCCATGATCAGTGGGGAAACACCATATTGCTCATAAAGAGCAGCCGTGGTCTCACCGGCAGAACCAGGAACACGGATTCCTGCCGCCCCCAGATTACTGGAGATTCCAGCAATATTTCCATAAAACAGCGGGAGCAGATCCTTTGCAGGAATCTTATTTTCCGGTTGGCAGGTGCATTCTGTTCTCTTCTCTGGTTCAGGATAATAGATATATCTTCCAATCTTCTCATTCTCTGCCTTCTCTTTCCATTTCAGAGTTCTGGCAGAAAGATTCTGGCGGTCATAAACTTCTTCAGTAATATCAGTCTGATTCTCAAGGATATTCGTTTTATCCAGGATCACACTCTCCGGCACTTCAAGCATTGCAGCCAGCGTAAGCGATGCAATGCTGTTTCCGACCCAGACAGCATAATAACCTTTTTCAGCAATCCAGGCATGCTGCTCTTCGGAAAAATATGCCAGTGTCTTTCTGTCGATCCCGATTTTCAGCAGTTCTTTTTCCCCCGGCTTCAGAAGTTTTGTTTTTGCAAAGCCAGCCAGCCGACGGTATTCCTTCCCTGATTCATCCTGTGGAAGAGACACATAGACCTGCACGACCTCTTTTCCCGAAAAAGTTTCTCCTGTATTCGTTACCTCTGCTTCAACTTCAACGCCATCCCCTGATGTTTTCATCCCATGGAAGCGTATCTGCATTTCTGTGTAAGAAAGTCCATATCCAAACGGAAACAGCGGTTTTACACCAAAAGTATCAAAATAACGATATCCTGTATAAATTCCTTCCTTGTACTCTTCTCTTTCAAGCTTGCCATTAAGATAGCTGTATTCCTCTGCACACGGATAATCCTCATACCTTCTGGCCCATGTTGCAGTCAGCTTGCCGCCTGGAGTTACCTTTCCCAGAAGGACATTGGCGAGGGCAAGTCCGCCTCTTTGTCCAAGCTGGGAAATATTCAGGACAGCACAGATATTTTCTGTTTCTTCCAGAATATCTGTCAGTTCTACCGGACCGCCGGAATTCAGGATAAGTACTATAGGAATCTTCTGTGCATCAAGGAACCGGATATCCTCCTGCTCCCGTCTGCTCAGATAATAATCTCCCTCGACCCTGCGCCTATCCTTTCCCTCACCGGAAATCCTGCTTACCACATAGATTGCTGTCTGGGCATCGACAGTATCTTCTGCTGTGACTGCACGGCCTTCCGGCATTGCAAAGGGATTTTCCGCATAGGCATCAAAAGGATTTTCCACAAACTTTGCTTCTTCCAGTATTTTTTCTTTCCATGCCCTGCGTGCTTCTGCGTATATTGACTCATAATTGGCCAGCCATTTCTCGCTTACGATCTGAATACCGTTTTCTTTCAATCCCTGATAAATAGAAATGTTACTTCTGTTATTCACATCACCGGAACCTGTTCCGCCTTTCACTGTCTTTCCCGCACCGGCGCCGTATAAACCTATTTTCGTGGAAATATTCAGAGGGAGTGTTTTTTTATCATTTTTCAGCAGTACAATACCCTCCTCTGCTACTTTTTCCGAAAGAAGACCGTTTCGTATTTCACGGTCTGACATGCTGTGTTTCTTTGTTCCGCTGTGTTTCCATTTCTTAACTGTCATATCTTACCTGCTACCTTTTGTTATTCTTTTACGCCTCCAAGTGTCACTCCTGCGATGATAAACTTGGAAAGAAGGAGATATACGATAATGATCGGCACAATGGCAACTGTGATCATCATGTAAATCTTACCCATATCAAAATTCATATAATCTGCTCCACGAAGTGTTGCAATCAGGATTGGAACAGTCATCTTGCTTTTAGACTGGATAACCAGAGCAGGAACGAAATAATTGTTCCAGGAGCCTACAAATGTAAAAATCGCCTGTACAGCGATTGCCGGCTTCATGATTGGCAGGACAATACTGTTGAAAGTACGGAATTCTCCGGAGCCGTCAATTCTGGCTGCTTCTACCAGCGACATCGGCAGTGAGGACTGCAGATAGCTGTACATAAAATAGAATACGGCCGGTGACGCAACAGACGGAATGATCAACGGAAGCAGGGAATCATATAATCCCATCTTTGTGATCAGACGAAGGAAGCCCATTGCAGTTACCTGTGTCGGCATGACGAGGATCGCCATGATAAATGTAAACGCTACATTCCTTGCCTTGAAATCATAGGCATAAAGACCATATGCTGTCAGTGAGGAAAAATATGTACATAATACTGCACTGCATCCGGACACGATAATACTGTTAAGAATTCCCCTGAACATCGGAAAGCTTCCGTCATTTGCAACATTCATCAGGTTTTTCCAGAAATATTTTCCAGGAAGAGCAGAAAATCCCTTCTGAAGCTCTGCATGAGAATGAGACGCATTCACGATCAGTACATAAAAGAAAAAGAGACACATAAAGGAAAGAATAATAAGTACCACATGTGCCACGATACTTCTGATCCTGCTGGCTGTCTTATCTTTCATCATTTTGTTTTTCTCCTTTCTGCTCTTGCTCTCTTTTTCGCTGCTTTCTTAGATCCGTCCGGATCATTGTCGTTAGTCATACGATATACAAAGAAGCAGAGGATTGCACTGATAATAAACAGGTATACAGACAATGCTCCGGCCATACCATAATTCTTGCTCTTCAGATGGCTGTTCAGGAACATAATCAGTGTCATGGATGTTCTGTCCGGATTACCCTGTCCGTTTGTGAGGATCTGCGGTACATCAAACATCTGAAGGCCACCGATGATGGAAGTGATCAGAGTATAGGAAAGAATCGGACGAATCAGTGGAAGCGTAATATAGAAGAAACGCTGAATGCTGTTGCATCCGTCCAGATCCGATGCTTCAAAAACATCCATACTGATTCCCATTACTGCTGCCATCAGCATGATGGTCGTGTTTCCGAACCACATCAGGAAATTCATGAAACCTACCAATGATCTTGTTCCCAGAACAGAGCCCAGAAAATCAATCGGTTCCTTTATCCAGCCCAGTGAACACAAAATGGAGTTTACAGGTCCGTTTGTGGAAAACATGGTAAAAAACAGAAGTGCAAATGCTGATGCCATGATCAGGTTCGGCAGATAAATTACAACCTTAAAAAACTGCTTGCCATGAAGCTTCAGCCTGGCATCAGTAAACCAGCATGCAAGCACCAGTGCAACAACGATCTGCGGAACAAATCCGATCACCCAAAGGATCAGTGTATTCAGTCCGTATTTCAGCATGTCAGAATGCAGAAGACTGACATAATTGGCAAGTCCTATAAAATTAGGACCAATCTGCTTGATTCCAGAACGGAAATATTCAAAAAAGCTGTATCTCACTGTATCAAACAGCGGAATCAGCGAAAAGATAAAATAGATCACAAAAAACGGAAGAATAAATATGTATCCCCATTTTCCGTAATTAACGCTCTTTTTCTTCATAATGCTCTTCCTTTCCAGCAAACTGCAGGATCCAAAGATCCTGCAGCATCAACAATTATCCTCATGTGGTATTTATTCCGGCCACTGGATCTCTGTGATCTCCGGATAACGCTCCTGAATAGCTGTCTCAAAGTTGGCTTTTGCTTTGTCAAAGTCTACTTTACCCTGGAAGTAATCACTGAAAGCGTTCTGGATCAGCTCTACACAACCCTGGTCATATGCGGAAAGCGGTGCGATCTTGATATTCTCTGCAACCGGTGCAAAATACTCAAACGGGTTCTGTCCACCAAGGAAATCAGATGCGAAATCTGCATTTGTAGCTGCATCTTTCATACCGGATTTTGTATTTGTAAAATCAGAGTATTCTTTGGAAATCTTAAGAAGATTATCCTGATTTCCCGTCATTGCCAGGATAATATCTTTGACATGTTCCGGATTATCTGTTCCTGTTGCAGCCTGAATGTAAGAGCCACCCCAGTTGTATTCCTGCGGAGGATTTGTAACAGCCCAGTCACCTTCTGCTCCATCCCAGTTTGGTTTCAGAGTAAAGTCGATACCCCATGCCGGGAAGAGGAATGCGAATACCTTGGACTCAGAACTCATTGCCTTGTTCCAGTCATCGTTCCACTGACCTTTTACAGTTTTGTTAAGATAACCTGCATCCAGCCACTCTTTGGAATCTTTTACCCAGTCCATGATCTTTGAATCTACTTTGATCACAGAATCACCGGACTCTACCCACGGATTCTCAATGCTGTTTCCATATAAACGAAAAGTGTCTGCATAAGAAGCAAATGTATAATATCCTTTTTCTTTCAGCTGAGCTGCTGTTTCTTTAGCTGTATCCCAGTCTTTCATCTTCTCGCCAACTTCTTTCGGGTCATCAGTACCGAAAACATCTTTCGCAATGTCACGACGATATACAAGGACACCCGGGCAGCACTGCCATGTGGCGCCTCTCTGTACTCCATCCGCATCAGAAGCTGTTGTTTTCGTGAAATCATACTGATCTGCAAGATCCTTGTCCGGATCAATGCCAAGATCAGTAAGAGGCATTGCAACATCTGCATCTTTGTCTGTATATTTGAACACATAATCTGTCTCAGAAAGGAACATGTCTACCTTATCATCTGCACTTGCATCAGCCTGGTTGAGAAGTGCCTCATCCAGTTTCTGCTGATATACGCCATCCTGGTTCGGATTTACGATCCAGTGGATCTCTGTACCATCTTTCAGTTTTGTAACTGTACCATCTTTGGAAGTGGACTCTACTTCCGGATAAATAGCTTCCAGTCTCTGACGGAACTCATCATTCCAGGAATAAATATTGATCACTTTTCCCTCATCCGATCCTTTTGCAGATACACAGCTTACATTTGCTGCCATCATTCCACAAACCATTGCTGCTGCAAGGATCATAGATACCGCTCTTTTTTTCATAGTATAAATCCTCCTTTTTCTGTAGCATCCCCGATGCTTTACCTTTGATGATGAAAATATACCATTTTTTTATCTGCGATTATATTATTAATCTTAACAAAATGTCAGATTCATGTCATAATATAAAAAAACAACACATTCCTTAAACATCAACATATAAGGAGGATATCAATATGTCCATTTCCCAAGACTGGATTACTAATGAGCTGAAAGATACAGAACCGGAAGCTCTTCATCGCTCTCCCTCTGTGGAATATTCTTTTTACAATGCCGTAAGAGCCGGTGATATGGAAGCTGTAAACAAAAAATGCGAGGAAGACTCTTTTCTTCATCTGAAGGGAACCGGTATCCTCTCCAAAAATCCTCTGACCAACCTGAAGTATCATTTCGTTGTCACTACTGCCATGCTCACCCGTTACTGTATTGACGGTGGACTGGAGCCTGAACAGGCATATCGTCTCAGCGATTTTTACATTCTGAAAATGGATTCCTGCACCACTGTACGCCAGATTGCAGATCTGCATCATATTATGGCCAGAGATTTTACCGGAAAAATGATCCTCCAGAAAAAAAGCTCTATTCTTTCCAGACCGGTCATGCAATGTGTGGACTATATTTACGGTCACATTAAAGAGCGTATCACCATTCAGGATCTGTCAGAACATACCGGACTCTCTCCCAGTTATCTGTCCAGAGTATTCAAACAGAATCTTGGAGTATCCATAAGTGATTACATCCGCGAGAAAAAAATCGAAAAAGCCACTCACCTGCTCCGATACTCTGATAAAGCAGTAGTTGATATCGCCAATTATCTGAATTTCTCTTCACAGAGTCATTTTATCCAGATCTTTGAAAACTTCACCGGCCTTACCCCAAAGAAGTACCGTGACAAATATTACAAATCCATGTGGTAAACATCCTTATTATTATGGCTGATATTTTTTATCAGCATCAAAAACGACATCCCGCAGCTTTTTACAACTGTGGGATGCCGTTTTCCTATTGATACTTCTGTTTCTGTAATTTAACAATTATGTATAACCGATTTCTGTTACATCAGTTCCACTTTGATCCTGTGTGTTTCTTTTACAGAAAGCTTTTCGAGCAGTTCCCGCTCTATACGTACACAGGTACTCTGTTTGTTTTTCATTTCCTTTTCATCACACCATACTGTTTTTATTTTATATTCTGAAGGAAGTTTTTTCTCCGGATTGCAGATACAGATCTCCAGCTTTCTTCCGGCAAATTCCATAGTAAGAGATGCCTGTCCATTCTCATTATACTGCTCCGGCATCAGTGCCGGCGCGATCACCAGATCTCCAAGATCTCCTCTGACGCCAAATACCTCTGTGATCATAGTCAGCATATACCAGCTTGCAGCACCGGTAAGATATGCATACAATCCTCTTCCCTGATTATCAAAATATTCCGGAATTCCAGGATACATCCTGCTGTTCTCAAAATCCATGGCAGCGTCCAGAAGCGTTTCCAGAACCTTATGTCCTTCTTTTGCATAGCCGTTTTTATACAGTGCATTGCCATACATAACAGCCATATGGGAAAATACCGCTCCGTTTTCCTTTTCTCCATAAGCAAACCCGAACATTCTTCCCAGATCAAATTTTTCTTCATGGAAATTGGTATTCAGACGATATCCTCCTGCCTGACGGTCAAAAAGATATTTATCCACACTTTTACAGATAGACTCAATCTGATCTTTCTGTGCGGTTTTACTCATGATCGCAAATACCTGACTGGTAAGCATCATACGTACCTGGCTGCTTTCTGCCCTTTCCACAGGACGTTTATGATCATCATAATATCCGTTGAACCAGCCGTTTTCTCCGTCTTTTACCCATTCTCTTCTGCGGATGTTTTCCATCATCCAATCTGCCTTTTCATCCAGATTCCGGCTAAGCTGGTCCAGACGGATCACAATAGTATTTCCGCTGATATCATGTGCACATTTTTCTGTGTACTGTCTCAGAATCTGCTGCTTTTTCTCCGGGCTTTCATAAAGCTCACGGTCTCCGGTAAACAGGATTTCCATTTCTTCCGCAACTTCAATCCTGTCAAACATTTCCTTTTCCTGAAGTTTTCTCAGATATTCTGCGATGTTCTTCATATTTCCAGCATATGCACAGGTAAATGCCACACTCTCACCATTTTCCCATGCCATATCCATGGCATCGTTCCAGTCTGCCCCGTGAAGTTTCATCTCGTTGTGCTCTCCTACATCATAAAAAGCACAGAGATTTTCCAGCAAAATGTGTTCCAGAACCGTTCCGTAATAAACCTCACCGGATTCTGTTTTCTGATTTTCTCCATAGGCACTGCTCCATTTTTCATCATGCGCAGTTCCTCTTTTTGTCTGAAGATCCTTGAAATATGGAATCTTCTCAAAAAGGACATTCATATCCCCGGTCTGATCCATATAAAGCTTCGTTGTCACAAATGGCCAGAAAGCATGATCCATCCACACGCGGGCAATGTTGTTGCGGTCTGCGATAAATTCCCCCTGTCTGTTTCCGATGATCGTGGCATTGGTTCCATCGATGCGTACTCCACCGTAATTATCGACGATCATCTGACGTACAACAGAAGGCTCCATGATCAGAAGTGCCAGACAGTCCTGCCAGAGATCACGCCAGCCTCTTCCACCTTTTCCATAATCATGATACGGGAGGAATGAACAACCGTAAATTCTTCTTAATATCGGCTGGAAACAGATCCATTTCAGATAATTATCTCTGTCCTCATCACCTGTCTCAAAAGAAACATTCACTTTTTCTGTCCAGTGTTTTTTTACATGTTCAAATTCTCTTGCAACCTGTTTTTCAGTTCTGTAAAACCGTGCAGTCTCCTCCGGCAGCTGATTTTTTTCAGATATTCCCGCTGTCACAACATATACAGCTGTTTCATGTGGTCTCAGAACCCTGGATGCAAAACGAATACCACCGACAGCTTCCTTTCCTTCAATTTCTGTCCCTGCCGGAACACCTTTTTTCTCTTCTCTGACCACCTCCGGAATCAGGAAAGAACCGCCTTCTCCGATAAACATTTCCACATCAGGATAAAAGCTTTCCGGTTCCGTTCCCTCGCCTTCAGATCCATATACAAAATATGCAGTATTATTCTTCTGATGACCTCTTTCATCAAAAGAAAGCACCGGTTTTACTTCAACACCGTACTCCGTTGTTCTTATCCTGTGCAAAAGGGAAGTCACATGCCTGTGATCTCTGAGATTGTCTGCACTTCTTCCATATACAGGTATTACAGCAACCGGTGTGATCTCCTGTTCTTCCTCTTCAATATTGGTAATCTTTACAAGATGGACCTCCGCATCACCTTTCACTGTCACAAAAGACAAAATCTCTGACTGAAGTCCGTATTTCTCAGAAGTTCTGTGCAGCTTCTGCCACATAAATCCGGCTTCCAGGCTGCTTTTATCCTGTTTATCAGTATATTTCTGAAATTCCTGTTCTGCCGAAACTCCGCATGCTGACCAGTAACCTTTTCCTTTTATCTTGCACCAGAAATTTCTGGTGTTTCGATTATTATGAAGATTCTCAATGCTTACCGGTTCCAGCAGAAAATGATTCTGATCCAGTTTGCTGTCTCCTCCCAGAGAAGAGGTGATCGCGGATTTCAATCCGTTTTCTCCGGCCAGAGGTATATATAAACCGCTGTAATTCTCCGGATTTTCTATGGAAAAGCTTCCATTTTTATCCTGAAATTTTATATATTTCATTCTGTGATCTCCTTCCTGCCAAAATAAAACGGTATTTATATTCCATTTTACTTTGTATTCATAAATGTGATCTCCTCGCAATTTATATCCATTATGTCATGACATATAGAATTCAATTTCTGTCTCACCGGTAAGTTTCTCCTGCGGAATATAATTACCCGGAAGTTCTTCTCCATTTACATAGAGTTTTTTACATCCGGCTTCCACATGTCCCGGATTCTTCACAGTGATATGGAGATGACATCCACGGAAATCCTTGCTTATCTCAAACTTCTCCCATTCTTTTGGAATCGATGGTGCTATACGTAAGCCATAGAAATCCGGACGCATGCCAAGAATTCCTTCTACACATCCTACCATCACAGTAGATGCTGTTCCTGTCAGCCAGTGCACATGAGATCGTCCGAAATTCGGGCTTGCTTTTCCTTCTGTAAACTGTCCATAGCAGTATGGCTCCAGCTGTCTGATCTCAGCCCTGTCATTCTGCGCTGCCGGAGCATTCTCCAGGAAATAATTAAATGCACGCTCACCATGTCCGCAAAGTGCTTCTGCCAGAATGAGCCATCCCTGTGACTGTGAAAAGATTCCCGCATTTTCCTTTGTTCCTGCATTGTAGATAACCGCAAGTGCTCCGTCGAAAGCATTTGCATGATATGGAGGATCCATAAGGATTGCACCGTATTCTGTATTCAATCTTTCATAAACCATTTGAAGAGCCAGATCTGCCTGCCGCTCTGTTGCAAGGCCGCTGATCACAGCCCAGCTCTGTGGATTCAGCCACATGTTTGCCTCCGGGTCAGTTCTCTTTCCGATAACCTCTCCCCGCTCCGTAAACCCACGGATAAAACGATCTTCATTCCAACAGAGTTCCTGGATCAATTTTCCAAGCTGCTCTTGTTTTTCTTCCAGGTATTTTATATATTTTTCATCTTTTTTGTATTTTGCAAACTCTTTCAGGATAGTCATTGCATAATAGAACTGTAATGCAACGAAAGTAGATTCCCCATCCTTTCCAAGTCTCAGACAATCATTCCAGTCTGCATAAAGTCCGGCCGGCATTCCATGTCTGCCAAGATGGTTCATGGAGAAGTCAATAGCTCTTTTCAGATGCTCGTATACAGTTCCTTCATCCTTGTTTGCAAACGGGATCACTTCATCGATGAATGCAAAATTTCCTGTCTCTGAAATATATTTGTATACAGTAGGGAACAGCCAGAGTGCATCATCTGCGCGGTATGCCGGATGACCGGTTTCCTGTACATAGGATGCATCATCCGGTGTATCCTCATGTCCCGGATTATGTGTGAATTTCACAAGTGGAAGACCGCCGCCGTTATCTACCTGTGCTGACAACATGAAACGGATCTTATCCAGTGCCATTTGGGGTGCAAGATGGATCACACCCTGGATATCCTGTACAGTATCACGGTATCCATATCCGTTACGAAGTCCGCAATAAGTAAAAGATGCTGCACGTGACCAGATAAATGTCATAAAACAGTTATATGCGTTCCATGTATTGATCATGGTATCGAATTCCGGACTTGGTGTTCTGATCTGAAAATGTGCAAGCTGTCCGTGCCAGTAACTGATCAGTTCTTCAAGCTCCACCGCGCATGTTTTTTCACAGTCTGCATAATGTGCTATAATCTCCGCTGCTTCATTATCCTCCTTCATTCCTGCCAGAAAAGCCATTTCCCGACTTTCTCCCGGTTCCAGAGTAATTACAGCTGAAAGAGCTCCACAGCTGTTTTCATTATAATTTCCCTCATTACATAATACACCAGCTTCAACCCCTGCTGGATTGTTGTATCCGTGATATCTTCCAAGGAATTTTTCCCTGTCACCACACCAGGAAGAAACCTTCTCTCCAGCCAGGCCGAAAAATCGGTTGAACACGTTCTTGTTATCAACCTCTTCCCCATCCTTAAGGCCGTCCAGATTCGCATGGATCATCTGACGTACACGATCTCCACAGAATACTGTTCTTGTAATATACTGGGAATACTGCAGATTCACCTGATCCTGTTCATAATTGCTGTTATTTGTAAACTCTGCATATCCAGTCACACTGATCTCACGTTTTCTGTCTGAGCAGTTGGTAACTTTCAGATTCCATACCTCGTAGGACTGCCCAAGCGGTACATAGTATCTCACCTCTGAATGTATCTCGCTGTAATCTGCCATCATTTTAGTATAGGCTGTGCCATGATGACATTCACTTTTATACTCACTGAGATCTTTGCCAACCGGCTGCCAGGATGCTGACCAATAATCTTTTGTGTCATTATCCCTGAGATAAATATATCTTCCCGGCTGATCAAACTGATTAAAAATATATCTCAGGATTCTGCCGTTCGCCCCGGATTTTGCAAAGCTGTATCCCCCTGCATTATTGGAAACGATTGCTCCGTATTCCGGCGATCCCAAATAATTCACCCACGGAGCAGGTGTGTCCGGCCTGGTAATCACATATTCCTTTTTTTCTTCATCAAAATACCCATATCTCATGCCATACAATCTCCTGTTCTGTATATTTTCCGTAACATTGTCTGCTGTTACCTATTTTCTACACTATAACTGATATGCAGATAGCAATATACAAAATAAAAGATTAAAATATCAGATTCATGACATAAGATATGGATATAATTCTTTACAATTCTTCCTCCGTGATCACCAGCTTCATGGCCCAGGCCGGGATATCCACATCCTCAGGCTCCTGCTCCATAAATACAAATGCTGTCCGGTATGGCGGCATCTTTGCCGGAAAAAGCCCGTATCCGTCTGTAAAATACACCAGGCCCTTAAGATTTTCAAACTCACGTTTTTCCATCAGCTCTTCCACATAAGCAAAAGCCGGACGGAAATCTGTACCTCCATCACCGTAAAGTTCCAGGCTGTTCATATACTCCTGCAATTCCTCTGCACCGGTGATCTTTACATCCGAATGCACCTTCTCATCACACTGGATAATGTGTATATTTACCTTCTGGAAAAAATTCCCGCTGTCGCTTAAGATCCCATAGGTTTCCTCCAGAAATCTCTGTACCAGTTCTCCTGAACAGGACATGGAGGTATCGATCACAATGACAAATTCCGAAACTTTTTTCACTTCTCTGGTTTCCAGGGGTTCGATCAGCGGCATATTCCCGTAAAGGGAAAGCCCGTAGGTATAAAAATTATAATCAAAGCTGTCCGGATCCACAGTCAGTTCTTCCCGAAATACTGCAAACTTCCGCAGAAATTCCCGATAATCATATCGTTCCCGGTTCTCTATTTTCAGCTGGTCCAGAAAATCTCCGTCCTGCTCTCCTGACTCTCTGGAAAAAGTCCCTAGGTCTGTTTCGATCCCATCGCTGATATCTCCCCATTTTTTACTCATCAGGGGATTGGGTTTCCGGTCGGGCTGCTGGTTTGCCCAGTATTTATGGTCGTCCACGTAGAACTCTTTTTCAAGCTGTGCCAGTTCTTTTTCCTTCAGAAATTCTTCTTTCAGAATCTTGTAGATTCTCTCTGCATTCAGCGTCTTCTTTTCCTTTTCCAGAAGACGGTAGTTTTCCCTCCGGAGAAGACTTCTGGAATATCGGACTGAGCGGTGATAGATCCCGTCGATCATATGCTCCACTGCAATATCGCAGCTTAAATTCCACAAACGCGTCTCTATTCCCGGCTTCCCAAAGTGCCGGAAAATGCAGTGAAATACCATATGGAGATATCCTCGATTCACAAGAATCCTGTTTTCTTTATAAAGCCCGCCAAGCTGTGCCGGATGGAAGTACATCACAGCCCCGTCTGTTCCAAACGGACTGACCGAACCATCCATCTGATAAATAAAGCTGCTCAGCGCCACATCCAGAAAACGCATGCCAAGATACAGCTCGTCTCTTGCCGCCCGGAGGATGCTGCTGCCGATGTCTTGGAGACGCTGGGCTGCCTCCTGGGAATTGGATCCCTGACCGGGCAGGAAGTTATTTTTATTGTTTTCAGTTGTTTCTATATCACTCATAACTGAAACTTCTTTCTCCTTTTAACAGGGCACCTCTCATTTTCTGTCTCCCCGGCCACCTTCTGCTCTTCCTTCTGCATCCGGCTGCGTTCATTCATCAGAAATGCGGAAATCTCCATATCCTTCTTCCCGGACGCCACATCAATACTATGTTCCAGGCCCTCTCTGTTCCAGAGTTTTTCCCGAGAAAGCAGCTCCAGACCATTTAAGCTTCCGCTTTCCACCAGAAATTCCCCGATATCCTTAAGATTTCCCCGGATATAATCCTCATACTGCTTCTTCGCCTTTTTACTCAGTTGCCACGGATGACAAAGTCGTCCGAAGCTCATATCAACCAGAACCTCCAACTTATCCATTACCACTGCCATATCAAACAGGCTGTCATACTCTGCGAAATCCAGTTCTTTGCTGTAGAAGCATTGCCGGTAATTGGTCCCTGAGCCATGATACTCCGTAAACAGAATTCTCGCAGGCGTATTCTCCACCGCCTCATCATAATGCTCCGGAAAAACCATATGCGCACGTTTTCCACCTGCCTCACCATTTTCATACAGAAAATCCACATCAATCTTCTGCCATAATTCCCCAAGAATCTCCTTCGCACAGGATTTGATTCCCTTTTTTTGATGGATCACAAGCTCCTTCAGCCCGCTGCAGCCCGTAAACGCCCCGGTTCCCACCTGCATCAGCGTATCCGAAAATTCCAGCCGTTCCAGTTTTTTGCATCCATAAAAAATATATCTTCCGATTTCCTTCAGCGTATCCGGGAAAACGATCTCCTGCACTTCCTCCCCGGCAAGAAGTCTCTCTTCTCCGAACGAAATTACATCTTCGCTCTCCCAGGTTTCTGCATCTTCTTCTCCGTCCTTGTGTGCGGAAAACGCATACGGCGCCGCACTGACTACCGGAAGGCCATTGATCTCTTCCGGCAGCACGATCCGGTCATCGGTACCATAACACCGAACGATCTCTATTGCATTATTTTTAATTCTGTAATGTATTTTCATCGTACACTTTCTTCCCTATGTCACAATAATAAAAATTTCTGTTTCCTATTGTAGACTTATTCCAAACAAAAAACAACCCATCGGACCACTGATGGCAAGTCAGTATCCTGCGGGTTGTTCGTTTCTTTTATCATAAGGTTGGAGGAATTGCTATATTTTTATCGGTCTATACTTTGAGTTTTTTCTCTTCAGGATTTAAAGTTTCCTGTAAACTTCCATACCATATCCGGCTGTTCCGGAAGATAGGTAACGTTAGGTCTCCAGGTCGCGATCACGGTATCTTTAGAATTGACCCAGAAGGAATACTCTTCCCTGTAGGAAGTGTTGAGCAGTCCCACAGACAGATATAACGTTTCCTGATCCATTCCATAAGCAATGCTGTGATATCTCTTTGTAAAATCATCCGGATAAAGATCGTTCTGTTTCCAGCTCTTAAATCCTGCATAAGCAATCTTTTTCTCACCCTGGACTATCATTTCCAGACGCAGTTTACATCCTTCCGGAATGATCTTTGCACTTTCAATGTTTCTCGGATTTTCTGTAAAAATAATCTCCCGGTTAAATAATCCACTGAGTTCTTTTTCCGCAGTTTTCAGTCTGCCTTCCGGCTGTGGCAGAGAAAGGCTTTTTATTTTTGCTTCCAGATATTTCTCTCCTTCTTCCCGTTTTTCTTCCGGGCAAGGTATGGAAACTGCTTCCTTCATATATTTAAGGCAGATATCTGCCGCAAGATATTCTCTCGCACCTGCGGTAATGCCAATAGCAACCGGAAGTTCCCGGAAGCACACCAAATACTGTCCAAATGCTCCTTCTGCCGCAAAGATCTCTTTTCCTGCTTTGATGTGATATGCATAATGAGTCAGTGCTTTTTTCTCATCTCCGGGAATTACGACTCTTGACTGTCCCATCTCTTCGATCCACCACTGTGGCACCAGCTGCTCACCCTTCCAGTTTCCTTTCTGGAGAAGGAGCTGTGCCAGTGTGGAAATCTGATCTGCGGTCAGATACATGCCCCAGCCGCCGGTATTATGTCCCTCAGGACTTGTAAGCCAGTTGATCTTTCCAAAACCAAGTTTGTCAAAAACACGTTTCTGCATAATGGACAGACAGTTTTCACCCATAACTTTGGTCACGATCCTGGAAAGTGTATAGCTGCATCCGGAATCATAATGAAAAACTTTTCCGATATCTTCTTTCAGCTTAGGCTGTCCAAGCCAGTTCTTCTCCCAGTCTTTTTCCAGTCTGGAAAACCATACATTATTACAGCATTCCGGGGAACCGGCCTGCATGGTAAGAAGATCATATACGGTAATATTTTCCAGGGCTTCATCATATTCATCCGGAAGATCTTCTCTCACATAATCCAGAAATTTATCCTCCAGATGAAGTTTTCCCTCATCCACCGCAAATCCAACACAGATACTTGTTCCGATCTTTGATAAAGAATGCAGCATCTGCGGCTCTTCCATTGAGAAAGGTGCCCAGGCTCCTTCAACAACTTTTTCTCCTTTATACCGTACAGAAATACTGTGTAATTCTACGGTGTTCTCAAGTTCCTCAAGCATTTTTGCCAGCTTGAACGGATTTAATTCATTCATTTTTTTCCTCCTCTGCAGGCTGCCATATGGATGTCTCGATACGGATTCCACCTTTTCTGGTGAGATATACACCAATCAGGATCAATGCAACCATAACTATAACAGCAGATACTGCATATACAAGTTTAATACTGAAAATTCCTTTTATAAAAATAATCGTGTAAATGATGATACTGATGGTACAGAATACGTAAAGTCCTGCACTGGAAAGGTGAAATTTGTTCTTCTTCCAGGTATCCGGATATTTCTTCGGAAGACGTGAAATTGCATACACAACTGTAACATTCATAAAAAATGTGATCACCTGGAAAATATTTGTGATCGTCACGATACTCATATCAAAAATGATCGGAAGCAACACTACGATCAGTGTGTAGGTATAGATCAGGTACGGTGCTCCGAAACGGTTTTCCTTCAGAATTCCTTTCGGCAGCCATCCATCCTTGGCAGCCTGAGCGATCGGATATCGTACATCATTAAATACACCATTCAAAGTAGTGATAATTGCCATGATCGGTCCGCCGATCATAAAAAGTTTATACACAATACCAGGAAGGATCTCCTGTGCTGCCGGAAGGATTGTTTCCACACCTGCAACCTCATCGTGAGGAAGCACCCCACCTGTAACCATCGCAAGGCCCACATAAATAAAAAGCAGACATGGCACGCAGGACATTGCCGCAAACGGAACATCTTTCGTTGCTCTTTTCGCGTCTTTACCATACCACAGAACATTGTAGTAACCATTTGCGGAATTGATAAGAAGAAGTGCCGCCAGCATAAAGCCTTTAAAGCCGCCGGTAAACATCTTATCTCCTGAAAAATCAAAGATCGGCTGTCTGATCTGTGTAAGTCCGAAAACAACATACAGAACCATTGTGATCAGAAGAACCGTTGATAATATCTTGCTTACCTTTGCAAAAATATCCATTCCCAGAAGATTCAGAACAAACAGGATAACAACACCTGCGATTGCCAGTGCTTTCACTGTAATTCCCGGGAGGAGATTATTCAAATACAATCCCAGTGCCAACGCAAAAGAACTGTTGAGGATCGGCGTTACCAGTTTCGTATAAGCTACCAGACCTCCGGTGCTGACTCCGGAAAGGTTCGTTACGATGGAATACGGGCCTCCTGCCACGCGCATGGTCCCACCAAGAATAATATACGGAAAAACCATAAAGAATCCCATGACAATCGCTGTCAGATAAGCAAGCCATACAGAATAACCGGTATAAGCCATTGCCGGTCCGATCAGAGTTACCATTCCGGAGCCGATTACCATTCCTACTGCGATCGCAAAAAGATCACCACGCTCAAGTATACCCGGTTTCGGTTCCGGCTTGTTCACAATTATGTTCTTGTCGTTCATTTCATTGCGCCTTTCTTTACTTTTTATTTTTTATTTTTTATATTGTATACATAAAGAATAGTGAAAAACGCCGTAACTGTCAATAACAATTAACAATTTCGGCGTTTTGTAAAAATTATCTGTTCTGTTTTTGTATACTTTTACAGAAAAATGGTAATTTCTACAGCCTAATTATACCGTTGCACAAAGTTCTCACAACTGCTTTTTATATGTTTCTGCATACGCAGATAACATTCCATAGCATCACCTTTTCGAATACTTTCTACAATTTCCTCATGCTCTTTCAGAGATTTTCTTACGTACTCTTCTTCATTTACCAGTACGCCTCTAGACAGTCCGTTCCACAGTTCTGACAGCATATTTTTAAGTTTATCATTTCCTGCTGCTGTCCATAATTCCATGTGCAAAGTCTGATTGAGACTTGAATAACTTTCAAAATCACCTTTTTCTATCTCTTCTCTGGAAACCTTGAGGATCTGATCAATCCTCTGAAGATCGATCTTATTTTCACAACACAAAACACAGGCTTCACTTTCCAGTGCCGCCCGCACCTGAAAATGTTCGCGGATCGTTTTTTCATTCACTCCAAGAACTACTGCACGTTTATTTCGCTCCAGTTCCAGAAGTCCATCTCTTGCCAGAATCTGAAAGGCTTCTCTTGTAGGTGTAATGGACACTCCAAGTTCCTGCGCAGTACTTTCCAGTGTCAGAATTTCCCCCGCCGGAATTTTTTTTGAAAGAATTGCCTCTCTGAGATTCGCCGCAATCTTTTCTCTTATGGGTAAAGTCTTTATTGGTTTAAGTCCCAGCATGTATATACTCCTGTTCTTATAGATCTTTTTTATTTAGATGAATATTAACAGTATTCTATTCTAGCGTATTTTTACTGTATTGTAAATTACCATTAAGACAGGTACCCACATTCTTGCAGGAGACTTAATTGACTTACACATTTTATAAATACTGGCTGAACTCCACCTTCTCCTTATTCGGGCCTTCAATAGTAAAAAATTTCACACCATTCTCCCAGAACGGCAGAAAATGCACCTCGTCATTGGTGGTATTCAGTCCTGCTGCTGTCACCAACTCGTGGACTTTCTCCACATCCTTCACATCAATGGCAACATGGTCAATGGCGCCGGATTCCATTTTTGCTGCTTTGTTCTCGTAAGTCTCGATCACAAGATTTCCAAGCTTCAGGAAAGCAACCTTCTCATTGGCAGCCTCGTTCACCGTCTGGAAAGCGATCTTAAATCCCAGTGCCTCATAAAATTTAATGGTTGTCTCAATATCATTGGTTGGCACACCTACGTGCTGAACTCCGTTCATCTGATCTTTTAAATTCATTTCAAAACCTCATCCTTTCATAAATCTGACATACTCATAAACACAATCGCTTCGCGATTTAGATTCAACTCTGCTACAGTTTTATGAATACGATCACTTTGCAATTCTGCGTTCCACCTGTGCAAGCTCCGGCATTGCCGGGATCGCACCTTTTTTCTCCACGCAGAGACTGGCCACTGCATTGCCGAAACGGGCAAATTCCTTCAGATCCTCCTGGGTCAGCTCGTCCAGATGTTTCTCTGCTGTGCTGACTTTGTACAGGAAACCGCCCCAGAAAGAATCTCCGGCTCCGTTCGTGTCTGCGATCTGTTTCACTGCAAATCCTGGTACCATACAGCCGCCATCCTTGCCGTAAAGATATGCTCCTTCGCCGCCAAGTGTAACTGCCACAACTTTCACGCCCTGGCTGTACAGTGCTTCTGCTGCTTCCCGGACATCCTTATGATCTGTCAGAAGTTCTGTCTCTTCATCCGAAATCTTCATAAGATCCACATAGGAAACCAGGCTTCTCATATGCTTCTTCGCTGTCTTTTCATCCAGCCACAGAGATGCACGGTAATTGGGATCGTAAGAAATCACGCTGCCCTTGTTTTTTGCTCTTTTTACCGCATAAAACGTGGTATCTCTTGCAGGCTGATCCGTCAGGGACAGGGATCCAACATGAAAAATATGGGTATGATCCAGCACATCCACATCCACTTCTTCCTTCTGGATCTTCGTATCCGCTCCCGGTTTTCTTGCAAAAGAGAAAGTCCTCTCTCCAGTCTCGCTGACTTCCACAAAAGCCAGTGTAGTAAAATAATTTTCGTCTAGGAGCATACCCTTGGTATCCACGCTTTCTTTCTCAAGAACAGATTTCAGGAACTTTCCGTGCATATCTTTTCCTGCTTTACCGATAAATGCAGTATGAGCTCCCAGTCTGCTTGCTGCAACTGCAACATTGGCTGGTGCACCGCCCGGATTTCTGGCATACAGCATCTGTCCATCCTCATTGATATCCTGAGATGTAAAATCGATCAGGATCTCACCAAAGGTTGTGTGATATCATAGATGGATCTTTTCACAGCATCTCCTGTGTCCACAATAAGGTTCTGATCAAGCAGCTGAAAAAGGATCTTCTCGCATTCTTTCTCATTATCTGTATGTATATGAAGCTCTCCCTCGTCAAACTCAGGCATACTTAAGACACCAAGCATAGACTTCGCATTTACAACATAACGGCCATAACATAATTCTACATCATAGGGGATGGATTCTGCAATACTTACCAGCTTTCTTGCATTCTGCATTGTGCCTAAAATTACTTTTACTATCATTTTTGTCTACTCTCCTATGCAAAATACTTACATAAACCTTTCTCGTAACCCTGGTTTTATTTTACATATTTATGAATAGTCGCCTTTACAGCTCCAGATCCTGTGATCATCTCACGGAACATATCCTCGATCTTCTCTCCGACACCATCTTTATAAAGGTCTGTGAAGAACAGTCTCTCATTGGAAAGGATCGGCTTCAGCTGATCCTTGAAGGTTTCCGGTTTTCCGATCACGATATCGCTAAGCTGCTCTGTGATCTCCTCATTCATCGGGTCCGGTGCAAGCTCAAATTTGTTTCCTTCGTCATCTACAGCCAGCATGTATCTCAGCCATCCTGCGATTCCAAGCGGGATTGCTGTCAGTCTGGAAGCATCTCCAAATTTCTTCACATATGCTTTTACAGTCTCACCGAAACGGATACCTACCATCTGGGACACATCTACAGCCAGACGAAGGTTGGTATCTCCAAGATACTCATTCGGGAAACGGTCATTAAAGAGTTCATCCACAAATGCCTGCGGGGAAAGGATTCCAGGATCTGCAACTACCGGAAGTCCCTCGTCATAAGCAACCATACGGGCCATTTTCATCATATCTTCGTTCGTGTTCAGCATATGTGCAAACAGATCATAGCCAAGTACCACACCAAGAGGGCCGGTTGCGGAATGTACAGGATTCAGGCATACGGTTACTTTCATTCTCTCGGAAAGATTGACGGTATTTCTGTCCGCCATATATACGCCGAAGCCTTTTTCCAGAGCAGGGCGTCCGTTAGGGAAGCTGTCCTCGATAACAAGATACTGTGGCTTCTCAGCATTAACAAATGGTGCTATGTATGTCTTCTTTCCTGTGATCACCGGCTGCATGTCTTCAACGCCAAGCTTCTCAAGGTCTGCTGCGATCTGCTCGCTTGGACGAGGTGTGATCTTGTCGATCATGGTCCACGGGAATGCAACCACCTTCTCGTCCGTTACATAATCTACGAAGCCATCATCTACGAAGCCCGCTTTATGCCATTCCTCTGTCATAGTCAGCACGGACTCACGAAGCTTGGCGCCGTTCTGTGAGCAGTTGTCCATGGATACCAGGGCGATCGGATATTTCCCTGCTTTATATCTCTCATTCAGCATAGCCACAAGAACTGCCATTGCTCCCGTTGCCTTATCCGGTCCGTTCTTAATATCTGCTTCCACAAACGGGAACCATGTTCCGTCTGCTTTCTGGAGTGCATAACCCTTTTCTGTGATAGTGAAGGAAACCAGCTGCAGGGATTTAGCCGCAAAAATTTCTTTCAGGCGGTCCCATTGTCCAGCATCAGATGACTGTGCTTTCACTGCTTCTGCAAGCGCCCCAAGAACTTTGTATTCACGGGTTCCATCACCGTGGAGAATGACATTTAAGCCAAGGTTGTCATATGGCGCGTAAATCTTATCTACTACATCATAATCAAAGGTCTCTACACATGTGATGCCTCTGTCAAGAACTCCCCCTTCCAGAAGACCATCTGCAATACCTCCGATAAATACACGGAAGATATTTCCGATTCCGAAATGTACCCAGCCTGGCTCCTTCTTCGCTTTCTCAGTAACTGCCTCTACATCGTATCCTGGAAGATTGATGCCTGCTTTCTCCCATGCTTCACGCTCTTTGATTCCTTCTCTTGTTAATTTCATGATAGAACCTCCTTTTTTTCGTTCATTTCGTTATTTATGTCTTTTACTTATGTTTATGTCTTAACTGTAAGTAGAGTATAAAACTTTCCTTTTTAAAAATCTATTGGCAAAGCGTCTAATTTTACTCTTATTTTTTTGTTTACTTTTACCCGTTCTCCCCTACATTGCATTTCCCGCAAATTTATACTAAAATACATTTAACAAATGTAGCAAGAATTCTCTCACCTCTTCAGGTGGTGAGATGAATTGCACATCGGAGCATGTCTGCTCAAAAAAATCTCTATAGTATAAAAGAAACACTTGTTCTCCCTTCCCTGATGTAGTATACTGAAAAGAACAATTAGTTCATAAATACATATCCGTTGATATAAGAAAAAGGATGATAAATATAATGGAGTTAGACCATGAAAGATGCATTCTGGGGTCAGATATTCTGTCTGCTCAGTGCAGGCGGAGCAACGATTGAAACGATACGGCAGTATATAGAAAGCCAGGGTGAGAAGAATGAACCGCGCCGTAAAAATAAGGATCTATCCAAATAAAGAGCAG
>NZ_JANGAA010000029.1:0-33177 GCF_024461705.1 Blautia sp. DFI.9.10
GGAACTCTGAGGATGATCAGAGTTCTTTTTTGTTGCGAAAAAATCCTCTGCTTTATTTTTATGCAGCAGAGGATTTTTCGCGTTATGTGTTACTGCGTAGCTTATTCAGTTGTTTCACCCTGATCGATCAGAGTATAGAAGGTCAGAAGATAAAGCCCGCATAAGCCTACAAGTCCGTAGATGATCCGGGAGAGCCAGCTCATGCTTCCGAACAGGAATGCTACCAGATTAAAATTAAAGAAGCCGATCAGACCCCAGTTTATGGCACCGACCACAGCAATGGTCAGGGTGAAGTACTGCAGACATTTATTTGACATAAGTCACCATCCTTTCGTTATACATGAAATAGTTTTTCATAGAATCGAAAAAATATACACAGGAATGAGAAAAAGAAAAACGGAAATTTCTGCCAGCCATGAAAAAATCATGAAGGAGAAATTTCCGTTTTCCTTTCATATGCAAGATAAAATGTAAATTTCCGGTTTATCGAATTTGGATCGTAAATATCCGCCAGGCGATTCCGATATCTTACTTCAGCTTCAGAATCTGAGAGGTTGTCTGTCCGCCGCTTACATTCAAAGTTTCTTTGCCCTGAAGCGTTACATCACTGGTAGTATCCTTCAGAAGAAATACCTGGCATACAGTGACGGTTTTTCCGGGATCAATGGTGCTCATGTAGTTATCTACAGCATCATCACTGGCTTCCGGATAAGTTCCTTCCAGAACTTCTCCGTTCTGGGAAGCCTGCAGGGTGAAGTCTACAAATGCACTGGACTGGGAATCGCCGGAGTTTGTATAGTCGTAGTAGATCATCAGACAGGGATTTCCGCCGTAGTCCTTGGAAATCGCAAACTGTTTGAAACGGACGGAGAATTTGTCAGTTGTAATATCAATGGATGCACTTGTGCCCTCAGCAGAGGCCGTGCTGCCTGGGGTGGAAGAATCCTCTGCAGCGGCAGAACTGCTATCTGTGCTGTCATCCGTAAGCTGGGATGATATCTCGTCTTTTACGCTTTTGAAGTTTGCGCACATAACCTTGACTGTGGTGTCATCCAGAGAAACGATCTTCCAGTCGCTGCCGATTTTGATCAGAGGATAGGTAATATCGATCTCACTGTATTTCTCATCAGCTGTGGAAGCATTTTCGGCAAGAAGTGCAGCGAGCATTTCCTGGATATCATCCTGTGTCATTTCCTTTCCGGCATAGGCTGCGACAGCAACCTTACGGGTGTATTCCTGAATAGTTGCTGCATAGATATTGGTTCCGTCAATATATTTCATGTGAACCGTTATCCTGGCAGTTCCGTTCTGGATGTCAAATTTGTTTTTGGTGATCTTGTAGGTCATTTTTTTGTTGACGGTAGTGAAGAAATCTGTGTAAGCAGAATCACGGATATCTGCATCATCCAGAGCGCTGAGATCATGACTCTGGAGAAGGTTCTCCATTGTGGTAAAATCCATGTTCTGCATTCCTGTGAGAAATTTTTCTGTGGCTTCTACCGGTTTATGGCGCTGCATCATATACCAGGCGGTTCCGCCGGCTGCGGCAGCGATCAGAAGGATGATCAGACAGATCACAAGAGGCTTTTTGCTTTTTTTCTTTCTGTGGGGAGTGTCGCCTTCAAAATCATTGGAGATCAATGATCTGGAGAGCTCATCGTCATAAAAATCATTATTGTCTTCTGTATTCATTATTCCTCCTTACAATAAGTCATTCTGGTTTTCGGGTGGGTAAGTCAGAGGATATCTGTTTGCATTTGCGGGCAAACAGCATCACCCTGTGTTACCGTAACGATTATATCATAGGTTTACTGTTTGAGAAACCCCCTGTGTTATGATATACTGGAAGACACAGAAAAAGTGGTTGAGTACAGGTGACAAAGCGGAATGCGAATGCCCGCTTTATGCAGCAGAAAAGGTGAGGTGAAATATATGTTACGGACAATTCAGTATTCATTTCCTTCAAAAGCAGACGGATTGGAAATTTCCTGCCTGGCAGTAGTGCCGGAGTTGGAACGTAATGAGAAATACCGTGGGATCATACAGATCGTTCACGGAATGAGTGAGTACAAGGAACGCTACATTCCTTTTATGGAATATATGGCAGAGCGAAAATATATAAGTGTGATCCATGATCACCGTGGCCATGGGAAAAGCGTACGCAGTAAAGAGGATCTTGGGTATATGTACGGTGGTGGGGCGGATGCCATGCTGCAGGATATCCATACGGTGAACTGCTTGATCAAGGATCATTTCCCAGGTATCCCGCTGATCCTTTTCGGACACAGCATGGGCTCTCTGGCAGTTCGTGCCTATGCAGCGCATCATGACAGCTGTATGGATATGCTGATCGTCTGCGGCTCACCTAGCTATAATGTATTTCGTCCGGTCGGAGTAGCTCTGGCAAAAGCGGGAAAGACTGTTTTCGGGCCTAAACACAGTGCGGGTCTGATCGAGATGATGTCTTTTGGAAGCTATGCAATGCACTTTAAAAAAGAAAAAAACCGTTTTTCCTGGATTTGCTCTGATCCGCAGGTTGTACAGGATTATTCGGATTCAGAATACTGTGGATTTACCTTTACGGATGATGCATATCTGGCACTTTTTGACCTGATGAAAAGAGCCTATGATGTGAAGCACTGGAAGTGTACAAAGCCGGAAATGCCGGTGCTGTTTATCAGTGGGGCGGAGGATCCCTGCATGGGAAATGTGAGACAGTTTGCGAAGTCTGTCCGTGCCATGCGTTGTGCAGGATACCGGGATGTCCGGGGAAAATTATATCCGGGAATGCGCCACGAGATCCTGAATGAGAAAGACAGGGAAAAGGTTTATCATGATATATTTACATATATCTGCAAAAAAGGACTTTGAACGCTCTGTGACAGAGTGATATAATAAAAATCTGAGTGCTCCTGCAGACATCTGTGAGAGGGCGCAACTACTGAGAAAACAGGAGGATTCGTAAATTATGAGAGCAAGTGGGATTTTACTTCCAGTGTCCAGTCTGCCATCGAAATATGGGATCGGATGCTTTTCTGAGGAAGCATATGAGTTTGTAGACCAGCTGGCAAGAGCAGGACAGAAATACTGGCAGATTCTTCCTCTCGGACCTACCGGATATGGAGATTCACCATACCAGTCTTTTTCTACCTTTGCGGGAAATCCGTATTTTATTGATCTGGAGGCTTTTGTAAAAGAGGGATATCTGGATAAAAGTGATTGCGAGGACTGTGACTGGGGTACAAACGAGAGCTATGTGGATTATGAGAAGATTTATAATTCCAGATTTCGGCTTTTGAGAAAAGCCTTTGAAAATTATGACTGTGAGACAGATCAGGAGTACCGGAAGTTTGTAAAAGAAAATGCTGCCTGGCTGGAAGATTACAGCCTGTATATGGCAATCAAGGACAGCCTGAATGGGATCAGCTGGATCGAATGGCCTACGGAACTCAAAAACAGAGAAAAAGCTACATTGGCTGAAGAAAGAGAGAAGCTTGCAAAAGAAGTGGGATTTTACTGCTTCCAGCAGTTCTGCTTTTTTAAACAGTGGACAGCACTGAAAGCTTATGCAAATGCTAAGGGAGTGGAGATGATCGGAGACATCCCGATCTACGTTGCGTTTGACAGTGCGGATGCCTGGGCACAGCCGGAATTGTTCCAGTTTGATAAGGAAAATATTCCGATCGGCGTTGCCGGATGCCCGCCGGATGCTTTTTCCGCCACAGGGCAGCTCTGGGGAAATCCGCTTTATGACTGGGAATATCACAAGAAAACAGGCTATGCATGGTGGATACGCCGAATGGCAAATTGTATGAAGCTTTATGATGTGGTAAGGATCGACCATTTCAGAGGCTTTGATGAGTATTATTCCATTCCGTACGGAGATAAAACTGCGGAGTTCGGTCACTGGGAAAAGGGACCGGGAATGGATCTGTTCCGTGCGCTTGAAAAGAATCTTGGAAAGCTGGATGTGATCGCAGAGGATCTTGGTCTCCTTACAGACAGTGTGATTGAGATGGTGGAAGAATCCGGATTCCCGGGAATGAAGGTATTGCAGTTTGCTTTTGACGAGAATGAGGACAGTCCGTATCTGACGCACAGATATGAAAGGAATTGCATTGTTTACACAGGTACTCATGACAATGAGACAACAAGAGGATGGTTCCGCAATCTGAGCCAGCATGACCGAAATTTTGCCAGGGCCTATATTGGCTGTGAGGGCAAGCATGAGACTGCGGCAGTGTGGAGCATGATACGTGCGGCGATGTCCAGTGTTGCAGATCGCTGTGTGATCCCGGTACAGGATTATCTCGGCCTTGGAAATGAGGCAAGGATCAATGAACCGTCAACTCTTGGTGACAACTGGAAGTGGCGTATGAAAAAAGGCCAGCTCAATGAAACAATTATTCAGAAGATTTATAAAATGACAAAGCTTTATGGAAGACTTGTAAAAGAAGAAACGGAAGAGAAGGAAAAAACAGAAGCTGACAGGGAAAAGATATCTGACAAATAGAGAAATATAAGGATATCAGAAAGGACAGAAATACATCATGGAAAAACAGAAAAGAGAAAATAAGGAAGAGCTGCAGCAGGAAACTGCTGAGGAAAAGAATTCCGGACAGGGAAATTCTTCCACAAGAAGCAGTCTTCTGTGGATCTTTGCAGGCGGTTATCTTGTGTATACAGGATATCGTCTCTGTGCCAGTGTCATAAGCGGAGCAGAAGACTCCGGTGTGGTATTTCTGGCAGCGGGAGGTATTTTTGTTGTGATCGGAGCAGTGCTTCTGATCATGGCGATCCGTAATCTTGCAAAGGCTGGCGCACAGAAACATGAGCTGGAAGAAGCTGCTGCGAAAAAAGCGGCAGAGGAAGCTTCTCAAAATCCGGAAACCGTGGCAAAGAAAAAAATGTCAATTGCGGAGCGGGCGCATCTTGCGGAAAATCTGGATGACGCACCGGAGGAGAAAGACGAAAAATAAAACTGGATGCAGGTGAGAGTAAAATGCCTGCTGAGATATGACGATTAGTAATAGCAAAAACGGAACATCATAAGGCCAAAAAATCCTTATGTATGTTCCGTTTTTTAGGTCAGGCAGATCACAAAACAGTTATCTGCGTCTTTGCGCGTTTCTGCGCTTTTTTCGAGATTTTTTTCTGTTGGGGGTATGTAAGGTAGACCAGCAGAATGCCTGTACCAGCAAAATTCCGATCATTGCTCCGCAGCTGTCGATCCCTACATCCCTTACGGAAGGTCCGCGGGCCTCTACAAAAGACTGGTGGTATTCATCCAGTCCGGCAAATCCCACACATACAAATCCGGCAAGAAGCATCAGCCAGATTCCCCGAACTCCGTATACATAGAGGGGGAAGGAAATAGATATGGCCAACAGGCAGTATTCTGTCATGTGAGCAGCCTTACGGACATAAAATTCGATACCGGAAGCTTCCTGGGAAAGCTGTTCCAGGCTTTTGCCGGAAGCTAATATTTCGTTTTTGGTTTCTACGATCTGGTAGCTGATCTTGTAGCTCAAGGCACCGGAAACATCTCCGGTCTGTGCGGAAAAAGAGTAGATCACGCACATCATCAGGATCGCAGGTGCAAAAGAAAAAGGTTTTAATAATGTAATCAGTATTTTCATGGCTCTTAATATAGCACTCCCGCATGGAAAAGTCCAGAAAAATACAGAAAAAGAACAGGGAAAAGGAAAAACAGGGAGAGAAGGTTAAATGGGATAGGAGGTTAAAGGGGAAGTGGACAGTAAGGACTGAAATGTGTTAGAATATAAAATAAATTTCAGGGGCATTTTTAAGAAAAAAGCAGCCCGGGATCGAATAGAAGAAAATTACAGGAGGAAATCAACAAATGAGTCTTGCAGATAATATATTTATTGACATGTGCAAAGATGTCATAGAAAACGGAACCAGCACAGAAGGTGAGAAGGTACGTCCTGTGTGGGAGGATGGAACTCCGGCTTATACCATCAAGAGATTTGGTGTTGTGAACCGTTATGATCTCCGGAAGGAGTTTCCGGCACTGACTTTAAGAAAAACAGCGTTAAAGAGTGCAATGGATGAGATTCTATGGATCTGGCAGCAGAAATCCAATAATATCCATGATCTTCACAGCCACATCTGGGACAGCTGGGCAGATGAGAACGGTTCCATCGGAAAAGCCTACGGCTATCAGTTAGGTGTGAAGCATCAGTATAAAGAGGGAATGATGGATCAGGTAGACAGAGTTCTTTTTGATCTTAAGAACAATCCGTACAGCAGAAGGATCATGACCAATATTTATGTACATCAGGATCTCCACGAGATGAATCTTTACCCATGTGCCTATTCCATGACTTTCAATGTAACCAAGGAACCCGGAAAGGACAAGCTGGTCCTTAATGCGGTGCTGAACCAGAGATCTCAGGATATCCTGGCTGCAAACAACTGGAATGTGTGTCAGTATTCTCTTCTTCTTATGATGATCGCACAGGCCTGCGATATGGAAGCCGGAGAGCTTGTTCATGTGATCGCAGACTGCCATATTTATGATCGTCATATTCCGGTAATTAAAGAACTGATCTCCAGAAAACCGTATCCTGCACCGACAGTAAAACTGAATCCGGAGATAAAGGATTTTTATAAATTCACCACCAATGATCTGATCGTGGAGAATTATGAGACATGGCCACAGATCAAAAATATTCCCATTGCAGTATAATTGCATAAAGAAAGGAAGAAAGAATGAATATTATTGTTGCAGCAGATAAAAACTGGGGAATCGGAAGAAATAATGAACTTCTGGTAAGTATTCCGGCAGATATGAAGATGTTCCGTGAGGAAACTACAGGAAAAGTGGTTGTTATGGGAAGAAAAACACTGGAGTCTTTTCCAAACGGACTTCCTCTGAAAAACAGAACCAACATTGTGATCACCGGCAACAGGGATTATCAGGTAAAAGGTGCGGTGATCGTTCACAGCATCGAGGAAGCACTGAAGGAAGTGGAAAAATATCCGGCAGAGGATGTGTACTGTATCGGCGGAGACAGTATTTACAAACAGATGCTCCCGTACTGTGATACAGCTCATGTGACAAAAATCGATTTTTCATATGAAGCGGATGCGTATTTTCCAAACCTGGATGAGGACCCGGATTGGGAGATCACAGCGGAGAGTGAAGAACAGACATACTTTGATCTGGAATATGCGTTTGTGAAATACGAGAGAAAAGATAGATAATGTGAGCACAGATCATAAAGCAGAATGAGAATGCCCGCTTTGTACAGAAAAACAATGAAGAAATAATAAAAAAACAGACCACCGAAAAAAATACGGCGGTCTGTTTTTTTGTGCTTAATGTTATGTATAATGACGAAAATCCGATAATTACTCGATTACGTGGATCCATCCTTTCGGTGCTTCGATGCGTCCCATCTGGATACCGGTCAGTGTGTCGTACAGCTTCTGGATAACCGGTCCCATCTTCTCCATTCCGCTTGGAAAGCAGATTTCCTTGCCGTGATCATTGATCTTTCCGACAGGAGAGATAACTGCAGCAGTACCGCAAAGACCACACTCTGCAAAATCTTTAACCTCATCAAAGTAGACCTCACGCTCTTCAGCTTCCAGTCCAAGGTACTCCTTTGCAACGTAGATCAGAGAACGACGTGTGATAGAAGGAAGGATGCTGTCAGACTTCGGTGTTACAACCTTGCCGTCTTTAGTAACGAAGATGAAGTTTGCTCCGCCTGTCTCCTCAACTTTTGTACGAGTCTTGGGATCAAGGTACATGTTCTCATCAAAGCCCTGTTTGTGAGCATCTACGATAGCATGAAGGCTCATTGCGTAGTTCAGGCCAGCCTTGATGTTACCGGTTCCGCAAGGTGCGGCACGGTCATAGTCGCTGACACGGATCGTGATCGGTTTGGCGCCGCCTTTAAAGTATGGACCAACCGGTGTTGTAAGGATACGGAACTGATATTCGTCAGCCGGTTTAACACCGATCACGGCGTTGGAACCAAACATGTACGGGCGAAGATAAAGTGTTGCGCCGGAACCATATGGCGGAACCCATGCAGCATTTGCCTTAACAACCTGCTCAACAGCGTCGATAAATCTTTCCTTCGGGAATACCGGCATTTCAAGTCTTGCTGCAGATGCAGCCATACGCTCTGCGTTCAGGTCAGGACGGAAAGTAACGATATGTCCGTCTTCTGTTGTGTATGCCTTCAGACCCTCGAATACACTCTGAGAATACTGAAGCACACCAGCACACTCGTTGAGTACGATATTAGGGTCTGTGCTTAAAGTACCCTCATCCCATTTTCCATCTTTAAAATTAGACACATATCTGTAGTCGGTTGGCATGTAAGCGAATCCGATGCTGGACCAGTCGATGTTCTTTTTTTCCATAACGATTCCTCCGTTTACAATTTTTACTTTTTACCATTGTAAAACTTTTACGTGATGACTTCAATAGTTTTTTGTTCCTTTTTTTCATTTGCTTGTAATTTTAATATGATTTCGATATAATAAAAATTATCTATGGACTGGAGGGAAAAATGGACAATCACGAATTTGAAGACCTTGGAAAAAAGATTCAGGATATTGTAGATAATGCAGTGAATTCAAACAGCTATCACGAATTAAGCCATACGATCAACCAGACAGTAAATAAGGCCATTGATTCCGGAAGCGAAGCGCTAAAAAATGCGCTGAATTCCGTGTTTGATCCGGGTGCTGATCCGGAATTCCGTAAGAAAAGCTATACATACCAGAGCCCTTATTACGGAAGAAGCAGAAAAGCAAAGCAGCAGGCTGCAAGGAAACAGTCGGAACTGCTCTACGGAAAGACTACCGGTGAGAATCTCAAAGGCATGATGATGGCAGTTTCCGGTGGGATACTTTTAAGTGGCATGGGGCTTGGAGCCATGGTGCTTCTGATCTGGATGGGCATTGGACACAGCGGTGCACTTGCAGCAGGTGTGCTTGGAGTGATGTGTGCAGGCGCAGCAGGTGGCGGTGCTCTTCTTGGAGCAGGAACAAGCCGTCTCGGAAGACTGGGACGTTTCCAGAAATATATCCGTGCGCTGGGAGACCACACCTACTGTAATTTTCAGAAGCTTGCCCAGGCAGCAGGAAAGAACGAGAAATTTGTAAAAAAAGATATCAGCAGAATGATCCAGAAGGGCTGGTTTCTGGAAGGCCATGTGGATGAGCAGGGAACCTGTCTGATCACCAGTAATGAGACCTATCAGCAGTATCTGGAAACACAGAAGCAGCTGGAGCTTCGTAAACAGGAAGCAGATCCTAAGGTTCAGCTGGAGGAGAATATGAGTCCGGAAGCCCAGGAAGTCCTGAGAAAAGGAAATGAATTTCTGGTAAAGATCCGTGAGAGCAATGACGCCATTCCCGGGGAAGAAATTTCCGCAAAGATTTCCAGGATGGAAATGATCGTTCAGAAAATTTTTGAGCGTGCAGGAGAGCATCCGGAGGTGATTCCGGATCTTAAGAAAATGATGGATTACTATCTGCCCATGACTGTGAAGCTTCTGGATGCTTATGAGGATATGGATGGACAGCCTGTACAGGGCGAGAATATCACGGCTTCCAAGAAAGAAATTGAAGAAACCATTGATACACTGAATATTGCTTTTGAGAAACTTCTGGATTCCATATTCCGGGATACCGCATGGGATGTATCCACCGATATTTCTGTGCTGCATACAGTTCTGGCACAGGAGGGACTGACAGAGGATGATTTCGAAAAAATGAAACAGAATGCGGAAATGAAATAAGTACAACGAGCAGATCAGAAGCTGGAATACAGACATCTGCCGGAAGGTACAGTTGATCAAGGAGAATGCTTATGGGAGAAGAATTTAAAGACTTTGAGGTAGAAGCACCGGTGCTGACTTTGGAACCGGATTTCACGGAAGAAAAAGAAGAAATTGCAAAAAAAGAACCGGAGAAACCCCAGGAGCCTGCAGTAGAGGAACCGGTGTTATCTCCCCAGGAACAGAAAATCGTAGAAGATTTTGCAGCAAAGATCGATATTGAAAATACAAACCAGATCCTGCAGTACGGAGCCGGCACTCAGAAGAAGATGGCAGATTTTTCTGATGCAGCGCTGGTAAATGTGAAGACACAGGATCTTGGGGAGGCAGGAGAGCTTCTTGCAAATGTGGTAGGAGAATTGAAGGATTTTGATGCCACAGAGGAAAAGGGATTTTTCGGCTTTTTCAAAAAACAGACAGCGAAGGTGGAAACTCTGAAAAACCGTTACACAAAGGCCGAGGGAAATGTGACGAAGATCACGGAAGCTCTGGAGCAGCACCAGATGCGTCTGATGAAAGATTCTGCCGTGCTGGATAAAATGTATGAGCAGAACCTTGCATACTTTAAAGAACTTTCCATGTACATTCTTGCAGGTAAAAAGAAGCTTAGGGAAGTCAGAGAAGGCAAGCTCAACGAATTGCATCAGAAGGCAGCGGCAAGCGGACTTCCGGAAGATGCACAGGCTGCCAATGATCTGGAAAACAAATGTGACCGCTTTGAGAAAAAGCTTCATGATCTGGAGCTTACCAGAACCATTTCTATGCAGACTGCACCGCAGATCCGCATGATCCAGAACAATGATACGACGATGATCGAGAAGATCCAGACAACCATTGTAAATACCATTCCTCTCTGGAAAAGCCAGATGGTGCTGGCTCTAGGAATTGCGCACTCCACAGAAGCCGCACAGGCACAACGGCAGGTTACGGATTTTACCAATGAACTTCTGAAGAAAAATGCGGAAACGCTTCACCTGGCATCTGTGGAAACTGCAAAGGAATCCCAGCGTGGTATTGTAGATATTGAAACTCTGAAAAAAACCAATCAGGAACTGATCCAGACACTGGATGATGTGATGAAGATCCAGCAGGAAGGCCGTGAAAAACGTCAGGCAGCAGAGGCAGATATGAGACGTATGGAAAACGAACTGAAAACAAAGCTGCTGGAGATCCGACGTTAGGAGTAAGAGTAAAAAGATAGTTCAGAAAGGAAAGGCAGGGCGTTTGAAGACACCTGCCTTTCAGGATTCATAAAGGAGATTTTTATGTACAGAGATCATACAAAAGTAATAAAAATTGGAAATCGTGTTATCGGAGGAGGAAATCCGATCCTTATCCAGTCCATGACCAATACGAAAACTGAAGATGTAGAAGCAACGGTTGCGCAGATCCTTTCACTGGAAAAAGCAGGCTGTGATATTATCCGCTGCGCAGTTCCTACTATGGAAGCTGCGAAGGCTTTATCCCAGATCAAAAAACAGATCCATATTCCGCTGGTTGCGGACATCCATTTTGATTATCGCCTTGCCATTGCAGCCATGGAGAACGGTGCGGACAAGATCCGTATCAATCCGGGAAATATCGGTTCCAAAGAGAGGATCCAGGCAGTTGTGGATACAGCAAAGGAACGGAATATCCCTATTCGTGTAGGAGTAAACAGCGGTTCCCTTGAAAAAGAACTGGTAGAAAAATATCACGGTGTTACGGCCGAAGGACTTGTGGAGAGTGCTCTTGATAAGGTGCACATCATTGAAGAGATGGGATATGACAATCTTGTGATCAGCATCAAATCTTCTGATGTTCTCATGTGCGCCAGAGCCCATGAACTGATCGCAGAAAAAACACAGTATCCTCTTCATGTGGGAATTACAGAAGCAGGAACTCTGTATTCGGGAAATATCAAATCAGCTATCGGACTTGGGATCATCCTGTATCAGGGAATCGGAGATACCATCCGTGTTTCTCTGACAGGCGCGCCGCTGGAAGAAGTGAAATCAGCCAAAAGGATCCTGAAAACGCTGGGACTTCGCAAAGGAGGCGTGGAGGTTGTTTCTTGTCCGACCTGCGGAAGAACAAAAATCGATCTGATCGGCCTTGCAAACCAGGTAGAGACCATGGTACAGGATATTCCTCTTGATATTAAGGTTGCGGTTATGGGCTGTGTGGTAAATGGACCGGGAGAGGCGAAGGAAGCAGATCTCGGAATTGCAGGAGGCGATGGTGTTGGTCTTCTGATCCGGCATGGAGAGGTTGTAAAAAAAGTACCGGAAACGGATCTTCTAGATACACTTCGTCAGGAACTTCTTACCTGGAATGAGCAGGAGTCATAATGGAGAAAGATTTTTTTGATGTATTTCCGCATCTTAAAGTGAAGAAAGAGCTGGAAGAACTTCTGGACATGGTATTTGTGACAAAGGTTTCCATGAACCCCGGAAGAACTCATCTGAGGGTTTATATCGAAAGCAGCCGCTGGATACACAAGAAGAATATTTTTGCGCTGGAGGATGAGATCGAACGGCAGTGCTTTCCGGGGATTCCCATGACTGTAACAGTTGTGGAAAAATTTCATCTTTCCGAGCAGTATACACCGGAGAACTTTCTGGAAAGCTACCGTTCCAGTATGGAGATGGAGCTGCGCAACTATAACATGCTGGAGTACAATCTGTTCCGTAGATCAAAAATCATTTTTACAGGAAAAGATACCTTGCGTATGGAGCTTCCGGATACGGTTATTTCCAGACAGAAAAGCGAAATACTTGTTGAATATTTTCATAAAGTTTTCTGTGAACGCTGCGGTATGGATCTGAAAGTGGAACTGGATTTTGTGGAAGTGAAAGAGAGTAAATACCGGAAAAATGCTGCACTTCAGATCAAACAGGAAGTGGAAAATGTCCTGAAGCATGCCAAACTCAGCGGGGATCAGGAAAGCGAACCGAAGCAGGAGGATACAGCCAGGGAAGAGACAAAGAAAACCTCTGGAGATAAGAGCGGCGAAAAGACAAACGAGAAGAAATCCGTTGACAAAAAACAGCAGAAGGTTCAGAAGGGGGATTTCCGCGGCAGCTTCGGATTCCGCAGGGACAGCAATCCGGATGTGGTTTACGGCAGAGATTTTGATGGAGAAACGATTCCGCTGGAGAGCATTACCGGTGAGATGGGTGAGGTTATCATCCGATGTCAGGTTATGGATGTGGAAGCTCGTGAGATCCGAAATGAGAAAACGATCCTGATCTTCCCTGTGACCGATTTTACGGACAGTATTGTTGTGAAGATGTTTCTGCGTAACGAGCAGGTTCCGGAAGTGACGGAAAGTGTAAAAAAAGGCGCATTCCTGAAGCTGAAGGGAGTTACCACCATTGACCGTTTTGACAGTGAGCTTACTATTGGAAATATTACAGGTATCAAGAAAATCGCCAATTTTACCAGCACAAGAATGGATACCAGTCCTCAGAAGCGTGTGGAGCTTCACTGTCACACCAAGATGAGCGATATGGATGGTGTCAGCGATGCAAAGGCATTGGTAAAACGTGCCTATGAGTGGGGACATAAGGCTATCGCTATCACGGATCATGGCGTGGTGCAGTCCTTCCCGGAGGCAAATCACTGCTTTGATGCCTGGGGCGGTTGTGTTCCAAAGGAGTCTGATTTTAAGGTGCTCTATGGAATGGAAGCGTATCTGGTAGACGATCTGAAGGGTATGGTCACCAATTCCAAAGGGCAGCGGCTGGATGGAGATTTTGTTGTTTTTGATATTGAGACTACGGGATTCTCAGCACTAACCTGCAGGATCATTGAGATTGGCGCGGTAAAAGTGGAAAAAGGACAGATCACAGATCGTTTTTCCACCTTTGTAAACCCGGAAGTGCCCATTCCGTTCCGTATTGAGCAGCTGACAAGCATCAATGATTCCATGGTCCTGGATGCACCTGTGATAGAGGAAGTACTGCCGAAATTCCTGGAATTCTGTGAGGGCTGCGTAATGGTGGCCCATAATGCGGACTTTGATATGAGCTTTATTATTGAAAACTGTAAACGGCAGGGGATTTCGGATGATTTTACTTATGTGGATACCGTTGGTATGGCTAGATTCCTTCTTCCTGCCCTGAACCGTTTTAAACTGGACACGGTAGCCAAGGCAGTAGGTGTTTCTCTTGATCATCACCACAGAGCTGTGGATGATGCGGCATGTACCGCAGAGATTTTTGTGCGGTTTGTAAAGATGCTGGAAGAAAGAGATATTTTTGATGTGGATGAGATGAACAGGCAGGGTGCGGTTTCACCGGATACCATCCGAAAGCTGCCCACATACCATGCTATTGTTTTTGCAAGAAATGAGACCGGAAGGATCAATCTGTACAAGCTGGTAAGCCAGTCCCATTTAAAGTACTATCACAGAAGACCAAGGGTTCCCAAAAGTGTGCTGGAAAAATACAGGGAAGGCCTTCTGGTGGGAAGTGCCTGCGAGGCAGGAGAGCTTTATCAGGCACTTCTTCGCAATGCACCGGATCAGGAGATCGCCAGACTGGTAAATTTTTATGACTATCTGGAAATCCAGCCTCTTGGGAACAATGCGTTTATGCTTGCGGATGAAAAACATGATATGATCAATTCTGAGGAAGACTTAAAAGAGATAAACCGGAAGATCGTAAAACTTGGAGAACAGTTCAAAAAACCGGTGGTTGCCACCTGTGATGTGCATTTTATGGATCCTCAGGACGAGGTTTACCGACGGATCATCATGGCAGGAAACGGATTTTCTGATGCAGATAACCAGGCCCCGCTTTATCTTCGTACAACGGAGGAAATGCTGGAGGAATTTTCCTATCTGGGAAGTGAAAAGGCGGAAGAGGTGGTGATCACCAATACCAATAAGATCGCGGATATGATCGAGAAGATATCACCGATCCATCCGGATAAATTTCCACCGGTCATTGAGAACTCCGAGCAGGATCTTAAGAATATCTGTTTCACGAAGGCCCACGAAATGTACGGAGATCCGTTGCCGAAGATCGTGGAGGACCGTCTGGACAGGGAGCTGAATTCTATTATCTCCAATGGTTATGCGGTAATGTATATCATTGCACAGAAGCTTGTGTGGAAGTCCAATGAGGACGGCTATCTGGTTGGATCCCGTGGTTCTGTAGGTTCTTCTCTGGCAGCGACCATGTCCGGTATCACGGAGGTAAACCCTCTGCCGCCTCATTATCTCTGTCCGAATCCGGACTGTAAATACAGTGATTTTGATTCCCCTGAGGTGAAAAAATACGCGGGTATGGCAGGATGTGATATGCCGGATAAGATCTGTCCGAAATGCGGTGCCAGGATGAACAAGGAAGGCTTTGATATTCCTTTTGAGACATTCCTTGGTTTTAAAGGTGATAAGGAGCCGGATATCGACCTGAACTTTTCCGGTGAATATCAGGCCAATGCCCACCGGTATACAGAGGTTATCTTCGGAAAAGGGCAGACCTTTAAGGCGGGAACCATTGGTACCCTTGCGGAAAAAACCGCATTTGGTTATGTGAAGAACTATTATGAGGAACGGGGGCAGCACAAGCGTTACTGTGAGATCAACCGTATCGTGAAGGGCTGTACCGGTGTCCGCCGTACCACTGGCCAGCATCCGGGAGGTATCATCGTACTGCCTATGGGTGAGGAGATTGAGAAATTTACACCTGTGCAGCACCCGGCCAATGATGTGAACAGTGATATCATCACCACACATTTTGATTACCATTCCATTGACGGAAATCTTCTGAAGCTTGATATACTTGGACACGATGATCCGACCATGATCCGTATGCTGGAGGATCTGACCGGCATCAGTGCAAGAACAGTTCCGCTGGACCAGAGAGATGTCATGTCCCTGTTTGCGGGAACGCAGGCTCTGGGGATCAGCCCGGAGGATATCGGCGGCTGCAGGCTGGGATGCCTCGGGATCCCGGAGTTTGGTACAGACTTTGCCATGCAGATGTTGATCGATACCAAGCCGAAATATTTTTCCGACCTGGTACGTATTGCTGGACTTTCCCACGGCACGGATGTATGGCTTGGAAATGCCCAGGTATTGATCCAGAATGGTACGGCTACCATTTCCACAGCAATCTGTACGCGAGATGATATTATGATCTATCTCATCGGAAAAGGAGTGGAAAGTGGTCTGGCGTTTACCATCATGGAGAGTGTCCGTAAGGGAAAGGGGCTTCGTGAGGAATGGATCCAGACTATGAAAGAGCATGATGTTCCGGACTGGTATATCTGGTCCTGTAAGCTGATCAAGTACATGTTCCCGAAAGCCCATGCGGCAGCCTATGTTATGATGGCGTATCGTATCGCTTGGTATAAAGTGTTTCATCCACTGGCTTATTATGCAGCATTTTTCAGTATCCGTGCCACATCCTTTTCCTATGAACTGATGTGCATGGGAAAAGAACGTCTGGAATATTATATGGCGGAGATCCGGAAAAAAGGTGATGAGGCATCCAAGAAGGAACAGGATACACTGAAGGATATGAGGATCGTACAGGAAATGTACGCCAGAGGTTTTGATTTTGTGCCGATCGATCTTTATAAGGCAAAGGCACACCGGTTCCAGATCATCGGAGATAAGCTGATGCCTGCTCTGGATACCATAGAGGGTCTTGGAGATAAGGCAGCAGAGGCAGTTGTGGATGCTGCCGCAAAAGGCAGATTCCTTTCCAAGGATGATTTCCGTGATCGTACCAAGGTCAGCAAGACCGTTATCGATCTGATGGATGATATGGATCTTTTTGGAGATATCCCGCAGTCCAATCAGATGTCACTGTTTGATTTTACGGGTTGATATATGATACCGGAAGGGCTTACAATAAATAAAAAATACTGCCGTTTATCCTGAAGGCTGATCTGGCAGTGAGAACTCCCAGGAGGATACCAGATACTATGAAAAAAGAAGAATTAAGATACCTGCAGCGACTTGCGGAGCTATATCCTACTATAGCAAAGGCTTCAACAGAGATCATCAATCTGCAGTCTATATTAAACCTTCCGAAAGGTACCGAGCATTTCATGTCGGACATTCATGGAGAATACGATGCGTTTTCCCATGTTCTTCGGAATGGATCAGGGGCTGTACGAAAAAAGATCGATGATGTATTCGGACATACCTTAAGCAACAGCGACAAACGTTCTCTTGCCACACTGATCTATTATCCGAAGGAAAAGATGGAGGTTGTAAAAAAACAGGAAGAAGACATGGAGAACTGGTACAAGATCACACTTTATCGTCTGATCGAAGTATGCAAGACAACGGCATCCAAATATACCCGTTCCAAGGTCCGTAAGGCACTTCCTGCAGACTATGCATATGTGATCGAGGAGTTGATCACAGAGAAAGCGGAAGTTCTGGACAAAGAAGCATATTACGATGCCATCGTCAATACGATCATTGAGATCGGCCGGGCAGAGAATTTTATCATTGCCCTGGCAGAACTGATCCAGCGTCTTGTTGTGGATCATCTTCATGTGCTGGGAGATATTTATGACAGAGGTCCGGGCCCGCATTTCATCATGGATCGTTTGATGAAATATCATTCGCTGGATATCCAGTGGGGAAATCATGATGTGGTCTGGATGGGAGCTGCTACAGGACAGAAAGCCTGCATTGCAACGGTGATCCGGAACAGCATCCGTTACCGAAATATGGATATTCTTGAGGATGGATATGGGATCAATCTCATGCCTCTGGCAACCTTTGCAATGGAGGCTTATAAGGATGATCCATGTACTGCTTTTGAGATGAAGGGAGATGCCAATAACTATAGTATTCTGGAAGAAGAGCTTGGACGGAAAATGCACAAGGCTATTGCCATTATCCAGTTTAAGCTGGAGGGGCAGCTGATCCGCCGGCACAAAGAATTCCATATGGAAAAGCGTTGTTTGCTTCATAGGATCGATCCGAAAAAGGGAATGATCACACTTCCGGACGGAAAAGAATATCCGCTGACCGATACATATTTTCCTACTATTGACTGGAAAAAGCCATATGAACTTACTACAGAGGAAAAGGATGTAATGGAACGCTTGGATTCCGCGTTCCGAAACTGCGAGAAACTGCAGAATCATGTCCGGCTTCTTCTGGACAAGGGAGGCCTTTATAAAACTTATAATGGAAATCTTCTGTTCCATGGAAGTATTCCACTTAATGAGGATGGAAGTCTGAAAGAAGTCCAGATTTATGGAAAAACCTACAAAGGAAAAGAATTGTACGATGTTCTTGAGACTTATGTGCGCCGGGCGTTTTTCTCTGTAAATGAGGATGAAAAGCGTAAAGGCAGGGATATTATGTGGTATATCTGGGCAGCTCCGAATTCACCGCTGTTCGGAAAAGACAAGATGACCACCTTTGAACGTTATTTTATTAAAGATAAGGAAACACATAAAGAAACTAAAAATGCCTACTATCATCTTCTGGAAAATGAGGAGGTTGTAGATGAACTGCTCCGTGAATTCGGACTGGATCCGGAAAAGGGTCACATCATCAACGGGCATGTGCCGGTTCACCAGAGTGAGGGAGAGAGTCCTGTAAAATGCAATGGCAAAGTTCTTGTGATCGACGGCGGCTTTTCCAGACCATATCAGAAGGTTACGGGGATTGCCGGCTATACACTGGTTTATAACTCCTACGGGCTGATCCTGTCTGCTCATGAGCCTTTTACTTCTGCGGAAGAAGCGGTAGCCAAGGAGCAGGATATTGTTTCCAACAGGGTGGCAGTTCACTACAATAACAAACGTACTCTGGTCGGTGATACCGATACCGGAACTGCTCTGAAGGAAAGGATCAGTGAGCTGATCCAGCTTCTGGAAGCTTACAGAAAAGGTATCATCAAAGAGAAAAAATAAGCAGAATTGAGAAATACAAGAAGAGTTTCCTGTATGCTATAGTAAACAGAGGTGATGCAGATGAGAAAAAACAAAAAAAGAAAAAAACGGCTGAGAGCGGTTCTGGTCCTGTTGATCATCCTGTTTATTCTGGCAGGACTTGGAGGGATGCTGTATGTTTCCCACAGGGATAAGGTGGAAAAAGAACAACGAAGAGAGGCCGCATTGGCTGCATTGGACAGTATTCCGGAGGTGACAGCAACTCCGGCAGCAACAGCAACACCGGTTCCGACAGCGACACCGACACCGTCATTGACACCGGTCCCGACAATCCTTCCGGCATTTGAACCGGAAAATTATCAGGGGATCTGGTACAGCGAAGACGGGCTGACAACGATCGATATTTATGATATCAGTCTGAAATCTGTTTCCTTTACCTATAAGAGAGTGAATGGAAAAGATCCTTCCATGACCGCAGAAGCAGATGTGACTGCAGAGGTAGCAGGAAATGCCACACAGTTCCGTTTTAAGGATTCCGAAGGGAATAAGGCAAAAGGAGAGTTTGTTTTCGATAAAAGTGGTGAGCTTTATGTGAAGGTAAAAACATATGAACGGGGAGATGGATCTCTGACCTATCCGAAAACAGAGTCTATTATGACCCGGCAGGAGTCATCCCTGGAAGTATCCGAAAATTCCGAAGAAGATGCTTTCTATAATGAAAGCAACGAAAATTCCTATGAACAGGAATCCTACAGCGAGAGCAGTGAAGATTCTTCTGATGAGAATACAGAAGAATATGAGATTCCCTACGGAGAAGAAGAAACCTATTATACGGAATGATCAAAAAAAAATAAAACACGGTAAAATAAAGAATCCCCGGATTTTGGCAATCAGGGAATCCCGATACAGGAATTCCCGAAACTGTTCCACATTTCCGGGGATCTCTTTATTTGATCATTTTTTTGCGGTCTGTGCGGCCGACGAGATAATCGATGCTGGTGTCGTAATAATTTGCCAGCCGGATAAGCATTTCGATAGGAATATTACGGGATCCCGTTTCATAATGGGAATAAGAACGCTGACTGATATGAAGAATCTCACTTAATTCTCTCTGGGACAGATCCGCGTCTGTACGTAAATCCTGAATACGCTGAAATTTCATTGTGCTCACCTCTTCTTTCTATTGAAAGTATAAAACAGAACGAAATGCACCCTTGCAAAAGAGAGCAAAATGGACTATACTAAATTTATTATCTTCTAAAATTCAGAAAATGTCTATCTGAAAATTCCCTTGTTTTTAACCAATGCGGATTTCGAATATCCGACTGACCTGAAAAGACGAAAAGATGGAAGATCGGGATCCGTTTTTTTCGCAGAAAGGAATGTATTTGTTTGCGAGTGTTTTATCAGCAGCGATCTACGGAATGGAAGTACGTGAGATCCAGGTTGAGGCAGATGTCAGTGATGGTCTGCCTTCTTTTGCTATGGTAGGATTTCCCTCTGCCCAGGTGAGAGAGGCCCAGGAAAGAGTCCGGACTGCATTTAAGAACAACCGGCTTTGTCTGCCACCAAAAAAAGTAACTGTAAATTTTGCACCTGCCGATATGAAAAAGGAAGGAGCCGGTTTTGATCTGCCTGTGGCGGCTGCAGTACTTGCGGCTGCCGGAATTCTGGAACCGGATCTTCTGGAAGGAGTTATGATCGTAGGAGAGATCAGTCTGAATGGAGAGATCCATGGGGTTGCCGGAGTTTTGCCTCGGGTGATCCGCGCAAGAGAGCTGGGCTTACGCTTTTGCGTTATTCCGGAGGAAAATATCCGGGAGGGGAATCTGGTGAAGGATATGCCGGTGTTTGGAGTAAAAAGTCTGAATGACATGATCCGGTGTCTGAGAGACCCAATCACTTATACAGCTGCGTATCAGGAAAAAGAAAAAATAGAAAACAAACCGGAAATACCAAAGGTTGATTTTGCGGACATCTGCGGGCAGGAAGGAGCCAGGCGGGCGGCAGAGATCGCAGTGAGCGGTTTTCATAATATTCTTTTTATCGGACCGCCAGGATCCGGAAAGACCATGCTGGCAAGACGTCTGCCTACCATTATGCCGGAGATGACATTTGAGGAAAGCCTGGAGATCACCAAGGTATACAGTGTGGCAGGACTTCTCACGGAAAAAGATCCGCTGATCCGGCAGAGGCCTTTTCGAAGTCCGCATCATACCAGTTCCCCTCAGGCTTTGGCAGGTGGCGGCAGGATACCGGGGCCGGGGGAGATCACTCTTGCACACAGAGGTGTTCTTTTTCTGGATGAGATGCCGGAATTTTCCAGAAAAAGCCTGGAGATCCTGCGTCAGCCGCTGGAAGATAAGGAGATCCATCTGTCCAGAGCTGCCGGAACCTATGTTTTTCCGGCCAGTTTTATGCTGGCGGCAGCGATGAATCCCTGTCCCTGCGGATTTTACCCGGATATGAACAGATGTCGCTGTACATCAGGGGAGATCACGCATTATCTTGGAAAGATCAGCCAGCCTCTCCTGGAGCGTATTGATATCTGCACGGAAGTTCCGGCAGTGAGTTTTTCAAAAATGAAAAAGAAAATTGCAGGGGAATCCTCTGCTCAAATAAGAAAGAGGGTGGAAGCAGTACAGGAGATCCAGAGAGAACGTTACAAAAAGGAAAAATTTTGCTTCAATGGGGAGCTTGACGGAAGAAAACTGGAAAAATACTGTGTAATGACGGGAGGGGCAGACAAACTTCTGGAGCAGGCATATGAGCAGTTTCAATTCAGTACCAGAGCATATCATAAGATCCTGAAAACGGCCAGGACCATCGCGGATATGGAATCTTCCGAAAAGATAAAGGAAGAACATATCTGCGAGGCGTTGGCTTACCGGGCATATGATAAGAAATACTGGTCATAAAACAGAAAAAAGGAAGGTATTTTATATGGAAGAAATACAGCAAACAAGGATCCGGTGTGCCCGGAAGGACAGTAGTGTTTATCCGGCAAGACTTAAGGAACTTCCCGGTATGCCAAAACAATTATATTACATTGGAAGCTTTCCGGATGATGCCAAACCTACAGCGGCGATCGTGGGAGCAAGGCTGTGCAGTCCTTACGGACGGATACAGGCCTTTAATTACGGAAAATTCTTAAGCGAACATGGGGTACAGGTGATCAGCGGTATGGCGGCCGGCATTGATGCTGAGGGCCACAAGGGTGCTCTGGAAGGTGGTACCCCGACCTTTGCCGTGCTGGGAAATGGTGTGGACATCTGTTATCCTTCATCCAGCAGAGGTATTTACCGGAGGATCCCCGAAAAAAACGGAGGGATTATCAGCGAATATGAACCAGGTACCAAAGGCAGGGCATATTATTTTCCGGCAAGGAACCGGATCATCAGCGGACTGGCAGATCTGGTGCTTGTGGTGGAAGCAAAAGAAAAGAGCGGATCACTGATCACAGCTGCCTGTGCACTGGAACAGGGGAAGATGGTATACGCCATTCCAGGAGCGGTAAATGATGCGCTGAGCAGAGGCTGTCACAAGCTGATCTACGACGGAGCAGGAATTGCATACTCTCCGGAAATACTTCTGGATGAGTGGGGATTATCTGTGAAAAAAAAGACAAATTTGTCTGAAAAAAGCAAGTTGGGACTTGCAACGGATTTGGATTTGGTGTATAGTTGTCTCGATTTACGACCAAAAAATCTGGATCATATTATCAGAAAAACCGGTTTTTCACCGGGAAAAACAGCCGGGATCCTGGGACAGCTTATTTTGATGGGGCTTGTGAAGGAAACCGGGAGACAGTATTATATCAGACTTGAATAAATGCTTTTTTGCCCGGAGATTTAGCAGGAGTTTTTAAGCCGGACAGGAAGGCAGAATGAGATTAGGAGAGGTAAAATGGCCAAAAATCTGGTGATAGTAGAGTCACCTGCTAAAATGAAGACAGTAAAGAAATTTCTGGGGGCAAATTATACAGTAGAAGCGTCCAACGGTCATGTGAGGGATTTTCCCAAGAGCCAGTTTGGTATTGACGTGGACAATGATTTTGAACCGAAGTATATCACAATACGAGGAAAAGGTGAGCTTCTTGCAAAACTTCGTAAAGAAGCAAAAAAAGCAGATAAGATCTATCTTGCAACTGACCCTGACCGTGAGGGAGAAGCAATTTCCTGGCATCTGATGCAGGCTTTGAAGACAGATACTGCAAAGATGCACAGGATCACATTTAATGAAGTAACAAAAACAGCAGTTAAGGCGTCCATCAAGCAGGCCAGGGAACTGGACATGAATCTGGTAGATGCACAGCAGGCAAGGCGTATGTTGGATCGTATGGTAGGTTATACCATCAGTCCGCTGCTCTGGGCCAAGGTAAAAAGAGGTTTAAGTGCAGGCCGTGTACAGTCTGTGGCACTGCGTATCATCTGTGACAGAGAAGATGAGATCAATGCATTCATTCCTGAAGAATATTGGAGCCTGGAGGGTGAATTTCAGGTAAAGGGTGAGAAGAAACCGTTGACAGCCAAGTTCTATGGAACAGATAAAAAACTTCCGATCGGAAACCGTCAGGAAATGGATGAGATTCTGAAAAGTCTGGAAGACTGTAAATATGAGATCACAGAAGTAAAAAAAGGTGAGAGGATCAAAAACGCTCCCCTTCCGTTTACCACAAGTACTCTGCAGCAGGAAGCTGCCAAGACACTGAATTTTTCTACGCAGAAGACTATGCGCCTGGCACAGCAGTTATATGAAGGTGTGGATGTAAAAGGCAGTGGTACGGTAGGTCTGATCTCCTATCTGCGTACAGATTCTACTCGAATTTCAGAGGAAGCAGATGCAGCAGCAAGAACTTATATTTCTGAGCAGTATGGTTTGGATTATGTTTCTCAGACAGAGAAGGCAATCAAAAACGGACAGAAGATACAGGATGCTCATGAGGCGATCCGTCCTACAGATATTGCGAGGACACCAGTTCTGGTGAAGGAATCCCTGACCAGGGATCAGTTCCGTTTATATCAGCTGATCTGGAGACGTTTTGCGGCGAGCAGAATGGCACCGGCACGTTATGAGACCACGTCTGTCAAGATCGGAGCAGGTGAGTATGTGTTCACGGTTGCAGCATCCAAGGTTGCCTTTGATGGCTTTATGTCTGTGTACACAGAAGAGGGCGATGACAAAAAGGGCAATGTTTTAAGTCAAAGTCTTGAAAAGGGTATGGAGCTGAAGCTGAAAGAACTGAAGCCGGAGCAGCATTTTACACAGCCGCCGGCACATTACACAGAGGCTTCACTTGTAAAGACTATGGAAGAGCTTGGAATTGGACGTCCGAGTACGTATGCGCCGACCATCACAACGATCATCAGCAGACGCTATGTATCCAAGGAACAGAAAAATCTTTACGTCACAGAGCTTGGAGAGGTTGTTAATAATATTATGAAACAGGCTTTTCCAAGTATTGTGGATGTAAACTTTACAGCAACTATGGAGGGGCTTTTGGACTGCGTGGAAGCAGGTACCGTACAGTGGAAAACGGTTGTACGTAACTTCTATCCGGATCTGAAGCATGATGTGGATGAGGCTGAGAAAGAGCTTGAGAAAGTTGATATACAGGATGAGGTTACGGATGTGATCTGTGACAACTGTGGCCGCAACATGGTGATCAAGTACGGTCCTCATGGAAGATTTCTTGCATGCCCCGGATTTCCGGACTGCCGTAATACAAAACCATATTATGAGAAGATCGGTGTTGCATGTCCGAAGTGCGGCGGCGAAATTGTCATGAAAAAAACGAAAAAAGGCAGAAAATATTACGGATGTGAGAATAATCCGGAATGTGATTTTATGTCCTGGCAGAAACCTTCTGCAAAGAAATGTCCGAAATGTGGTAATTATATGCTCGAAAAGGGAAATAAGCTGGTTTGCAGCCAGGAAACCTGCGGATATGTGGAACAAAAACCAAAAGATGAAGATTGATTGAATAAATGCTTTTCTATTAATTTTCAGAAAATCCCGTTAAAAATAAAAAAAATATAAAAATGTCTTGTAAATTTCCAGAATAACGTGTAATATTAGACTAGAAAAACGATTTCTTTCAAGGTACGAAAGTGAAAGGAGGAAAAATGAGCGTTCAGTTGCTAGATAAAACTAGAAAAATCAATAAGCTTCTGCATAACAGCAGCTCAAGCAAGGTAGTGTTTAACGACATTTGCCAGGTGCTCATGGAAACCTTAAGTTCCAATATCCTGGTACTCAGTAAGAAAGGTAAGGTTCTGGGAGTCAGTATCTGCCCGGGTGTGGATGAGATCACAGAGCTGATCGATGACAAGATCGGCGGACATATCGACCCGTTATTGAATGAGAGATTTCTTGGTGTTCTTTCCACAAAGGAGAATGTCAATCTCCAGACACTTGGCTTTGAGCATGTACCCGGAAATTATCAGGGAATCGTGAATCCGATCGATATTGCAGGTGAGAGACTGGGAACGTTATTCATGTACCGCAATGATCATCCCTATGATATTGAGGATATTATCGTCAGCGAGTATGGTACAACAGTTGTTGGCCTGGAAATGATGCGTGCGGTTCATGACGAGAACGCAGAAGAAGACAGAAAACAGCAGATCGTTAAATCGGCATTCAGTACACTGTCCTTCTCAGAACTTGAGGCGATCATCCATATTTTTGATGAGCTGGATGGGGATGAGGGTATCCTGGTTGCCAGCAAGATCGCTGACCGTGTAGGTATCACCAGATCCGTGATCGTAAATGCACTGCGTAAATTCGAGAGTGCAGGTGTGATCGAATCCCGTTCATCCGGTATGAAGGGAACTTACATTAAAGTTCTTAATGAAGTGATCTTTGATGAGCTTGAGGAGATAAAAGCACAGAGAAGCAAGAAGGCATAATGTGATCAGCACTGTCAGATGCTTGATATAAGATAAAGAACGTGACAAAAGAGACTTCCCGCTAGCGTGGGAGTCTCTTTTTTGTCTGTTTCATAAAATTAAAATAAATAATGAAATTAAGAAAACAAGAGAAAACAAGAGCATAAAAGAGATAAAACCAGAATAATATAGAAAAACCATATCTTAAAAGGGTTGCGAAAATATGCGAAATTCACTAATATAGCCATAGTGATTAGCACTCGTATAAAGTGAGTGCTAGCAGACGAAGATGAAACTTATAAAGGAGGAACATAGATCATGAAGTTAGTACCTTTAGGCGACAGAGTAGTATTAAAACAGGTTGAAGCAGAAGAGACAACAGCATCCGGAATCGTACTTCCGGGACAGGCACAGGAGAAACCACAGCAGGCAGAGGTTATCGCAGTTGGTCCTGGCGGAGTTGTAAATGGCAAAGAAGTAAAGATGGAAGTAGAAGTCGGAAACACTGTTATTTACTCCAAATATGCAGGAACAGAAGTTAAGATGGATGGTACGGATTACATCATTGTAAAACAGGAAGATATCCTGGCAGTTATTAAATAATATAAACATCTTATCGTATATCAATATAAATAGGAGGTCATTTTATCATGGCAAAAGAAATTAAATATGGCGCAGAAGCAAGAGCAGCACTTGAAGCTGGTGTAAATAAACTTGCAGATACAGTAAGAGTAACACTTGGACCGAAAGGAAGAAACGTAGTACTTGACAAATCTTTCGGTGCTCCGCTTATCACAAACGATGGTGTTTCCATCGCAAAAGAGATCGAGCTTGAGGACGGATTCGAGAACATGGGTGCTCAGATCATCAAGGAAGTTGCATCCAAGACAAACGATGTAGCAGGTGATGGTACTACAACAGCGACTGTACTTGCTCAGGCAATGGTTCATGAGGGAATGAAGAACCTGGCAGCAGGTGCCAACCCGATCATCCTCAGAAAAGGTATGAAAAAAGCAACAGATGTTGCAGTAGAAGCGATCAAGAACATGAGCCAGGCAATCAACGGCAAAGAGCAGATCGCTAACGTAGCAGCAATCTCTGCAAGTGATGAGCAGGTTGGACAGCTTGTTGCTGATGCTATGGAGAAAGTTTCCAAAGACGGTGTTATCACTGTTGAGGAGTCCAAGACCATGCATACAGAGCTTGACCTTGTAGAAGGTATGCAGTTTGACCGTGGATATATTTCCGCATACATGTCCACAGATATGGAGAAAATGGAGGCAACTCTTGATGATCCGTACATCCTGATCACAGACAAGAAGATCAGCAATATCCAGGAGATCCTTCCACTTCTTGAGCAGGTTGTTCAGGCCGGTGCGAAACTTCTCATCATCGCTGAGGATGTTGAGGGTGAGGCCCTTACAACTCTGATCGTCAACAAACTGAGAGGAACCTTCCAGGTAGTAGCTGTAAAAGCTCCTGGCTATGGTGACAGAAGAAAAGAGATGCTTCAGGATATCGCGATCCTGACAGGCGGACAGGTGATCTCCGATGAGCTTGGTCTTGACCTGAAAGAAGCTAAGATGGAGCAGCTTGGACGTGCAAAATCTGTTAAAGTTGCAAAAGAGAACACAGTTATCGTTGATGGTCTCGGTGACAAAGATGCCATTGCAAAACGTGTTGCACAGATCCGTGCGCAGATCGAGGAGACAAAATCCGAGTTTGATAAAGAGAAACTTCAGGAGAGACTTGCAAAACTGGCTGGCGGCGTAGCTGTTATCCGTGTAGGTGCTGCTACTGAGACAGAGATGAAAGAAGCAAAACTTCGTCTTGAGGATGCTCTTGCAGCAACAAGAGCAGCTGTTGAGGAAGGTATCATCGCAGGTGGCGGATCTGCTTACATCCATGCTTCCAAAGAGGTTGCAAAGCTTGCAGCAACACTTGAGGGAGATGAGAAGACAGGTGCTTATGTGATCCTGAAAGCCCTTGAGGCTCCGTTGTTCCACATTGCTGCAAACGCAGGACTGGAAGGCGCTGTTATCATCAACAAGGTAAGAGAGTCTGAGGTAGGTACAGGCTTTGATGCTCTGAATGAGAAATATGTAAACATGGTTGAGAATGGAATCCTTGATCCTGCAAAGGTTACAAGAAGTGCACTTCAGAACGCAACAAGTGTTGCATCTACACTTCTTACAACAGAGGCTGTAGTTTCTACGATCAAAGAGGATACTCCTGCTCCGGCACCAAACCCGGGAATGGGAATGATGTAATTTCAAGCAGGCAGGTAAATAATTTACAAAATGAGAGGGCCTGCGTCATGGACGCGGCTCTCTTTTTGTGTTATAATCAAAAGAAATCAGTAAATTACGAAAGGAAGAAGCAAATGAGTGACTTATATTCAGAACTTCTGGTAAAGAAGAAACAGACAGGGAAGGATCTTGCTATAAAATACGGTCTTATTGCACTGACCGTGATCATGGTTCTGGGAGGTCTGGTGCTGAATGCACTTCTTCTGGTTCCGGCTATCGCTCTTGGTGTTGCATGCTATTTTGTAATTCCGAAAACAGACCTGGAATATGAATATCTGTTTGTTAACGGGGAACTGGATATTGATATGATCATGTCCAAGTCAAAGAGGAAAAGAGTAAAATCACTTCAGCTTGCGGAGGCTGATCTTGTGGCACCTCTGAAATCCCACAGAATGGATTATTACAACGGAAATCAGAAGATGAAAACCATAGACTTTTCCTCAGGTATTGAGGATCATAAGCGCTATGCCATGATCGTAAGAGACAGCGGAGAAACCTGCAAGGTGATCCTGGAACTGGATGATGAACTTGCCAATACCATGAAAAATTCTGCACCGAGTAAAGTTTTTTTGGATTGACATGAATCTTGTTTTTTGTTACACTAGTTCACAAATTTAAAATATCTTACACAAAGGGAGGAAATGCAATGGGTACTATTATTGGTGAAGGCATTACGTTTGATGATGTCCTGCTGGTTCCGGCTTATTCTAAAGTGATTCCGAATCAGGTAGATGTTTCAACGTATTTAACCAAGAAAGTAAAGCTGAATATCCCCATGATGAGTGCGGGAATGGACACAGTTACAGAGCACAGAATGGCAATTGCCATGGCCAGACAGGGTGGTATCGGTATCATCCACAAGAATATGTCCATCGAAGCACAGGCAGAAGAGGTTGATAAGGTTAAACGTTCTGAGAACGGTGTTATTACAGATCCATTTTATCTTTCACCGGAGCATACACTGAAAGATGCCAATGATCTGATGGCGAAATACCGTATTTCCGGTGTTCCGATCACAGAAGGCAGAAAGCTTGTAGGTATTATCACAAACCGTGATCTTAAATTTGAGACAGATTTCAGCAGAAAGATCAAGGAGTGCATGACTTCTGAAGGACTGATCACAGCCAAGGAAGGAATCACACTTGAGGATGCCAAGAAGATCCTTGCGAAATCCCGTAAGGAGAAATTACCCATTGTAGATGACGACTTTAATTTAAAAGGACTCATTACCATCAAGGATATCGAGAAACAGATCAAATATCCGCTTGCAGCCAAGGATGCACAGGGACGTCTTCTCTGTGGTGCGGCAGTTGGTATCACAGCCAATGTACTTGCACGTGTAGATGCACTTGTGAAAGCGAATGTGGATGTAATCGTAATTGATTCCGCACATGGTCATTCTGAGAATATCTTAAAAGCAGTCCGCGAGATCAAGGCTGCATATCCGGAACTTCAGGTTATCGCAGGTAACGTTGCAACAGGAGCAGCTACCAAGGCACTGATCGAAGCTGGTGTAGATGCAGTTAAAGTTGGTATCGGACCTGGATCTATCTGTACCACACGTGTTGTTGCAGGTATCGGTGTACCGCAGGTTACTGCTGTTATGGATTGCTATGAAGTAGCCAACAGCTACGGAATCCCGATCATCGCAGATGGTGGAATCAAGTATTCCGGAGACATCACCAAGGCTATCGCGGCAGGCGCCAATGTCTGCATGATGGGCAGCATGTTTGCTGGATGCGATGAGAGCCCGGGAACATTCGAGCTCTATCAGGGAAGAAAATATAAAGTATACCGTGGAATGGGATCTATTGCAGCTATGGAGAACGGCAGCAAGGATCGTTACTTCCAGGAGAACGCCAAGAAGCTTGTTCCAGAAGGTGTTGAAGGACGTGTTGCATACAAAGGACACGTTGAGGATACCGTATTCCAGTTAATTGGCGGTTTAAGATCCGGTATGGGTTACTGCGGAGCAGAGAACATTGAGAAGCTGAAAACAACAGGCAGATTCATTAAGATCTCCGCTGCATCTCTCAAGGAGTCACATCCACATGACATCCATATCACAAAAGAGGCTCCAAACTACAGTGTAGATGAATAATAAAGGAAAAAAAGGTAAGACCGGTAAAAAGTCACCCAGGCCGTCCCATAGCGGGCGGCCTGTTTCCGTAAAGAAAACTTCCTCCGGGTCTTCCAGAAGAAAAAAGAAGTCTTTGAGAAAAAAGAACCCGATCAAGATCCTACAGAGGATTGTGCTGATATGTATCATTGTGATCGTTGCTTTTGCTGCGTGTGCGTTAGGATACGCATTTTTTGAGATGCGCATGGAACAGAGTGAAACTCAGTCCGGACAGGAAGAAATATCCGGGAATGCCAGCGGAAATGGCGGACCGGAACAATGGCAGGCAGAAGGAGCACCTTTTATTGATGTGGAGCTTCTGACACCGAATTCCTATTCCAGACCACAGATTTCTATCGAACAGGTAAATTATATAGCCATTCATTATACGGCCAATCCGGGATCTACTGCCATATCCAACCGGAATTATTTTGAAAATCTTGCGACAACGCAGGACAACAAAGTCAGCAGTCATTTTGTGATAGGTTTGGAGGGAGAAGTGGTACAATGTATTCCCACTTCAGAAATATCCTATGCCACAAATTCCAGAAATGTAGATACCATATCCATTGAATGCTGCCATCCGGATGAAACAGGGCAGTTTAATACAGCAACCTATGATTCGGCGGTAAAGCTGACAGCGTGGCTTTGTACACGCTTTGGACTGACTTCGGATCAGGTGATCCGTCATTATGATGTCACAGGTAAAGACTGTCCGAAGTATTACGTGGAAAATCCCGATGCATGGATCCAGATGAAATCAGACATTGCAGCACAGATCCAGACAGATTATGCATTACAGGGGAAATAAAGTGTTATTGTTTATTTTGTGAGCAACAAGAAGTCTGGAAAAATAATTTCTGAAAATAGGGGCTTGAAAATTAAGAAGAAGTATTGTAGTATAACAGCAGAAGCTGCATGACTGGCGGAAAGTAGGATTACCTACAGGGAGTGCAGTGAAGTGAGAAGCCGACCGCCTGGGCAGCCTGATAAGGGGTGTCCAGGCGGTTTTTTGTTACCGTTCATATCCTGGGATAAGCCCCGGGCCTTACATTAGACAAGGAGGACTGTGAAAAATGACGACATTTTCACTTGAAAAAGAACTGAAAGAAAATTCCTATCCGGGAAGAGGAATTGTGATCGGACGTTCCGCTGACGGGAAACATGCAGTTACTGCATATTTTATTATGGGAAGAAGCGAGAACAGCAGAAACCGTATTTTTGTTGAGGATGGGGAAGGAATCCGTACACAGGCTTTTGATCCGTCCAAGCTTACAGACCCGAGCCTGATCATTTATGCACCGGTACGTGTCCTTGGAAATAAGACCATCGTAACAAACGGTGATCAGACAGATACGATCTATGAGGGAATGGACAGACAGCTCACCTTTGAACAGTCTCTCCGCAGCAGAGAGTTTGAGCCGGATGCGCCGAACTATACACCTCGTATTTCAGGTGTTCTTCATGTTGAAGACGGTAAATTCAATTATGCGATGTCTATTTTAAAGAGCAATAACGGAAATCCGGATTCCTGTCTTCGTTATACATTTGCCTATGAGAATGCGGCGGCAGGACAGGGACGTTTTATCCATACTTATAAATGCGATGGAAATCCACTTCCAAGTTTCGAGGGAGAGCCGAAGCTGGTAGAGATCCCAAGCGATATTGATGAGTTTACGGATCTCCTCTGGAAGAGCCTGAACCAGGATAATAAAGTTTCTCTCTTTGTTCGTTTTATTGACATTGAGACAGGAAAATATGAATCCAGGATCGTAAACAAGAATAAATAAGAAAATAGGGATATCACAGAGAACGGAGGAGCTTTTTCATGAAAGAATTACAGTTAAAATACGGATGTAACCCAAATCAGAAACCATCAAAGATCTATATGGCAGATGGAAGTGAGCTTCCGATCCAGGTACTCTCCGGAAGACCAGGATACATCAACTTCCTGGATGCCTTTAATGGCTGGCAGCTGGTACGTGACCTTAAGAAAGCAACCGGACTTCCGGCAGCAACTTCATTTAAGCATGTATCTCCGGCAGGTGCTTCCATCGGACTTCCGCTGAATGAGACACTGGCAAAGATCTACTGGGTAGGTGATATGGACTGGAAGAATTTTTCCCCGCTTGCATGTGCGTATGCAAGAGCAAGAGGTGCAGATCGTATGTCATCATTTGGTGATTTTATTTCTCTTTCTGATGTCTGCGACAAAGATACCGCAATGCTGATCAAGAGAGAGGTTTCTGATGGTGTGATCGCACCAGGATATACAGAGGAGGCTCTTGAAATTCTGAAGCAGAAGAAAAAAGGCAATTACAATGTGATCCAGATCGATGAAAACTATGTTCCAGAACCTTTGGAGCACAAACAGGTATTTGGAGTCACCTTTGAGCAGGGCCGCCAGGAGCTGGCAATTGATGATGCGCTGATCTCCAATATTGTAACAGAGAATAAAGAGCTTACGGAAGAAGCCAAGAGAGATATGAAGGTTTCTCTGATCATCCTGAAATATACACAGTCCAATTCTGTATGCTTTGTTAAGGACGGACAGGCTATCGGCGTTGGTGCAGGACAGCAGTCCCGTGTACATTGTACACGCCTTGCAGGTCAGAAGGCAGATAACTGGTATCTCCGTCAGTGTCCGAAGGTACTGGAGCTTCCGTTTAAAGACACGATCACACGTGCGGAGAGAGATAATGCCATTGATGTTTACATTGGTGAGGAATATATGGATGTCCTTGCAGATGGTGCATGGGAAAAGACATTCACAGAGAAGCCGGAAGTGTTCACAAAAGAAGAGAAGAGAGCATGGCTGGATGGTCTTACCGGCGTGACACTGGGATCCGATGCATTCTTCCCATTCAGTGATAATATCGAGCGCGCATATAAGAGCGGTGTAAAATATATTGCAGAGCCGGGTGGATCTGTACGTGATGACGCAGTTATCGATACATGTAATAAGTATGGAATGGTGATGGCATTTACAGGAATCCGCCTTTTCCACCACTAAAAGATGCATGCCTTGGCCATGATATGCAGCTGAAATAAAAGATAAAAAATATAAAGTCCCGAATCTGAATTTCTGGAAAAAAGAGATCAGACCCGGGACTTTTTGATCGAAAAAGGATAGTTTTAAAAATAAAAAAGAACTCTGAAAAACTCAGAGTTCT
>NZ_JANGAA010000003.1:0-221963 GCF_024461705.1 Blautia sp. DFI.9.10
TTCCTTGTTTTGGTTCAAGGTTACGAACGAGCACCGCGAGTTTCGCAATTACCTAATAATAATCAAAATAAAAGCCATACATACGAACCGTATCGCCTTCCTGGATGCCGGCTTTTTCCAGTTCCTCCAGGATACCGCCCTCTTTCAGGAATTTCTGGAAGAAGGCAAATCCCTTCTCAGAATCCAGATTTGTATAGCCAAGCATTTTTTCAATCTTAGGACCTTCCACAAGGAATACTTCCGGATCTTCCTCGCTGCGCTCCACAGTAAACGGAAGATTTTCATTTACAAGAACATCTTCCGGGAAGAATTCCTGTTCAAACACTACCGGTTTCATCGGGCTCTTATCTAGAAGCTCTTTCACATGGAAAAGGAGTTCTCTGACACCCTGCCCGGTAACGGCTGAAATTGGATAAACCGAAATACCCTGTGGCTCAAATTCTGCTTTCAGTTGATCAATAGGGCTTTCTTCGCCATCATCAAAAATACAGTCAATCTTGTTGGCTGCGATCACCTGCGGTCTTGCTGCAATTTCCGGATTATAGGCCTCCAGTTCTTTATTGATCTTGTGGATATCCTCCACTGGATCACGACCTTCTACGGAAGCGGCATCTACAATGTGGATGATAACTCGTGTACGCTCAATATGACGGAGGAATTCATGTCCAAGTCCCACACCTTCTGATGCACCCTCGATCAGTCCCGGGATATCAGCGATAACAAAACCGCCGTTATCAGTATCTACAACGCCAAGATTAGGGCTCAACGTTGTGAAATGATAGTTGGCGATCTTCGGCTGTGCATTTGTCACACGGGAAAGGAAGGTAGATTTACCAACATTCGGAAATCCTACCAGACCAACATCTGCGATCACTTTAAGCTCAAGGAGAACCTCAAGTTCCTGAGCCGGCTGTCCAGGCTGGGCATATTTCGGTACCTGCATGGTAGCTGTTGCATAGTGCTGATTGCCTTTTCCACCACGACCGCCTTTTAATACGACCTGTCTGCGATTCTCACCGGACATATCCGCGATGACCTTGCCGGATTCCGCATCCATGATCACCGTACCTTCCGGAACCTTCAGGACCACATCCTTACCGTCTGCACCATGGCAGCGTTTTTTACCGCCTTCCTGGCCATCCTCAGCTTTATATTTTCTTCTGTGTCTGTAGTCTCCGAGAGTATTCTGGCCCTCGTCGATCTCAAAAATCACATCACCGCCACGGCCACCATCGCCGCCATCCGGCCCGCCATTGGGTACATACAGCTCACGTCGGAAGCTTACATGTCCGTCGCCGCCTTTACCGGAGCGGATAATGATCCTTGCTCTATCTGCAAACATATTACACCTCTATTCCAAAAAAAGGCTCCAAACCGGATCGATTTGAAGCCTTTTACCTATTTCATTACTCTGCGTCTACAGGAACGATAGAAACCTGTTTCTTATCGCGACCTTTTCTTGTGAATCTTACGACTCCGTCTGTAAGTGCAAATAAAGTATAGTCTTTACCGCAGCCTACGTTTTCACCTGGGTGAATCTTGGTTCCGCGCTGTCTGTAAAGAATGTTTCCGGCTTTTACAAACTGTCCGTCTGCTCTTTTCGCACCTAATCTCTTAGACTCGGAATCACGACCGTTCTTTGTAGAACCAACTCCCTTTTTATGTGCGAATAACTGAAGGTTCATCTTCATCATTGTTGTTACACCTCCTTGACTTTTACTGTCAAATATCGATTGTTATAACTACCAGCAATTTCCGTCAGACCGAGAAGTAAGGAATCCATAAGGAGCATCCCCCGTTCAGAAAGATCATTTCTGAAATGAATGGAAACAAATCCATCCTCTTCCTGCACATCAAATTTATCATCTGTGAATTTCTCAAGAGAATTCACCGTGGTAATGATCAGTGCAGATACCGCAGCACAGACAATATCCTGTCCGGCTTCTGCATAACCGGCATGTCCCTTCGAAATAAATTCTTCATAAGATCCGTTTTTCTTTCTGACTTTAATTGTAATCATGATGACACCAGATTAACCGTTAATCTTTTCGATCTTAACTTTGGTGTACTGCTGTCTGTGTCCGTTTTTCTTGTGATATCCAGTTTTGCGTTTGTATTTGTAAACGATGACCTTGCGATTCTTACCGTTTTCAACTACAGAAGCGGTAACACTGGCATCTTTTACATCCTCGCCAACCTTTAATCCGTCATTGCTGACTGCGATCACGTTGTCAAATGTTACGGTTTCACCAGCTTCTACACCGAGCTTTTCAACTTTAATTACGTCACCCTCGGCAACCTTGTACTGTTTACCACCTGTTGCAATAATTGCGTACATCTGTGGCACCTCCTAATTATTTACTCGCCAAATTCGGTGGCTCCTGTTCTGAAACTGAAGCTCTTTAACCTCTTTGTGCGGCATACTCGATTATCATAACAGTGACATACTGTTATGTCAATAGTTTTTTTGATATTTTTATTATTTTTTTGTAAGCTCCCGGATGTCCTCGATCACCGGACGTCTTACTTTCTTTCTGGTCATTTCCAGGATATGCAATGGTGTGATATCAATGGCCCTACTCTTTACCGGATCTTTTCTGAGGAGCTTCTGTAAAACATGAAAGAGTTCATCTCTGTGATCCGGATTTTCCATGTTGATAAAATCGATCAGGATAATACCTGAAAGATTACGCAGCCGCAACTGCCGGCCGATCTCCGCAGCCGCTTCCAGATTGATCTTGCGGAAGGTTTCTTCCATTTTCTTCTTTCCGGTATATTTTCCACTGTTTACATCAATGGATACAAAGGCCTCCGTCTGCTGGATCACCAGAAATCCGCCGCTGTTCAGCCATACTTTTTCTTTCTGGATCGCATCCAGTGCAGTTTCCACACGATACAGCTTATAAAGCGGAAGAAGTTTGTCCTGATAAAAACGAAGCTTTTCTTTAAGCTCCGGGCTGATCTCTTCCAGATATCCCAGGATCATTTCTCTGATTTCCGGCACATCGGTAATGATCTCATCCAGGTCACGACCATAAGCATCCCTTACAGCCGCCACATAAAATGGTTCTGTCTCCAGTACAAGACTGAAACAGGTACGGTTCCGTCCCTGAACTACGGCTTTATGGTAGCGGCCCTTCAGCCACTCCAGTTCCTTCAGGATCTCTTCTTTGGAAGCGTCTGCGGCATTGGTCCGGACAATGATACCGAATTCCTTATCCGGACGCTCTGCTTCCTCTTTCAGCCATCCGCTGAGGCGATGGCGATCTTCCAGTGCCAGCTTGGAAGACAGACCAAACTTTTTATCTCCTGTAGTGAGAACAAGATATCTTCCCGTAAAATTCAGATTGGATGTCAGTGCCGGAAGTTTTCCCTTCATGGCATCCCTGCTCACCTGTACCAGGAGCTCATCTCCAGGCCGCAATGGTCCGTTTCCTTTTCTTCCTGCGGAAAAAACAGCTCTCTGTGCCTCTGCAAGAGAATAGTAGCATCTCTTTCCAGGCTCGATCTGCACAAAAGCCGCCTGGATATTGGATGCGATATTTTCGACCTGTCCGGTATATATATTTCCAAGAATGGATTTTTCCTGATCGGATTCCAGTCGGATCTCAACGATCCGTTCCTCCTCCGAAAGGGCCGCTACTGTACAGGGCACACCATGGATCTCCATTCTTGTTATGATCAGTTTACTCAATTTCCTCACCTAATGATTCCAGAGTCACAAAACGTGGGCTTGCATTTTCTCCTTTATCGGCATACATTTCCAGACGTTTCACTGTGAAGGCAAATTCCGGAAGTTCTTCTCCAATCCAGTGGAAAAAGGTGTTTGTTACCATCTCCGGCTTCGTATAATTAGAGCTTGCAGATGCCAGCATATAAAAGAACCCATTCTCTCTTACTTCCATTTTATAGATATTCGGACGAAGATCGATCTCCTTTTCGCTGCGCTTGGTCTGCTTGGTCACTTTGATCTCCGGCTGTGCCAGAAATTCTTTCACACGGCTTTTCCAGTCAATAGAAGGCTCTTTGCCCGGACGGAACTCCACAAGATAATCTGCTGCTGCCACCAGTGCCATCGCTTTACCCGCTTTTCCATCCTCTACCTTGCGGACGCTAACGATATGCATCCCCTCTGCCATCTGTTCCTCCAGACGGGCTGCGATCTCTGCAGTAGGCATATCTTCTGCCATTTCCAGGTCAAAATAATCTCCGAGACTCTCCATCCCCACTCCAAGTGGAACCGCAAAAGACATGATCATATGCGGGCTGTATCCACCGGAAAACGCTACCGGAAGCTCTGCACGACGAAGTGCTTTCTGGAAATAACGCATGGTATCCAGATGTCCCACAAACTTCATAGGACCCTCTTTGCTGAATTTAATTCTTACCTTCAAGGCAGACACCTCCTTTAAATTTCATAGCTCCACATGCGGAACATTTCTGACGGCAGTTTTCCGTCACAACACCCTCTTTTGCACGCTGCCATTCACGCTCCAGGAATCTGCGGCTGACACCGGTATCAATGAAATCCCATGGAAGGATCTCATCCAGGCTTCTTTCACGAAGTGTGTAGAATGTCATATCCACTCCGCATTCAGCCATAGCTTCCTTCCAGATATCATAATCAAAATTTTCTGTCCAAGCATCGTAAAGGGCACCTTTTTCATAAGCCTTCAGGATCACATCCGCGCATCGTCTGTCCCCGCGTGCGAGAAATCCTTCCAGAGCTGTTACATCCGGTTCATGCCAGTTATAACGGATACTTCTCTGATTCAGCTGAGCGCGGACTTCATTTTTAACCACCTTGGCTTTTTCCACAAAATCCTGCTCTGTATACATTGGTGCCCACTGAAATGGGGTAAACGGCTTCGGCACAAAGAAAGATGTGCTGACGTTGATCTGTACCTTGCCTTTACGCTGTTCTTTCGGAACCACCTCATAATAGGTCTCTGCGATCTTCTGTGCCAGATGAGCAATTCCCTTCATATCGTCTTCTGTTTCTGTGGGAAGACCGAGCATAAAGTAAAGCTTCACCTGATTCCAGCCACCCTTAAATGCTTCGCCCGCACCATGGAGGATCACTTCCTCTGTCAGACCTTTGTTGATAACGTCACGAAGTCGCTGAGAACCAGCTTCCGGAGCAAAAGTCAGGCTGCTTTTCTTTACATCCTGCACTTTACTCATAACATCCAGTGCAAACGCATCGATCCTGAGAGATGGTAAGGAAATATTAACAGCCTTTCCATGAAACTCTTCGATCAGGAAGTTCACCAGTTCTTTCAGCTGGGAATAGTCACTGGAGCTTAAGGAACTAAGGGAAATCTCTTCGTGTCCTGTATTTTTCAGCATGATACGCGCCGATTCCTTCAAAGTCTCCACATCACGTTCACGGGTCGGACGATAGATCATACCTGCCTGGCAGAAACGACAGCCTCGAATGCATCCTCTCTGGATCTCAAGAGTTACACGATCCTGTGTTGCCTTAATGTGAGGAACGACCGGTGCCTCCACAGCACGATATTCCTTTTCCATATCAATGATCAGCTGTTTCTGGACCTTCTCAGGAACACCATCCGCCGTCGGTGCAAAGGATGCGATCGTACCATCTTCTTTATAGGTAACTTCATAGAGAGACGGAACATAAATTCCAGGAATCTTAGCTGCTGCCAGAAGGAAATCTCTCCTGCTGCCGCCAGCCTTTTTATTGGCCTTGTATGCATCAAAAAGTGCATCATAAACCGTTTCCCCTTCTCCGATATAAAACATATCAAAAAAAGGTGCCAACGGCTCCGGATTATACGCACAGGCACCGCCACCGATCACAATAGGGAAATCCTCACCACGGTCTGCGCTCTTCAACGGGATACCACTGAGATCCAGTACCTGCAGAATATTGGTGTAGCACATTTCGTACCCAATCGTAATTCCAAGAAAATCAAAATCCCGGATCGGTTCCTGGGATTCCAGTGCAAACAACGGAATCTTCTTCTCCCTCATCACCTTATCCAGATCCGGCCATGGAGAAAAGAGGCGCTCACACCAAACATCCTCACGCTGGTTGAACATGTTGTAGAGGATCATCATACCGAGGTTGGACATGCCGATTTCGTAGACATCCGGGAAGCACATTGCAAAACGGATTTCTACCTCATTTTTATCTTTCATTACAGAGTTGACTTCGCCGCCAATATAGCGGGCAGCTTTATCAACTTTGAGCAAAATTTCATCACTTAATGCTAATTTTCTCATTCTATCCCTTTCTAAAATTAGTAATATTTCACAAAGAATTTAAAGATATAAAATTCAGTGAAACATCAAAAATGTTTATATTTGTAAGCCAATTCTTGTGTAAAAAGTTGCTATAAAATGGTGCCCAAAACCCCGTTTGGTCAAAAATGGACATTTTTTCAACTTGCCAACAATGGTTATCATTACCCACAAACAGTTAATATCCTGCGGATTTTCGCGAACTTATCGTAAAGAAAAATGGCATTTTGTATATTAAAATACAATGCAATGCCAAATATCATTAATAGCACAAAATTGACATACCTTCTCCCTATTATAATCATCTATGGTTAGGATTTCAAGAAAATTGTGTTCTTAACTGTATATAGCGATTGCATCCTTGTGCAGGGAGAATAATCCGGATCCGGACTCCAGTAAGGTTTCCTGGCATTTCATCAGTATTTAAGAAGAAATTCCACCATCTGCGTATTTGCACGTTTACTTTCCTCCATTTCAGGAAAAGTTGTACTAAAAGCATGCGGAAGTTTTTTGTCCACCTCATAATCTTCAAGATGACAGATCACACCGGCTTTTTTTATCGCTTTTGCATACTGTCTGCTGTAATTTCGAAAAGTATCTCCATAAGCTGTGACCAGAAATGACGGTGGCAGGTTTCGGATAATTTCTTTGTTTTCCGGATTTATATATGGATAAAACGAACTCTTTTTCCAGTGTTTCCCGTAAATATAGGAGGGAAGAAAAATCCCTATACTGTCCGGTTTGGTTGTATAATACATTCCACTTGCCAGACCCAGCGCCCGAATTTTCAGATCATTTGGAACAACCTGAAAAGCCTTTGCCAATTCAGGACTTTTTAACATAGCGGCCAGATATACGCACAGGCTCGCCCCCGCACTGGTTCCTGTCATATAAATATGTTCTCCGTCACCATCATAGGTTTCAAAATATCTCTTTGCATTTCCCATTCCTGTCATCAGATCCTTAAGAATCTGCGGAAACAACGCTTCCGGTGCAAGCGGATATTCAAATGAGAACACCAAAAAACCTCTCTGACTCATTTCTGCACAGAACAAATGGCCCTCTTCTTTTTTCCCAAAGAGAAAACCGCCTCCGTGCAGGTTAAACATGACTGGAAGTTTTCCTTCATAATTTCGGGGACGGTAAATATCCATGAAATGACAGGGCTTTCCATCTCCCATATAGTCAATGTCACAAATGAGTTCCACATCTTCCGGAAACGGATATTCCGCTTCATGTTTTTTCAGAAAATTATCAAGAAGTTTTTCTTTTTTTGCGGTTTGCTGTGCAATCATTTTATTAAACATGATTTTCCCTCCAGCTATGAAACAATCTACTATTAATACAAATGAATTTTCTTCTCTACAAGTCTGTCACCTTCATACTGCAATTTTACAGAAAAAAAGCGTTTTTCTCCTGAAAGGAGCAGATCAAGAAATACCTGATCCCCCTCCCATGCCGGAAGATTCGGCACCATGGCTTTGTCAACCCAGCAAAGTTCTCCCTCATCACATTCAATCAGTTCTCCTGTATATTCATCGGCTGTGAACACACACATAAGTTCTGATTCGCATTCACTGTTTATAAATGTCACCAGGCCACGGAACTTATAGGAGGTAAGTGTCAGCCCTGTTTCCTCTTTCACCTCACGAACAAGGCATTCTTCCGGAGTTTCCTGACTTTCCACATGCCCGCCAACGCCGATCCATTTGCCCTCATTCATATCATCCTGTTTTTTTACTCTGTGAAGCATCAGGAATTTATCATCGTTTTCTATATAACATAATGTCGTTGTCGTCATTTGATCCCTTCTTTCAGTTCCATCATCCTGCCACTGCCAGTGTGATATAAACCAGGATTGAGACCACACAATACAGAGAATTTGTTGTGGATGCATAGGCACTGCTCTCTTTCTTTCTCAGAAAAGTCTGCATACTGAATGTAGCAGGCGAGGACATATATGTAATAACCGCCAGGTTCAGAAGCCTGGAACCTCCTACCAAATATTTTACTGCCATGAGAACTCCCGCAATCATCACTGCCTGCAAAAGGACTCTCAGCAATATGGTTTTGAGGCAGGGGCTGATAAGTTCCGGCGCAAGTTCCATACTGTACCCAACTACAATAAGAATAATCGGCGTAATGGCCGTTGTCAGAATATTCTCCACACTGAGATAACAATTGCCAAAAGGACTGTCCAGAAGCCGGGTGATCATTCGTGTCAGTCCCACAATAATTCCAAGAACCGTTCCTATAAAAGCAGGGGTTCGCAATGCACTGTAAAACAGGCTTTTTGCATTGATCTTTTCCCCGTTTTCCGTCTGTCCCAGCATTCCCATATACACACTGAATCCAAAAAGAAGTCCCGCAATATCCAGCACTGCAATCTGTGAAAGATTTTCGCTACCACAAAGACTTGTATACAACGGGTAAGCCATCATTCCACCTTCATAGATACAGATCAGAAACGGAAGATATTTCTTATATGGCTCGTCCATAAATCTTTTCATCCAGAATCCTGCCCCAAATGAAATCAAGAGCATCACAAACATGATCAGAACCAAAATTCCGATCTTTCCACTGTACTCTGCTGTTGCCAGTGCATGAAAAATTGCCACAGGAAGCATAATATTTGTTACCAGTGTTTTCATGTTATTGACACCACTCTGATCTAAAAGTTTCCATTTTCTGCACAGGATTCCAAGAATGATCATCGCCAGTACAGGCAAAACAATCTCCAAAACTTCCATCTCTCTGTCTTCCTCTCCATTGTCTTTAATCTTTTGTTTTTATCTGTTTCTGTGCATCTGCAAAATCTCCATCATCACTTCATATACCGCCATATTCTCTCTCACCACCAGAGCCAGGCTCTCTTTCGCCTGATTCAAAAGATGAAAAAGTTTTCGTACACTGGAATATTTTTCCGCGGAGCACCTGGATCTTAAATATCCTTTTTCGTCGTAATAATACTGTTCATCCAGCAATACAACGATCTTCTCCGCATCTCTCACTGCCTGGATACCAAGCTGTCCAGAACCCTCTGGCATCCGCTGCTGATACCCCTGTCCCGCAAAATCATTCAGAAAATTTTCCACCTCGCGGTCATTATTGGCATACACCACTGCAATATGCGAATACCATCTGGGGCTTCTTTTTTCCGGCAGGTGCATCATGTTCTGGATAAAAGAGGAAAGTTCCGCATTGGTACGGATCCGGTTTGTCAGATGGAATTTCTGGATCTCCGGCAGATTTCCCAGGCTTTCCACAATGCTACGATCCATCTCTTCCGGTGAGATCACATCCTCGGAATCACTGGAAAAGATCACCGGCCTGTGCTCACTCCATGTAAGCAGAACCGATAATTTTTCCAGGGACAGAAGATGTGCTTCATCTACCAGAATGCTGCTGTAACAGCCAAGATCCGTCGTTCCGTCCAGCTGAGTATCTGCCAGAAAATCTATCCGCCGCAGACGTTCATGAAGAATCTTCCATTCTTTTCCCGCCTCTCCACAGTGAATGATACAGACTCTCTGGCGCACGGACAACTTCATCGCAATATCATAAAGCAACAATGTTTTTCCGGTTCCTGGAAGTCCGCTGAACCAGAAATATCCTCCTCTTTCTCCACGTATTCTCTTCAGAATCTGCCGTTCAATATCTCTCTGCTGGGAAGTAAGGAAATACTCTTTTTTGAGAAAACGCTCCGGTTCTGTCAGCGGAGAGATCAGATAAAGCTCTGCCTGAAACAGATCCTCGATATCTCCCTCATAGTCCGGGCTTTCTTTCCCCAATGCAATACATAGCTGTTTCCAATCCCCCTCCACAATGTGATCATGATTGGTCAGTCTCACCAGATGATCTTCACTGCTGATATAGGTATAAGACAGGATCGGTTTTCCAAAAACAGACAGATAATACCGGTTCTGGATCAGCTGTCTCCGGATAGCCTCGTCCGACACAATGCCGCTTTTCAGTTCAATATTCACGATCTGGTCATCTTTGATCTGAAGAAGATCGAACTCCTTTCCAAGCTTCGGGATCTGAAACGAATAGAAAAAGCGCAGCTTATACACTTCCTCCATATGCAGTTCCAGTTGCTTCACCAGTGCTTTCATACTTTCCAGTTCCCATTCTTTGATCCTGAGAAAAAAATCTCTGCCGGAAAGCTGGCGTTCCAGCTTCTGGACACATTCCATATTCTGATTTCTTGTAAGTGCATAGATTGATATTGCCTTCATATTCCAACCCTTACCTGCTGTTTATTTCTTTATCCGCAGTGTCCTGAGATGATCCTTCTGCTCCTGTGTGATCCGGTAGCTTTCAATGGATTTCTGGATCGTCTTATTATGAGTCCAGATATCCATTCTCTGCTCTTCCAAGAATGGAAGGATCTTCTCATACTGTTTTGCCAGTGCTGTAGCAAAATACCAGGCTCGCATCATATTTACATAATATTCTTCCGAGCGGATCGCTGCCACTTTCTCCGGATATTCCGGTTTAAATCCTTCGTCCAGATAATGGCGCATCAGCATACTGATCCCGAACCGGATGGTATAAGGCTTATCCGACTCCATCCAGCGATAAACCTCCCGGATAAATATATCACGGTGTTTTTTCATCATATGGAGCGTCAGCAGATCACAGGTCGCCCAGTTATCAATATGCGGAAGAAAACACTCCAGTTCTCCCAGACATTTATCATAATCTCTGATCTGCTCGATCAGCAGGCCATGGAGATTATTTTCCTCATAATACTGATGAGGAAGAACCTTCAGGAACATTTCGGATCTTTCTGTTTTTCCAAATTCTTTTGCAAATTTCCGGAGTATCGGTGTCCGGATACCGATGATCTTTTCTTTCTCCACAGTCGGAACCAGCCTTGCATGAAAATCCCGATATCCTGTATCCTGCATTTCAAACAGTCTTTTCCGGACATCCCGGATCATCTCTTCCTGATTCATTTATCATCCCCGCCTTTTATACCAAAGATCGCGATCAGAGAACTCACAAGCAGAAGCATGGGGTAAAACAGTTTCGGCATGATCTGAAAAGCAGAAAGCTCAAATCCCAGTTCCTTTGCCGCAGAAATGGCAACCAGCATCTGGGCTCCATATGGGATCACCCCCTGGAAAATACAGGAAAATGTATCCAGGATAGAAGCTGTCTTTCTGGAAGTGATCTTATATTCCAGCGCCATTTCCTTTGCAATGGGGTTGGCCATAACAATGGCCACCGTATTATTGGCTGTTGCGATATCCATAGTTCCAACCAGAAGTCCCATACCAAGAAGTCCGCCTTTTTTCCCTTTAAAAACTCTCTGTATTCCGGAAAGCAGTGCTTCAAAGCCTCCATGCTCCCGGATCAGCGCACACATGGCTGCTACAAGGATAGCCACCATACATGTCTCAAACATCCCGGAAACACCGGAGCCAATATTTGTCAGAAGCTCCACCGGCGTGATATGTCCTCCAAGAAGCATGATAAATGCGCCGGAGACAATTCCGATCAGAAGTACCACAAATACATTGATGCCGATAATCCCGCCAATCAGCACCAGAACATACGGAAGGATCTGCACAAGATGATAATCCTGTACCACTCTTCCCTGAATCTCTGTCTGAAAAGACAGGATAAGGATCAGGATCAGTGTAACAACAGCTGCCGGAAATGCGATCCAGAAATTTTCCCGGAATTTATCCTTCATCTGACAGCCCTGACCGTTGCAGGCTGCGATCGTGGTATCAGAAATAAAAGAAAGGTTGTCACCAAACATGGCTCCTCCCATCACCGATGCCACACAAAATGCCATATCAAAACCGGAAGCTTTGGAAACCGCTACCGCAATAGGGGTAAGAAGCGTGATCGTCCCAACGGAAGTTCCCATAGCCACAGATACGAAGCAGGCAACTACAAACAATACCGCAACAGAAAAACGTGCCGGTATCAGAGAAAGCATACAGTAGGCCACACTTTCTGCACTGCTGCGCCCCACAACACCCACAAAAGAGCCTGCGGTCAGAAAGATCAGAAGCATGGTGATGATATTTTTATCTCCTACTCCTTTTGCCATAAGCTCCAGCTTTCTGTCAAAGCTGATCGTTCTGTTCTGAACACATGCCACCAGGATCGCAGACAGAAAAGCCACAACGATCGGTACATTATAAAATCCCATAGGGATCTTCATCACATACTCAAACAAAATCCCCAGTCCCAGATACAGGACCAGAAAAACACCGATAGGCAGCAGTGCGATCACATTTCCTTTTTTCTTCATTTCCTCCATAAAACAATTCCCTTCATCACTTATTATTTTCCCGGTTTTTTTCTCCGGGTGATCTGTTTTCTATCATATCATATTTCCCCATTCCTGTCCTGCTGCTGACGGAAACTTCTTCATATTTCCGTCACGATCCTGTTATCTCTGATATTTTTTACCTTATTTAACAAGATTTTCACCAATTAAATCGTTCCTTCCGTTGAAATCCAGAGCTTTTTTCAGTATAATTGGCTGTAGACAATTGTGAAAAAGATATCCGAAGGATTTATGGTGATATCTCTGATCACAGTCATTAAAGGAGGAATATGATTATGGCAACATGGAAAAATCTGGACACTCTTGCTTCTTACAGCAAACTTAACAGTCTGAAAGATCACGTGAACATTGCAGAAGCAATGTCCGGCGAGCAGGGTGCAGAACGTGTAAAGAAGTACAGCGTACCGATGGCAGCAGGTTTGGCTTACAATTACGCAGCTAAGGAAGTGGACGAGACCGTTCTTGACGCACTTTCCAAACTGGCTGATGAGGCAGAACTGATCGAGAAATTCCAGGAATTATATAACGGCGCAGTGATCAACACAGGCGAGAAACGTATGGTCCTTCATCATCTTGCACGTACACAGCTTGGCGAGCCTGTTGTTGTTGACGGTGTGGACAAGCGAGAATTCTATGTAGCTCAGCAGAAGAAAGCTGCAGATTTTGCAAACAAAGTACATGCAGGCGAGATCACAAATGAAGCCGGTGAGAAATTCACTACGGTTGTACAGATCGGTATCGGCGGAAGTGACCTGGGACCGCGTGCATTATATATCGCACTTGAGAACTGGGCAAAGGCAAACAACACCTTCAAGATGGAAGCAAAATTCATCAGCAACGTTGACCCGGATGATGCAGCTGCTGTTCTTGCATCTGTAGATCTTGCTCACTCTCTTTTCATCGTTGTATCCAAATCCGGTACAACACTTGAAACTCTGACAAATGAGGCATTCGTAAAAGACGCCCTTACAAAAGCGGGCCTGAACCCGTCCAGACATATGCTTGCTGTAACCAGTGAGACTTCTCCTCTGGCAAAGAGCGATGACTACCTTACCGCAATCTTTATGGATGACTATATCGGCGGACGTTACTCTTCTGTTTCCGGTGTAGGCGGAGCAATCCTTTCCCTGGCATTCGGACCGGAAGTATTCGCAGAGCTGCTTGACGGAGCTGCCGAGGAGGATAAGCTTGCAACAAATAAGAACATTCTTGAGAACCCGGATATGCTGGATGCCCTGATCGGCGTTTATGAGAGAAATGTACAGGGATATCCTTCTACTGCAGTTTTACCATACTCACAGGCATTAAGCCGCTTCCCTGCTCATCTTCAGCAGTGTGATATGGAGTCTAACGGTAAATCTGTAAACCGCTTTGGTGAGCCGGTGGATTATGTGACCGGACCGGTGATCTTTGGTGAGCCAGGAACCAACGGACAGCACTCCTTCTACCAGCTTCTGCATCAGGGAACCAATATTGTTCCGCTTCAGTTCATCGGCTTTAAGAAGAGCCAGCTTGGTGTTGATGTTGATATCGAGAACAGCACAAGCCAGCAGAAGCTCTGTGCAAACGTTGCAGCACAGATCGTTGCTTTTGCATGTGGAAAAGAAGATGAGAACCTGAACAAAAACTTCAAGGGCGGACGTCCTTCCAGTATCATTGTTGGTGAGGAACTTACACCGAAGTCTCTGGGTGCGCTTCTTGCACACTTTGAGAACAAGATCATGTTCCAGGGCTTTGTATGGAACCTGAACAGCTTTGACCAGGAGGGTGTACAGCTTGGTAAGGTTCTTGCAAAACGTGTTCTCGCTCATGATACAGACGGAGCACTGAAAGTTTACAGTGATCTTCTTGATATCTGATAAACAGATAGATACCGTCCCGGAAAATGTTTTTTCGGGACGGTTTTTCTGTATATGTGACCTTAACCGGGAAAGGAAATCTTAAATATGCAGCAGATAAAAATGATCGGTCTTGATCTGGACGGAACTCTTCTGAATACAAAAAAAGAACTCACAGAAAATACCAGGCGCGTTCTCAGGGAAGCTATTGATGCAGGTATCCTTGTTCTGATGGCTACCGGCCGGCCATATACCGGCATTCCCGCGGAACTGAGAAATTTTCCGGGAATTCACTATGCTCTCACCTCCAACGGAGCCAGAGTCCTTGATACAGACCATAATAAACTTCTTATCGAGCAGCTTCTTCCCATGGAAAGTGCAAAAAAAGCTCTCCGTATCTTTGAAAAATATGATACTTTAAGTGAGATCTATTTTGACGGCCAGGGATATGCAGACGCTGCCAAGCTTGATAATGTAGGAAAATACCATCACGACCCTAATATGTGGAATTATGTCCGTACTACCCGTATCGCGGTTCCGGACATCCAGGATGTCATTACAAAAGAAAACAGAAGCATGGATAAAGTCCAGGCGCTTTTTGCAGACATGGAGGAACGTGCCGCCGCCTGGAAGGAATTAAGTGAACTTAAGGAGCTGGAGCTTGTAGGCTCCTTAAGCTACAATATTGAGATCAACGCCGCCGGTGTCAACAAAGGAACCGCTCTTGTTGCTCTTGGCGAAATGCTGGGAATCCCAAGGGAATCCATTATGGCATGCGGAGACGGTGACAACGATGTCCATCTTCTCCGGGAAGTCGGTTTTGGCGTAGCCATGGCCAATGCACAGCCCCAGGTAAAAGAAGCAGCCGATTATATTACTGCTTCCAATGACGAAGACGGTGTAGCACGCGCCATTGAAAAGTTTGCGCTGCACCGATGAGATATTCTATTATGTATGCCCAAAAGGAACCGACAGTTTTTACGCTGTCGGTTCCTTTTTTAGAATGGGATTGAATAGCGGTACATTCACATTCGATCAATATTCATAGTTTCCTGCCGGCTGTTTGATCCTGGTAAGAAGATCATGCCAGGACTGGTCCCAGATATACCATTTTCCGGTTTTGGAGTGCTTATATGTACAGATCCATCTGGAACTGTCGCTGCCTGCAAAATCAGTAAATGATCTGTAGATCGCAGGAGTGGTCTGAGTCGGTTCAAAATACGGGATATCTTCACTGATGGAATTTCCCTTACCCGGAAGTGTGTCCTGTCTTAACGTAATGGAAATCGGTTTAGACGGAGTATAATTGTTGGCTGGAGTTGCTCCGTTCAGGTAAGAATTGCCAAGATATTTATATCCGTTATCCGCTTTCATACGATCCCTCAAAAAGTTTTTGTAATACTGAGTCATCTCTTTATTATTGAGATAAGAAATCATCTCCTCGCAGTCCGTCGGATTGGTCGGTGTCCAGGTACGATATGCAAGGATCAGCAGAGCCATGGTCTTATAGCGTCCGTCTGCCGTTGTGATATCATACTGTTTCAGTTCCTCTGCATTGGTCGGGATCGTGGTAAAGGTGTAAGTATAGGTATTTATCGTTACATTAATGACTTCCTTCTGTCCTTTATCATTGGTGATCTCTTTTTTTGCAGATTTAGTTCCTTTTGTAAGAACCGGCTCCACCTGTTTCTTTACTGTCTGTGTCACGTGGACAGTACAGCTGCCTCGCCAGGTACTCTTATCCCGGACCTGGATCTTTGTTGTTCCCACATTCACTGCCGTTACCTTGCCTTTACTGTCTACAGTTGCAACAGATGTATCATCACTGGTCCATACAAGAATCTCTTTATAATTCTTTACCTGAAGCTGTCTCACATCACCTTTATTCATATTTAAGGTGGTGTCACTTAAAGATGGTTTCGGCACCGGTGTAGGTGTCGGCTTCGGTTTCTGCGCTGCTTTTACTGTAACCTTACAGTTGAATTTCTTCGTATTTGCCTTCGCTGTGATCACTGCTGTTCCTTTTTTCACTGCGGTGATCTTTCCTTTGGAATCCACACGTGCGATCTTCGGATTGGAAGAAGAATATTTCACCTTCACAGTTGTTCCTGTCAATTTAATGGCACTGGATTTCTTTTCTGTTAATGTCAGCGATGTCCTGCTGAGCTTCGGTGTTTCTACCTTTACAACACATTTATACGTTTTTTTGCTTACCTTTGCATAGATCGTTGCGGAACCTTTATTTTTGGCAACCACCTGACCTTTGCTGTTTACGGTCGCAACACTCTTTTTGGAAGATCTCCAGGCAACCTTCTGCCTGGTTCCGGTAACCTTAAGTGTTGTCTTCTCACCTTTTAAAAGAGTTACTTTTGTTCTGTTCAGTTTTGGTGCGGCGCTGACCGTCACACTTCCAAATGCCATCGTAAAAATAAGGCTGATCAGCAGCACAAAACACAATAGATTTTTTCTCTTTTTCATTCTGATTTCCCCCTTTCCGGTAAAACGTATATTTACGTCATATATTGCTTTAATCACATTTTAGAGGAAATCCCTTATAAAAACACTAGCACTTATGATAGTATCCTTGTAAATATGATCGTTTATATTCTTTCATCGCCCATACCGGGGCTTATTGTCAGGAAACAAAAATAAAACAGGACTGATTTTTGATACAGATACTTGAAATCGAAAGTTTCATCTGTTTAAAAATCAGTCCTGTTATATAAAAAATATCATGGTTGATCCGTAATAGCAGGCAGATCAAGACATTCGCTATCTGCTCATAATGATACAGTCACGTAACATCGCCAGTGCATGCGCTGTAGTCTGCTCGCGGATCCGCATGCGATTTCCTGTAAAGTGGAACTCTTTGGCAATAGCCTTGCCCTTATAGCAGCAGCCCATAAATACAGTACCAACTGGAGTTTCCTTTGTTCCGCCTCCCGGTCCTGCCAGACCCGTCACGGAAATACTGATGTCTGCTCCGGATGCTTTGCAGGCGCCCTTTGCCATTTCTCTGGCACATTTGGCGGAAACTGCCCCCTGCTCCTTCAGAGTACGCTTCTTCACTCCCAGACATTTATGCTTGGCCTTGTTACTGTAAGTCACAAAGCCATAGCCAAACACCTCAGACGCACCGGATACATTGACAATGCGCTGGGCGATCATACCGCCGGTAAGCGATTCCGCCAGGGAAAGCTTCAGATCTTTCTCTTTCAGAAGATCGATCACTGCTTCCTCCAGTGTCTTGCTCTCATCTGTAGCGAAAACATTCTCTCCAAAACGCTTCTTTAGCTCCTTGACAACCGGTTTGATCAGCTTTCTGCAGGCCTTTTCATTCTCTGCGCTTGCTGTCACACGAAGATGCACTTCACCGGTTTTTGCATAAGGTGCAATGGTAGGATTGGTCTGGCTTTCGATCAGATCCTGGATTTCCTCTGCTACCTGACTCTCACCGATCCCGCTAATCTTTACCATCTGGGACACAATGATCTCCGGCTGGTTTTTCTGCAGATATGGGACCACGTACTCCTCGAACATGGGCTTCAGCTCATTGGGAGGTCCAGGAAGAAGGATCGCGGTTTTTCCTTTTTTCTCAAGGATCAGTCCCGGAGCAGTTCCGTTATGATTGTCAAGAACAATGGCTCCCTCAGGAACCATGGCCTGTTTATAGTTGTTCTTCGTGATACGTCTCTGAGGATTGTTTTTCTCATATTCCTTCAGATATTTATCGATCAGTTTCCTTGAGTGGGAATCTTCCTTAAGAGACATTCCCATCAGATCCGCAGTTACTTCCTTGGTGATATCATCCTCTGTTGGTCCAAGACCTCCGGTGAGGATCACAACATCGGAACGATCCAGTGCAGTACGGATCACGTCACGCATACGGCCTTCATTATCACCTACTACATCCTGATAGTAAACACTTAACCCAAGCAGGGCGCATTTTTCAGAAAGATAGGCGCTGTTGGTATTTACGATATTTCCTAGAAGGATCTCGGTTCCTACGGATATCAGTTCTGTGATCATGAAAAGAAACTCCTTTCGTATACTCTGATCCCTACTCCTGCATGGAAAGGACCTTTCTGTTCTGCATGATATAAGTCAGCAGGGAGATAATGGTCAGTGCAACGGACAGCCAGATAAATATCTGTGTCAGCACTGCAAAAACACCTCCGAAATCCAGCATCAGAAGTATGATCATGATCATCTGGGAAACGGTTTTGAATTTTCCCCAGTAGTTTGCGGCAATGACAATTCCGTTCTCCGCTGCGATCAGACGGAAACCGCTGATGATAAATTCCCGTCCGATGATAATGATCACAACCCATGCCGGAAGCTTGTCAACCTCGATCATGCAGATCATGGCAGAGCATACCAGAAGCTTGTCTGCCAGCGGATCCATAAATTTTCCAAAATTGGTTATCAGGTTATATTTTCTGGCAAGATGACCGTCAAACCAGTCTGTCACACTTGCTGCGACAAAAATCGCAAGACAGATCCAGCGGTTTGCTTCTCCTCCCCAGCCTGTCAGTAAGAAAACTACAAGAAATGGTACAAGTATCATTCTTGCAACTGTAAGTTTATTCGGTGTATTCATCGCTCAGCACTCCTATCAAATCATACTCAAGCGCACCTGTCACACGTACCTTTGCAAAATCACCTGTCATAAGCAGTTCGCCTGTCTGAACGAAAATGTATCCGTCAACCTTCGGTGCATCCCCGTAGGTACGTCCGATATAGGCACTTTCATCTGCAACTTTTCCTTCGATCATAACAAGAAGTTCCTGTCCGATACGGTCCTGACCTCTGTCATAAGAAATCTCCTGCTGAAGCTCCATCAGCTCGTCTCTGCGTTCTTCCTTCACTTCTTCCGGAACCTGGTCTGCCATCTCTGCTGCCGGGGTATTCTCCTCCGGAGAGTAAGTGAAGACACCGAGACGGTCAAATTCCATCTCATCTACGAACTCCTTCAGTTCTTCATGGTCTTCCTCCGTCTCACCCGGAAATCCGGTGATCAGAGTTGTACGCAGTACGATATCCGGAATCTCCTTACGGAGCTTTCCGACAATATCGATCAGTTCCTGTTTGGAAGTACGGCGGCCCATTCTTTTAAGAATTCGGTCCGATGCGTGCTGGATCGGAATATCCAGATAATGACAGATCTTCTTCTCATCACGAATGGTTTCGATCAGTTCATCGTAAATCTCCTCCGGATAACAATAAAGGATGCGAATCCAACGGATACCTCTGATCTCACAGAGCTTCTTTAAAAGAATGTGAAGAGATTTTTTGCCGTAAAGATCCTTTCCGTAAACGGTGGTCTCCTGTGCTACCAGGATCAGCTCTTTCACTCCCTGTTCAGCCATATCCTCTGCCTGGGCAATGAGGCGCTCCATTGGGACGCTTCGAAATTTACCTCTGAGCTTCGGGATGATGCAGTAGGTACAGTGCTTGTCGCAGCCTTCCGCGATCTTCAGGTAGCCGAAATGTCCACCTGTTGTAAGGACACGTTTGCTTCCTGTATCCGGCAGATAATCAATATCACGGAATTCTTCGAAATGATTTCCGGCTACTGCTTCCTCCAGAGCCTTTACGATGTCGCCGTAGGATGTAGTTCCAAGAACAGCATCGACCTCCGGAACCTCCTCAATGATCTCTTTCTGGTATCGCTGTGCCATACAGCCGGTAACGATCAGTGCATGGCAGCTTCCTGTTTTTTTGTACTCTGCCATTTCAAGAATGGTTTCCACACTCTCTTCCTTGGCATCCTTGATAAAACAGCAGGTATTGATCACGATTGCATCTGCCTGTGTTTCATCGTCTGTGATCTCATGACCTCCGGCTGTAAGAAGTCCCAGCATTTCCTCAGAATCCGCCAGGTTCTTGTCACAGCCAAGAGAGATGAATAATATTTTCATAAAATTACTCCGCTTCTGTCTGAGCTGCTTCTGCAGTCTCAGTGCCTTCTGCGGTCTCGCCCTCTGCTGCCTCAAGAGCCTCCTTCTCAGCTTCAAGAGCCTCCAGCTCTTCCTCTTCCTCCTGTCCGGGAAGGATCTTTACTTTGCCCTTGTAAAGCTCATCAATGGCAACGGAAAGCGGTTTCTTTCCTGCTGCACCCGGTACAAGCGGCTCTGCTCCTGCGATCAGCTGGCGGGCACGTTTGCTTGCTGCAAGTACAAGAGAATAACGGCTGTTCAGCACGAGAGCCTCATCGTCGTCCTCGTTGTTTGTGTTGATAGCCTCAATTAATTCTGAATAAGATGGATGTATCATATCTTTTCTCCCTTCTGTAACGGCAGGGCCGTATTTAACTTGTTAATTGGTATTTATAAAAAAGCTTCCGCTTCTTTCTGGATCCTGGATACAAAATCATGATTCCTGGATGTACGCATGCGCTCACACCGGATGGTCTCATGAAGTGTATCAACACATTCCTCCAGATCATCATTGATCAGGAGATAATCATATTTATCCATTCCTCTGGATTCTTCAACCGCTCTTCTGAGACGCCCGTTGATCACATCCAGAGTCTCTGTTCCGCGACCTACCAGACGGTTCTTAAGCTCCTCCATAGACGGCGGACATACAAATACCAGCAGTGTATCCGGAAACTTCTCACGGATCTTCATGGCACCCTGGATCTCGATCTCAAGGATCACATCTTTCCCTGCGGAAAGCTGCTCCTCTACATATTTGCGGGGTGTGCCATAATAATTCTCCACATACTGTGCATACTCGATCAGTCCGTCTTCCCGGATCAGCTGTTCAAATTCTTCTTTTGTGCGGAAGAAATAAGCCTCTCCGTCCTTCTCGCCTGGTCTTGGATTTCTGGTAGTAACAGAAACAGATAATGCATAATTGTCATATTTTTCCATCAGCCGTTTCATGACAGTACCTTTTCCGGAACCGGAAAAGCCCGAAACAACAACTAAAATTCCCTTACTCATTTCCTTCCTCCCTCATTTCCTCTCCATACGCTTCCGAAAATCTCCTGGCAATAGTTTCCGGCTGCAGAGCGGAAAGGACAAGATAATCATCGGAAGTAACAATCACTGCTTTTGTTTTTCTTCCCTGTGTGGCATCGATCAGAGTTCGGGTCCCCTTGACACTCTGTATCATGCGCTTTACAGGAGCGGCATCCGGACTTACCACAGCCACGATCTTGCGTGAATTGACAACATTTCCAAAGCCTACATTAATAAGTTTCGCCATTTACGCTCTCCCTTTCTGTCTGTGTACAGCCTGTTTCCTGTCCGGTTACTCGATATTCTGGATCTGCTCACGGATCTTCTCGATCTCTGTCTTCAGATCGATGGCCGCGTTGGATACAATAAGATCATTGGATTTAGACAGGATAGTGTTCGCCTCACGGTTCATCTCCTGTGCCATGAAATCCATCTTACGTCCCACGCCCTCGTTCTCATCCAGGATCTTTCTCATTCCGTGGATGTGGCTTCGAAGACGTACCGTCTCCTCATCATTGCAAATCTTATCTGAAAAAAGTATCACCTCTGCGGCGATCCTGGAATCATCGATCTGGTTATCTTCAAGTAGCTCGTGCATCTTGGCTTCCAGTTTCTCCCGATAAGCCTTCACTACTTCCGGAGAACGTTTTTCCACTACATCGACCTTTGCTTCCAGTCCGTCCAGCTTCCCAAGAAGGTCCTGTTTCAGATTAGCACCCTCACGCTGGCGGGTCTCCACAAATTTCCGGCAGGCCTCATGAAGCGGACCTTCCAGAAAATTCCAGAGCTCTTCCTCATCCGGAGCCTGCTCTTCCATTGTAAACACATCCGGATATCTGGAAAGTGTGGAAACACGGATATCATTCTCGATCCCCAGTTCCTCACTCATCTGGTTCAGATAGCCCAGATATTCCTTTGCCAGCTCTGCATTGTATTTCAGAGCCATTCCGCCCATTGTATAGTCTTCATAGGTGATGAACACATCGACTTTGCCGCGGCGGATATAAGTCTTCATCACATTTCGGATCTCTCCCTCAAAATAGCTGAGTCTTTTCGGCATTTTGATGTTCAGATCCAGATATCTGTGATTGACGGATTTCAGTTCAACAGAAACCTTACGCTCTCTGGAAACTGCTTCTGCCCTGCCAAAGCCGGTCATACTTTTTATCATGTTATCCTCCAATACTGCCTCTTAAGTTTATCAGCTGCTGATAAATACAGTAACTGATTGCATACGGATTTATTATAGTTCATTCCAAAACCCTAGTCAAACTCTTTTTTTACTGTTATAATGATTGATGTTGAAATGGAGGTAAAATCATGGCATTTGACGGAATTACAGTTTCTGCTCTCGTGGCAGAGATCGATGATAATTTAAAAGGCGGACGTATCAACAAGATCGCCCAACCGGAAAACGATGAACTTTTGATCACAGGAAAGGGCGCAAATGGACAGAAACGTCTTCTCTTAAGTGCAAGCGCATCCCTTCCTCTGATCTATTTTACAGATAAGAACCGTATCAGTCCTTTAACTGCACCGAACTTCTGCATGCTTCTCAGAAAGCACATCGGAAGCGCCCGTATCCTTGATGTGAAACAGCCTGGAATGGAGCGTGTGGTGGAATTTGAGCTGGAGCATCTTAATGAGCTGGGGGATCCCTGCAGAAAGCGTCTGATCATGGAACTGATGGGCAAGCACAGCAACATCATCTTCTGTGACGAAAAGGGAATGATCCTGGACAGCATCAAACATGTCTCTTCTCATATGAGCTCTGTCCGTGAGGTTCTTCCCGGAAGAGAATATTTCATTCCCAATACCAGGGATAAAGAAAATCCGCTGACTGTTTCCGAGGAGGAGTTCACACAGCACATCTGTAAAAAGCCTGTGAATATTTCCAAGGCGCTTTACACTTCACTCACAGGTATGAGCCCGGTAATGGCTGAGGAGATCTGCTACCGTGCATCCATTGACGGAAGCGATGCATCGCAGTCCCTGGATGAGGCAGCCTGCACCCATCTTTATCATACCTTTCTCCGCCTTATGGAACAGATCCGGAACAGAGAGTTCACCCCGAATATTGTCTACCGCGGAGAGGAACCTGTGGAATACGGTGTCTTTCCTTATCAGCAGTTTGGCAGTGAATACCGCAGCGAAATCTTTGACAGTGTCTCTGTTATGCTGGAAACCTATTATGCTACCAAAAGTCTGCTGACACGTATCCACCAGAAATCCTCCGATCTTCGCCGTGTAGTACAGACCGCTCTGGAACGTAACCGAAAAAAATACAACATCCAGAAAAAGCAGCTGAATGATACTGCAAAAAAAGATAAATTCAAGGTCTACGGTGAACTGATCAACACCTACGGATACGGGCTTGAGGAAGGCTGCAGATCCTTTACGGCACTGAACTATTACACCAATGAGGAGATCACTATCCCTCTTGACCCGACACTGACTCCGGCACAGAATTCCAAGAAATATTTTGATAAATACGGAAAGCTAAAGCGTACAGAGGAAGCCGTCACAGAACAGATCACAGATACGGAAAGTGAGATCTCTCATCTGGAATCTATCTCCAATGCTCTGGATATTGCCAGATCTGAAAGTGACCTTTCCCAGATCAAGGAAGAGCTCACTGAGTACGGCTATATCAAACGTCACTACACAAACAAAAAAGGCCAGAAAGCCCAGCCGAAATCCAAACCGCTCCACTACATATCCAGTGACGGTTTTGATATCTATGTGGGAAAAAACAATTTCCAGAATGATGAGCTGACTTTCAAGTTCGCAACCGGAAATGACTGGTGGTTCCATGCAAAGAAAATGGCTGGTTCCCATGTGATCGTCCGCACCAAAGACGGTGAACTTCCGGACCGTACCTTCGAAGAAGCAGGCCGCCTGGCAGCCTGGTACTCCAAAGGACACTCTGCTCCCAAGGTAGAAATCGATTATATCCAGAAAAAGCATGTGAAAAAACCTGCCGGTGCGAAACCCGGTTTCGTTGTTTATTACACCAATTATTCTCTCATGGCTTCTCCGGATATTTCGGATCTGAAAGAGGTTACGGAGTAATAACTATTCAACAAAAAACCTTCCTGTGTTTTCTTATTTCTTCGAGACCGGATACCTGTATCTCTGCAAGTATCTGTCCTGAGAAATTTTTCTGTAAACACAGGAAGTTTTTTTATTGAACATTCGCACTCCGCTTCATTACATGCTCACGAACAAAAATCGCAAAACGATTTTGTTCAGATCTCCAGTTTTTTCTTCACTGCCGGTGCAATAGACGTATCTGCTTTATGATATGGGATCAGTGTAGACTGCAGTGCATGGTACAGATCGGATTTTCCGGGCCATACGGTTCCTTTCAGATGATTCTGCTCATCCAGCTGATGAAACCAGGAGCCGTTTTCGTGATCCATGACCACTTCATCCAGGTACTTCATAAACGCAGCATAATCTTTCGCATATTTCTCCTTACCGGTCACCTGATAAAGAACTGCAGAGGTATTGATCGCTTCCGCAAGAGTCCAGTGCATACGGTCATGTACCACCGGTTTGCCATTCCAATCTGTCGTGTATACAATTCCCGGTGCACCATCTGCGTTCCAGCCGTCTTTTATTGCTGTTGTGTAAAGTTTCTCTGCTGCCTGAAGATATTTTTCCAGTTTTTCTTTCTCTTCTCCACAGTTTGCAAGCGTCCACTGTGTGATCAGCCTTGCCCATTCGATTCCATGTCCCGGTGTTGCGCCGTATGGCTTGAACGGATCATCCGGACGGTCACGGTTGCAGTCAAGATCTGCCACCCATTCCTTCGTAAAATGTTCCGGGATCCTCCAGGAGTTATCTTCTGCCCACTGGATCACATGATCAATGATCCTGCCTGCACGAATGTGATATTTTTTATCCCCGGTGACATCTCCTGCTGCCAGAAAAGCCTCTACCGTATGCATATTGGCATTTAATCCCCGGTAATCATCCAGCACGGTAAATTCCGTATTCCAGGTATCGCAGGCCAGCCCCTCCTCTTCATTCCAGAAATGTCGGTCATAAACAGCCAATGCCTCTTCAAGGAGCTCTTTCGCCCCGGGCCTTCCGGCTGTCAGTGCGGAAGATGCAGCCAGGATCACAAATGCATGGGCATAACACTGTTTATTGGGCACAATATCTCCTTCCTGTGTTACACCTGCATACCAGCCACCGTTTTTTTCATCGTGAAGCTCTCCCTTCAGACCTTTCAATGCCGCATCCGCAAGCTCTTCGCTTCCCTCATGGCCAAGCATCAGACCCAGACTGTATACATGCGCCATACGACAGGTGATCCAGGTTTCCCGGTTTCTGTCCTTCCATGGTGTTCCGTCGTCCCCCAGATAATAGGAACCTCCATTCGGTGAAGGAAACCGATGCCCGAAATTCAAAAGCTCCTCACAGGATGCTTTCAGAAATTCCCGGTTTTCTTTTGTGCTGATCTCATATTTGCTGTTCATTTCAACCACCCCATCTGTTTTTCTTTAGGATATCATTCTTTTTAGGGAACTTCAATTCTTTTAGATTCTTTTAGATTCTTTTGGATTCTTTTGACAGATTGACGAAAAAAGGAGAATGCCCTATATGCATTCTCCTCATATCAGATTTCTTAATTCCATTACCGTAACGGTCACAGATAGTCCTGTATTAATCTTCAAAACAGGTGATCACATAACGCTCACTTTCCATGATCACATCAGAAACATTGTCTCTGTCCCAGATCGCATCACTGATGATATCTTTCAGCTTATCATCCATAACGATATTAAAATTCTCCTCGATCACCTGAAACGGGACTCCCTCATTCTCCTGTGCATACTCCATGATAAAATCAAGAATCTTCTCTTCCATACCTTAAAATCTGCCTTTCTGTAAATACTAACGTTTAATATATTACATCAGATTTCCGCAGATGTCCAGATATTTTCCAGCCATGTCCATGCGGTATTCCATAAGATATTATGCCAGTATACACACCCCTTCACATTTCGTTCTATATCAGAATCTGGTATGTCGGTTCACATATTTTGCTTTATATTTGGAGTACACAATGGTCTGATCCTTGTAAAGGCCATAATATCCCGATGCTGCATAGCTGATAGATACTGCGATCAGATAGAAGGATACTCCCTTAAAGCCAAACATTTCAAAAGCGATCAGGATCGAAGTGATCGGACAGTTGGTCACACCGCAGAAAACTGCTGCCATTCCGCAGGCTGCACAGATCGACGGAGAAATTCCCATAAGATTACCCATCACACAGCCAAAGGTAGCTCCAATGCAGAAAGAAGGTACGATCTCTCCCCCGCGGAATCCTGCGCGCATAGTCAGTGCTGTAAGCACCATTTTCCAGAAAAAGGCGAAAGTATCCGCCTGTCCGTTTTCCACCGCTTTTTCAATAAGCTCCGCACCAGCGCCCATATATTCATCTGTTCTCAGAATAAAGGTGACAACAATGACCAGGCAGGCGCCCACTGCAACCCTGACATATTTATTCTTAAACCATCTGCCATAAAGTCCTGCTGCACCATTCAGCGCAATACAGAACATAATGCTGACAATTGCACAGCCCAGAGCGATCACTCCCATTTTCAGGCCAGTTTCCACAGTCAGTGCCGGAATATCCGTCACATGAAAACTTTCAGGTGTGACTCCCATTCCGGCTGCAAATCCGGAAGCGACCAGTGACGCGATCATACACGGCATCAGTGCTGCATAATACATCACGCCCACACTGACCACTTCCAGCGCAAAAACTGCCGCTGCCATCGGTGTTCCAAACAATGCGGAAAACGCCGCGCTCATGCCGCACATGACAATTACATGACGGTCCTCCTCGTCCAGATGGATCCATCTTCCAAGCTGGTTGGCAATACTTCCTCCAAGCTGGATCGCTGCTCCCTCACGTCCCGCAGAACCACCGGCAAGATGAGTCAGCGCCGTTGTGATAAAGATCAGAGGCGCAGAAAGGATTGGCACATCATCTCTGGAACGCACGGTAGAAAGAACCTGATTGGTCCCTCCATCCTCTTTTCCAAGCTTCTCATACAAAAATACAATGACAAGTCCGGATAATGGCAGCAAAAGAAAAATCCATTCATGCGCCTTCCGGTAACTGGTCACTGCCTTCAACGTAAAAGAAAACAGTGTGCTGGCAGCACCTACGATACATCCTGTAATGACAGCAAAAACCAGCCACTTGATCAGATTTGAGATATCCCGGCTGATTCTTGCACTGTAATAATATAAATGTTCCTTTAATCTTTTGTTATGATCGATCCCCATGTTCCTTCCCTTCTTTTCTTTACTGTCTGCATTATACTACATTTTTCTTCACAGTAAAAGCAGGAAGGAGAAAGCCCTTTTATTTTTTCTTCCCGGAAATATATCTATGGATCAGGATCGAGAATACACTGATCATCACAAGAAGCACTGCGGAAAGCCAGAATGCCGGAGACTTCGGATTTTTGATATTTGCTCCAAATATTGTAGCGAGAATAACTCCCGGCAGCGTTCCAAGCACGCCACCTGCCATATAGGTTCCAAATGGAATCTTTTCAGCTCCGAGAAACAGACTCACAGCATCTCCCGGTAAAAAGTTCAATGTCCGCATAAAAAATGAAATATACAGGCAATTTCCGTTCTGGTAATCTACTACTGTTTTCAGTTTCGGATATTTAGCTGTAAGACTTTCCACCATGGATGCACCTGAGAAGCGTCCCATCCAATATGGAAGTGCCAATGTGACTGCTCTTCCCAGAAAGTTCACCAGAAGTGCTGTTCCTGTAGAAAACAGATGCCCTACAGCAAGCTGCAGGATCGCAATTGGAAATATAAAAGAGACACTTTTCACTGCATAAAGCCCAAGCATAAGTAATGCAGCCTTAACAGGTTCCTCCGGTGTATAGCTTAAGATCCTTTCCACAGACAGATCCTCTCTATAACGGATACAGAAAAGGAGAAGCACAAGAAGGAGCACCGCTGGCAGATATTTTCTGATGTTGTCAATCATTTTTTTCATGATCTGATCCCTCCGTTTTCAAAAAAAGAGCACCGGCACCTGTTTCCGGTACCGTGCTCTTTCATAAGTTCTGCTTTTTTAAGTTTCAGGATCAGCAGCCTTTCTTCGCTGCCTTTCTCTCCTGGTCTTCCTTCCACATTTCCTCTGCTACCGGCTTCCAGTTTTCAGCATACCGGTCACATTTCGCACAGAGATGCTCTGCACTCTCCGGTGACTGAAGATCTGTGGAATGTGCTCCGGATTTTTCTACCATTTCTCTCAGCTTCTGCGGATTTTCAAGCATCGGGCATGGACGGTACATATTGTCATTAAACGGCTGTCCGTCATGATATGCCATCATCATCGGAGACTGCAGTGCTTCCAGAAGTGTTTTCTCGCGGATATTGGAATCAGAATAATGGATAAACACACATGGATCGATATCGCCGTTTGCATTGATATGCAGATAGCGACGGCCGCCTGCAATACATCCTCCCACAAACTCTGCATCATTCTGGAAATCCATTGCAAACAACGGCTTTGTTGCACGGTATTTACGGATACGCTCATAGGTTTCTCTTCTCTGTGCAGGAGTAGGAAGCAGCTCCGGTGCTGCATCATTTCCAACCGGCATATAATGGAAATACCAGATAAAGTACGCTCCAAGATCGATCAGGCTGTCGTAAAATGCCTCTGATGTGATAGACTCGAAATTTGCACTCGTATAACATGCAGAGATACCAAATACAAGCTTCTTCTCTCTGAGAAGATTGATGGCCTTGATAACCTTCTGGTATACACCATTTCCTCTTCTGCCATCTGTTGCAGTCTCAAATCCTTCCAGTGAAATCGCAGGAACAAAGTTTCCTACCCGAAGCATATCATTTGCAAAATCCTCATCGATCAGTGTTGCATTTGTGAAGGAAAGGAAGATACAGTCATTATGTTTCTCGCAAAGACGGATCAGATCCTTTTTTCTTACAAGTGGCTCTCCGCCTGTATAAATATACATATAAACGCCAAGCTCCTTACCCTGGCGGATGATGTCATCGATCTCATCGTAGGTGAGGTTCAGCTTGTTTCCATACTCTGCTGCCCAGCATCCTGTACAGTGCAGGTTACATGCACTTGTTGGATCAAGAAGGATTGCCCACGGGATATTACAGCCATATTTCTCACGGCATTCATCCTGTTTCTTCCAGCCTGCAAGATTTGCATTGATAAAGAAGTTTGCAACCAGAGTTTTCATAACATGCGGATCAATATCAGTTACCAATCTATGAATAAACGGATAATACGGATGTTCCGGATTGGAAATGACTTCGCGGATCATTGCTCTCTGTGTAGGAAATCCACCACCGGAAAATTTATCTGCCCAGTCCATGATCTTGATAAAATTCTTATCCGGATCTTTATAAACATAGTTAAATGCCTGTTCAAGTCCGAATTTCTTAAGTGTGTTCATTGCGCTCATACTATCTCTCCTTATTTCTCTCAATGTAAATATGCAATCTAGCTAAACGGATATCTTCATTCCGTCACACTGCATTTCGAGTACCAAAGCTTTCTTACTATCTTTGCCTGACTCATGGTGTTACTGTACGTTTTTTCCATTTGAATAACAATAGGCAATATAATTGGTATGACCAAAAACTAGGCAAATCTGTTAAAATGCCTAAATATTATTGGCATTTATTCTAAATAACATTCGTTATTTTTGTGCATACTTACCGATTTTACGATGTTTATCCATATAAAAAACACCCTGGCAAAGGCAGAAATATCTTCCGCCCTGCTTCGGGTGTTTTTGATTTATCTTATTACTTTACTACGATATTGATGATCTTCTTCGGTACGTAAATCTCTTTGATGATATTTCCGGAAATCTTATCTGCAACTGCCTTCTTTCCTTCGGCAATCGCATCTTCTTTGGAGATTTCTGCCGGAATACTGATAACAGCCTTGGTCTTGCCGTTGATCTGAACCGGAACCTCGATCTCATCATCCTTCATAAGCTCCTCATCGTGAGCCGGCCACTGTGCATGGAAAACGGAATCCTCATGACCAAGCTTCTCCCAGATCTCCTCTGCAATATGAGGAACAAATGGCGCAAGAAGAATGGTAACTGTCTCGATGGTTTCTTTGTCAACAGCGCCGTCGTTCTGCTTTGCGATAGCGATCAGCTTGTTTGTGTATTCCATAAATCCGGACACTACGGTATTCAGGCTGAAGGCCTCAAGTCTGCTGGTGATATCGTATACCATCTTATGACGGGTCTTCTCCATCTCTTTGGTAGCCGGGATATCTTTCTCAATGCTGTCAAGAGCCAGATTCCAGAAACGTTTCAGGAATCTGGATACACCATCGATTCCTCTGTCATCCCATTCTGCATCCAGTTCCGGCGGTCCTACGAACAGCTCATACATACGTAAGGAATCACATCCGTAATCATTTACAAGATCATCCGGTGAAATAACATTTCCTTTGGATTTACTCATCTTGATTCCGTTTTTACCTGTGATCATACCCTGGTTGAACAGCTTGACAAACGGCTCATCGAAATCAATAGCTCCGATATCATACAGGAACTTGGTGTAGAATCTGGAGTACAGAAGATGAAGAACAGCATGCTCTACACCACCGATATACATATCTACCGGCAGATATTTATCAGCTTTCTCTTTGGAAACCAGTTCTTTATTATTCTTATTATCTACATAACGGAGGAAATACCAGGAAGATCCTGCCCACTGAGGCATGGTGTTTGTCTCACGTTTTGCAGGAGCACCACAGCATGGGCATGTGGTATTTACCCACTCGTCAATAGCTGCAAGCGGTGACTCTCCGGTTCCTGTCGGCTGGTAGCTTTCTACCTCCGGAAGTCTTAACGGAAGCTGATCCTCCGGTACCGGTACCGCACCGCATTTCGGGCAGTGTACGATCGGGATCGGCTCACCCCAGTAACGCTGGCGGGAAAATACCCAGTCTCTCAGTTTGTAGTTGACAGTCTTACGTCCGATACCCAGCTTCTCGATGATATGCGGTGCTTCCTTCTTCAGTACGGAAGATTCCATTCCATTCCACTCACCGGAGTTGATCATGGTTCCGGAAGCCTCTGTGTAAGCTTCTGTCATATTCTGAATTTCTTTACCATCTTTTGCGATAACCTGGATGATCGGAATATCGAATTTCTTTGCGAACTCAAAGTCACGGTCATCATGAGCAGGTACACACATGATAGCACCTGTACCATAATCAGCAAGTACATAGTCAGAAAGCCAGATTGGAAGCTTCTCACCGTTCAGCGGATTGATCGCATAAGTACCTGTGAACACACCGGTCTTCTCTTTATCCTGAAGACGGTCTACATTGGATTTCATGGAAGCGTCAAAGATATATTTCTCTACAGCCTCTCTTGTCTCGTCTGTTGCAAGAGATTTTGCAAGAGCATGCTCCGGTGCAAGTACCATGAATGTTGCTCCATGAAGAGTATCCGGTCTTGTTGTATAGACCGTGATCTTCTCTTCTCTTCCCTCAACCGGGAAATCGACCTCTGCGCCGTAGGATTTGCCGATCCAGTCTGTCTGCATCTTTTTAACCTTCTCCGGCCAGTCCAGTTTATCCAGATCACTTAAAAGTCTGTCTGCATATTTTGTGATGCGGAGCATCCACTGACGGAGGTTCTTTTTGGTAACCGGAGTGCCACAACGCTCGCAGCATCCGTTTACAACCTCTTCATTTGCAAGACCTGTCTTACAGGAAGGGCACCAGTTGATCGGGAACTCCTTCTCATATGCAAGCCCCTCTTTGAACATTTTTACAAAGATCCACTGTGTCCATTTATAGAATTCCGGATCTGTTGTGTTAACCTCCATATCCCAGTCATAGATCGCTGCGATATCGTTGATCTGACGTTTGATATTTTTGATGTTTGCTGCTGTAGATACTGCCGGATGAACACCCATCTTGATGGCATAGTTCTCAGCCGGGAGACCAAAAGCGTCCCATCCCATCGGATGGATCAGGTAATAACCCTGAAGCATTTTATAGCGGCTCCATACATCAGAGATCACATAGCCTCTCCAGTGTCCTACATGAAGACCGTTTCCGGACGGATACGGGAACATATCCAGACAGTAGTATTTCGGTTTCTTGCCATCATTGACATTTACCGGCTTTTTCTCCCAGTTTGTGCGCCATTTCGCTTCGATGGCTCTATGGTTATAAGGTGCAGCCATTTTTTTATTCCTCCTGACAAATTACTCAGTATTAATACTTTAATGCTTTCACACACTGCTATTAATTTTAACTACTTATGATGTATTTGTCAAACAAAAATCCAAAAACAGCCCTTTTCCATCAAAATATACATGAACCTGCAATCCTGGCCTGGTTTAGTTGACGCTTCTTTTTTCACATGATATAATTTCCTGCATGTATTTTCCTATATTATACATACCATACATATTTATCTTAGGAGGGAACGCATAAATGAAATCTTTTTATTCCTGGTACCGGAAGCATATTACCGGTGCGATCTTTACAGGACTGATCCTGGGTATCCTCACAGGACTTTTCCTGGCCGGACGGTTTGAACCTGTCCTCACTGTGACCAGTCTGATCGGAAGTATCTACATGAACGCCCTGAACATGATGATCTTTCCCATGGTCTTCTGTTCCATTGTCATTGGAATCTGTTCCATCGGAAACGCACGTACTACCGGCAAGATCACTGCAGCATCCATGATCTATTTTCTCTGCACAACGGCACTTGCCAGCCTGTGCGGACTGATCATCCCGAGACTGATCCATCTCGGAAAGGGAGTCAAATTTGAGATGGCAACAGCCGATATCCAGGCTACAGAAATGAGCAGTATCCTTGACACCCTGAAAAACCTGATCCCTTCCAACCCAATCGCCGCATTTGCTGACGGAAACATGCTCCAGGTTCTGGTGTTTGCCCTGATCATCGGTTTCACACTGATCGCAGTCGGTGAAAAAGGAACTCCATTCCTTAATCTGATTGATTCCATCAATGAAGTATGCCTGAAGATCATCACAACCATCATGTACTTTACACCCATCGGTGTTTTCTGTACCATCGTACCGGTTGTGGAAGCCAACGGAACTGAAACGATCATTTCCCTTGCAACACAGCTTGTCATTCTGTATGTGGCATTCTTTGGCTTCGCTATTGTAGTGTATGGTTTCTCTGTAAAGCTGATCGGCAAACAGAGTCCGCTGAAATTCCTGAAAGCGATCCTGCCAGCAGCACTGAACGCCTTCGGAACCTGCTCAAGCTCCGCAACCATTCCATTAAGCAAGCAGTGTATGGAAGAAGAAATGGGCGTATCCAACCAGATCACCAGCATCGCCATTCCTCTTGGTGCTACCGTTAATATGGATGCTGTATCTATCCTGATGTCCTTTATGATCATGTTCTTTGCAAACGCCTGCGGGATCCATGTAAGTATTCCTCTTATGATCATTATCCTTCTTGCAAACGTACTGCTTTCCGTTGGTACTCCAGGTGTTCCCGGTGGTGCTATCGCATCTTTCGCAGCACTGGCAACTATGGCCGGACTTCCTGCCGGAGTTCTTGGTGTTTATATCAGCATCAATACCCTCTGTGATATGGGCGCCACCTGTGTCAATGTTATCGGTGACATGGCATGCTGCTCTGTACTGAAAAATGTTATCCAGATTGAGGAAGAAGCATAAACAAATCTTTCTGAAGTGTTATTTAAACAGAATGCGAATTGCTTTACATAAAACATCTTATGTAAAGCAACAATAGCAAAAGCCGTAAGATATATGTTTAAGAAACTTTCACATATACTTACGGCTTTTCTGTTTATCAACTGTTCACATCCTGTATTCTTTATACTGTTTAACGTAAATGATGTAACACAGAAATTTATATTTCATTTTGCTGACTTTATTTTTTCAGAACACGGTAATTTTCTTCTCTGTCGTAATCCTTATGGACCCCATCGTCCTCATATAAGGTATACTCCGCACCTTCATATCCGAGAAGCTGCATATTTTTTGTATCCAGAGCTGCCACACATTCCGCTGCTTCTGCAACCGGAATACATTTTCCCTTCCGTATAAACAACGGAATCTCATTCAGAGCCACCTCTACATAATGAACACCCTTTTCAAGGATCTCCTCTGCAATGGTTCCATCCGGAAGGAATTTCACAAACTTCATCTCCTCCGGAAGATATACATAACGGCCTCTTGCGTTCTGTTCATAAACCGGAGCGATCATGATCTCATTTCCAAGAAGCAGCTGGTCTTCCACATGTACGGCAATCTTATCCTCCGGATAAACAAAGCCCAACGGCCGGAAATACATATCATCGTTCAGAGCCGCCTTCATATATTCACTGTAAAGATATGGAATAAGACGATATCTTACACCGATCACATGACGGAAATCTTCCACATTTTCAAACTGGTAGCATTCTTGCTCTCTGGTACCGATTGCTGTATGATCACGCATCAGCGGTGTGAATACTCCAAGTGCCAGGAAACGAAGCAGCAGTTCTCTTGTTGTATCAGCACCAAATCCACCCAGATCTGCTCCTGCATACAGGAAACCACACATATTCAGAGATGGCATCATCTTCAGGTTCAAAAGGATATGAGCCCACCAGGATTTATTATCGCCGGTCCAGATCCCACCATAACGATGCATACCAATATAGGATGATCTGGAGAACATCAGAAAACGTTTTTCCGGATCGATCCGTTCAAAAGCCTCCCCTGCTGCTCGGGTCATATTGTAGCCAAACAGGTTATGGACTTTGTCATGGCGGATCTTTCTGCCATCCACATTATGGTAAAATCTCCGATAATCTTCCGGATTGTTTGCAACATTGCGAAGTGCACTCTGCATCTTCCAGATATGGATCTTTCCTTCCGTATCTTTTGCAAATTCTCCTGCAAGCTCTTTGACCTCTTTCATTCCCTCTGTGGAATAGAAGATCGCCGGCTCATTCATATCGTTCCAGAAACCGTCGATTCCCTTCTCGATCAGGAAACGGTATTTGTCACCGAACCATTTTCTGGCATCTTTGTTCAATACATCCGGAAAATGAGTATCCCCCGGCCATACAGCAGCTACAAAATCACTGCCGTCCTCTCTCTGGCAGAAGTAGCGGTTTTTGACACCCTCCTCATAAACATCGTATCCCGGCTCTACCTTGACGCCGGCATCGATGATCGGGATCAGACGGATATCCTGATCCTTCAGTTCCTTTACGAATTCCGGAAAATCCTGAAAATTCTCTTCACTTAATGTAAAGTCCTTATAAGACTGCATATAATCAATATCCATATAGATCATATCAATAGGAATATGATTTTCACGATATCCAGCTGCAACCTTCCGGAAATCCTCTTTTGTAGTATAGCCCCATCTGCTCTGGCCAAATCCAAAGGCAAATTTCGGCGGGATATAGCTTCTTCCGATCACATGACGGAACTGCTTTACAATATCATAGGGACTCTCCCCTTCGATCACATAAAGCTTCAGGTCTGCATTTTCGCAGGTTACCTTCATGGTATCCATTCTGGTATAGCCAATGTCAAAGGTGATCGCTGCCGGATAGTCAAAAAACATTCCAAAGGTTTCTTTTCCGGACACAATGATAAGATTATGTGCACCGTACAGGGAATGTTTATCCTCTGTATGCTCCGGATCATCGGTACAGTTACTGGTGTAAATGAATCCTCTCTTGTTGATACCGCGGTTGGATTCTCCCAATCCGTAGACGATATCCTCTTCATCCATGATATAAGTAAAAGAAAATCCATCTTCTGCACAGATTTCTCCATATCCTGGCTTTCCTTCTGCTGTCTCAATGTTTTCTGTCAGTGCCTCAGTCTCAAAGGGCTCTCCATATACATATTTTTTTATCATTTTTCCCTCTCCTGTTACAGATTTCTGTAAAGAACAAATGCCTCATAAGGTTTCAGGACCACTTTCTTTCCAAAATCCTTTCTTCCAAGATTTGTGATCAGACATTCTGCATTTTTCTGAAATTCTTCCGGAATTTCCATTTCTGCCACATGCTCACTGAAATTGCAGACTGTGAGAAGCTTCTCTCCCTCAAGGGTTCTGGTATATGCAAAAATCTGATCATGATCTCTGTAAAGTGCCTCAAAAACACCGTAAACGATCACCGGCTTTTCTTTTCTTAAACGGATCAGCTTCTGATAATAATGGAAAATAGAATTCGGATCTGAAAGCTGCTGCTTCGCATTGATCTCCTTATAATTAGAGTTTACCCTGATCCACGGCGTTCCCTCCGTAAAGCCGGCCTGATGAGAATCCTCCCACTGCATTGGTGTTCTGGCATTGTCACGTCCTCTCAGCATCAGGCACTTCATCATATATTCCGGTGTATAAATACCTGCTTCTGTATATTCATGGAAATACTGAATACTCTCGATATCACGATAATCCTTAAGCTCTGTAAAATAAGCATTGGTCATTCCAAGCTCTTCTCCCTGATAAACATAAGGAGTTCCCTGCATCATATGAAGACAGGTTGCCAGCATCTTGGCTGAAGTTTCCCTGTATGCCGGATTATCATTTCCAAATCTGGAAACACTTCTTGGCTGGTCATGATTTCCAAAAAACAGACTGTTCCATGCTTTTCCCGCAAGCTCTTCCTGCCATTTGATCATAACCTTTTTAAATTCCTGGAAATCGTATTTCTCGGTAGTCCATTTACCATGGTCTGATCCCTGATCCTCTACATGCTCAAACTGAAACACCATGTTCAGCTCATTCCTGTCCTCACCTGCATATTTCTGTGCCTCTTCGATAGTCACACCGGAGGTTTCTCCAACTGTCATCACATCGTATCGGGATAAAACCTCTCTGTTCATTTCCTGAAGAAACTCATGGATCCTCGGGCCATGGACGCAGTAAGGACCAAAATCACCGTATAATCCTCCATTCATTTCTCCATCCGGATATGACTGATCCTTGGAGATCATGCTGATCACGTCCATTCGGAAACCGTCGATTCCTTTTTCACACCAGAAATTCATCATATCGTAAACTTCCTGACGAACCTTTTCATTTTCCCAGTTCAGATCCGGCTGTTTTCTTGAAAACAGGTGAAGATAATACATCTCTGTCTGAGGATCATACTCCCATGCAGGTCCTCCGAACGCACTTCCCCAGTTATTCGGTTCTTTTCCATTCACCGGCTCTCTCCAGATATAGTAATCCCTGTAAGGATTATCTTTGGATTTCCTGCTTTCAATAAACCAGTTGTGTTCATCGGAAGTATGGTTTACGACCAGATCCATGAGGATCTTAATGCCCCGTTTATGCGCTTCTTCAAGAAGCTTTTCATAATCCTCCATGGTTCCATATTCTTTATAGATCCTGCGGTAATCGGAAATATCATAGCCATTGTCATCCTGCGGAGATTCCAGCATGGGTGAGATCCAGAGAACATTTACTCCCAGTTCTTTCAGATAGTCTAGTTTTTCTATGATCCCGGGAATATCACCAATTCCGTCTCCGTTGCTGTCCTTAAAACTTCTCGGGTAGATCTGATATACCACGCTTTCTTTCCACCAGTTTTTTTTCATGGTAAATTGCCTCCTTTTTCTGTTGATTCTGAAATCAGCATATCCTATCCCACCTTTAAAATCAATAAGTTTCTCGTGAAACTTAAATTACTTCCAAACTTTTCTGTTTTTTTTATGCAGTTTTAACAATAAAGCACTACTGGCCTCTAAAAATAATTTCCAACCGTATTTCGATGATGTGCCAGGAAAAGTCATCACAACATAAAAAAAGAGATCCTGCTACTCTTTTACAGAATCTCTCTTTACAAGCCAGACAGGGCTTTTTACATTTTTTTCGGCAGGTTCCTTTCCCTCTGCCATAAGAAGCAGCTTCCGCAAGGCCAGAACTGCTTTCTGATGAACATCCTGATGAATGGTGGTCAGCTTTGGCCTGACGATCTGCGCATAAAAATTATCATCAAAACCGGTAATGGAAATCTGATCCGGAATCCGGATTCCCCTGTCTGTAAAAAAATTGATGGCCTCCACAGCTATGTAATCCGAAGAAAATGCCAGTGCCTTTGTCTCCAGAAAATGAGGCAGCAGCTCTTCATATTTTTTCAGTCTGCGCCGGGGTTCCTGGGGAACCACCACATAGCGGGAGCGGCTGCAGAAGCCGCCATTTTTTTCCATAGCCTGTTTAAATCCAAGCCATCTGGCATAATCACTGTCCTGCTCTGTTTCCGCAACAAAAAGTGCCCGGTGGTATCCACAGGAATGCAGATATTCCCCGATCTGATATCCGCCGGAATAATCATCCACTCCTACATTCTGAAAGCTATATCCACCCTTCGGATAGGCATCGATCAATACCATTTTTTTATTCAGCTTTCTGGAAAGCTGATGATACTGTTCTTCATTATACCCTATAATGATAAGACCCTCTACATTCCAACGGGATGCCATATCTACCACATTATCGATCCGTTCACCGCCAATGAGCATAATATAATAGCCTCTGTTTTCTGCTTCGACCTGCAGCGTTCCGGTGATCTCTCCCACAAAAGAATCCTGCAGAGACTGCATACCATGAATGAAGGAAAAACCAAGAACCACTCCAATGATCCTTGAGCCGTGTCCAGATAGCATCACAGATCCCATGTGGGGAACATAATTCTGCTCCTTCAGGATCGCCGTGATCCGGTCAATGGTGCTCTGTGAAACCCGTTTTGTATTTCCATTGATCACATTGGATACGGTTGTACGACTGACACCTGCCATATCCGCGATATCCTGCAGCCTTATCATTTCATTGAATACTGCATCAGCTCATAATGAAGCTCACAGCCCTCATAGATTTCTGCCGGAAGTAATGCTCTGGCAACTACTTTCAGTTCCTCCTCCGGCTGGTCCACACGCTTCAAATGTGCATAATCTCCGTCAATCTGTTCCACGATATAATCACATACTAACATTTTTTGTCCTCTCTCTTTTCTTTTTTGCTCATACTTCAATAACCTGTATGAGCACAATTCGTTTCTCTGACTGCTTATTCACGAATGCATCTAAAAACAGGCTACAGCAAATGCTGCAGCCTGTCAACTCTTTATTCTGCCCTCAAAAAATATCTCTGTTTATTCGTCAGCGCCGTCGACCTTACTTGCACGTGCTGCGATTTCTTTCTCCTGGATATCACTCGGAGCCTGCTCATAGCGTGCAAACTCATAGGAGAAATCTCCGCTTCCACCGGTCATGGAACGAAGTACTGTGGAATAACCATAAATCTCAAGCAGCGGAACATCTGCCTCAATAATGGTATTTCCTTCGTGATCCGGATTCATTCCAAGAACACGGCCACGTCTCTTGTTCAGATCACCCATAACATCACCGGTATATTTATCCGGAACGGTAACCTTCATGGAGATGATCGGCTCAAGAAGTACAGGAGAAGCCTCCATAAAGCCCTTCTTGAAGGCAAGGATCGTTGCCATCTTAAATGCCATCTCAGAAGAATCTACCGGATGATAAGATCCATCATAAAGGGTTGCTTTCACACCAACTACCGGATATGCAGCCAGAGGGCCTTTCAGAACGCATTCCTGAAGACCTTTTTCAACTGCAGGGAAGTAATTCTTCGGAACTGCACCACCTACAACTACCTGCTCAAATACATAAGGTGTTTCCAGATCGCCGGATGGCTCAAAGCGCATCTTAACATGACCATACTGTCCGTGTCCGCCGGACTGTTTCTTATGTTTGCCTTCTACATCTGACTTCTTGCGAAGTGTCTCACGGAACGGAACCTTCGGTTTGGAAAGTTCCACATCTACTTTATAGCGTTCTTTCAGCTTGCTGACAACGATATCCAGATGCTGATCGCCCATACCATAGATCAGGCTCTGGCGGTTAGCACTGTCATTGACAACCTTAAGAGTTCTGTCCTCTGTCATCATCTTGGCAAGGGACTGTGCGATCTTATCCTCATCGCCCTTCTTCACTGCCTTAAATCTCTTATATGTATATGGTGTGGAAAGTACAGCCTTCGGATAAAGGATCGGATTCGCCTTGGTTGCAAGGCTGTCACCGGTCTGTACACTGCCAAGCTTGGCAATGGCACCGATATCCCCTGCAAAAAGCTCCGGAACTTCGATCGGTTTGGAACCTTCCATGACATAAAGCTTGTTTACACGCTCCTCTGTTCCTTTCTCTACATTAAGAAGTGTATCATCGGATTTCAGCACACCGGAGCATACCTTGATCAGAGAATATTTACCAAGGAACGGATCCGCGATGGTCTTAAATACATAGGCCGATTTTGCCTTGGCAAAGTCATAATTGGCCTCAAAGATCTCGTTAGTCTTCTGTGCGATACCATTGCAGGAACGTCCGCTTGGGCTTGGGAAGTAACCGCAGATATCATCCAGAAGGTTAGATACACCGCGAAGGTTCACCGGTGATCCCATGCATACCGGAACAATACTTCCATCCTGTACATTGGTTGCAATAGCGGCGGAAACCTCTGCTACGGAGAAGGTATCTCCCTCAAAATAACGATCCATAAATTCTTCGCTGGTCTCTGCAACAGACTCCATCAGAGTTTCATGGTATTTCTCCAGGTATTCGGTCAGGTAATCAGGAACCGGGCATTCTTCCTTGCCGGCCTTGTCAATGTATCTTCTTCCAGCCTGTTTCACAACATTGACATATCCTACGAACTTGCCGTCCTCACGGATCGGAAAATGAAGGGGAGCGATTCTCTTGCCATACAGCTCTGTCAGCTCTTCCACAACCTCACGATAGCTGACATCATCCACATCCATATCTGTAACAAAGATCATACGCGGAAGTTTATATTTCTCGCAGAGATTCCATGCCTTCTGTGTTCCTACCTGAACACCGGCCTTACCGGAAACAACGATGATCGCTGCATCTGCGGCACTGACTGCTTCCTCTACTTCTCCCACAAAATCGAAATATCCAGGTGTATCCAGCACATTTACTTTCATCTTATCCCATGGTACCGGAATCAAAGAAGTTGTGATGGAAAAATGTCTCTTTATTTCTTCCTTGTCATAATCGCTGACAGTATTGCCATCCTCAACACGTCCGAGTCTGCTGGTCATACCTGCCAGATAAGCCATTGCCTCAGCCAGTGTTGTTTTGCCTGCGCCACCATGACCTAATAGGACTACATTTCTGATTCGGTCTGTTCTGAAAACGTCCATATGTAATACCTCCCTGTTTGTCTTACTTAATATGTTCACATTTTACTAAATTTCCATGCAAATTTCAAGTATTTTATTCAATTTTGACAACTTTTTTTCAGAAAGTTTTTCGTATTACCGTCAATTAATACAGAACAGTCGTCTATCTTTCAGAATTTCCGGTTTACATACTTTTTCACGGCATCCACAGAACGGTTCAGTACCAGCTCTTCCGGAAAATCCAGTTTGGTCAGAAGGTCTCTGGCAAGATCAAATTCCCCGATCAGAAGATCAAAATGGGCATCACTGTCCATAACCACAGGTACCCGATATTTTTTGCAGTATTCCAGCATGATGGTATCATTCTCTACTGCATTCTCACGGTTACAGTCAGGGTCCATGGAGTGGTTGTTCAGCTCCAGGACTTTACCGTATTCTCTGGCTCCCTGTACAAGCGCCTCATAATCGATATTGTATCTTCCGTCATCCGGATGTCCGATGATATTGACACACGGATTCTTCATAGCATTAAGATAGGCCTCCGTATTCTCCTGTCTGCTGCCTGGTCTGATGCATGGAACATGAAGACTTGCAATGACCACGTCCAGCTTCTCCAGGGTTTTCTGCTCAAGATCTACCGTTCCCGCCGCATCCAGGATATTTACCTCCGAACCCAGAAGCAGCTGGATCCCGTACATTTCACGGGGTACTACCTTTATATTCTGGAAATAAAACTTATGACAGGTTCCGGGCATTTTCGGTGCATGCTCTGTGATTCCCAGGAGTTCAAGACCTTTATCGGAAGCAGCCCTGGCCATCTCGCGAAGTGTGCAGTATGCATGTCCGCTGGCTACGGTATGTGTGTGAAGATCCATAACTGACTGATATTTCATGATAAATTCTCCTCTGTATCTTATATTGTTTTTTTCTTATTATATTATACGTCCGAAATCTCCGATTTCTCAAGCCTTTTTCTATTGTTACTGTTCACTCCGTTCTCAGCAACACGCTTCGCGATGCACAGAATTTATGCTGATCGCATAAATTCGCGCGGTATGTCTCGGGTTTTCCGTGACCTTCGCTCACAAAAAACACCTCGCGGAATATTACCAATGAACAGTAACTTTCTATTACTCTTCCCTGTTCGCAAAACATTACGGTAAACAGCTACAAAAATGGCCTTCCTGTTTCCGCTAACATTTGTTGACATTTTTCACACTTTCTTTTACAATATAGTCGTGATTTACACTATTAAAGAATAAAAGTAAAAAGTAACTTGAAAGGACTCTGAAGTACTATGAAAACCATAGGTTTTATCGGCCTTGGACTGATCGGCGGCTCCATTGCCAGAACCATACGAAAATTTCACCCGGATTATCGCCTGCTTGCCTTTGACAAAGACAGAAGTGCTCTGGCAGAGGCAGTCAGTTTAAACGTGATCAACGGGATCTGTGATATTGACGATGAGCAGTTATATAACTGTGATTATCTTTTTCTCTGTGCACCTGTAGAATTTAATGTGGAATACATGGAAAAGATCAAAGATTCTCTTGGAAAGAACTGTATCCTCACAGATGTAGGCAGTGTAAAAAGCGTTATACACGAAAAAGTAACCGAGCTCGGACTTGAAGGACGCTTCATCGGCGGTCATCCTATGGCAGGCTCCGAACGCAGCGGTTTTTCCAATTCCAGTGATCATCTTCTGGAAAATGCTTATTATATCATCACTCCGGGAGGAGAAGTTGCTTTGGAAAAGATTTCTGATTTCACAGAACTGATCTCCTCTCTTGGTGCGATCCCCCTTGTTATCACTGCAGAAGAACATGATTTCATCACGGCAGGAGTCAGCCACCTTCCTCATATCGTAGCTTCCGCTCTTGTAAATCTTGTAAATCTTCTGGATAACGACGCCCAGTATATGAAAATGATCGCAGCCGGCGGTTTCCGTGATATCACACGTATTGCCTCTTCTTCACCGGTTATGTGGGAACAGATCTGTCTGGAAAATCAGAAAAACATTTCCACGGTTCTGGATGAATTTATCCGTATGCTGATCCAGATCCGCTGTTCCATTGACAACAAAGAAGCCGACAACATCTTTGACATGTTTGCAAGCTCCAAGGATTACCGTGACTCCATTGACATTGTAGACAACAGCCTGATCCCCCGCTCCTATGTCCTTTATATCGATGTGGCAGATGAGGCCGGTGCCATTGCAACCATTGCAACCATCCTTGCAACAGAAAAGGTCAGCATCAAAAATATCGGTATTATCCACAACCGAGAATTTGAAGATGGCGTTCTGAAAATCGAATTTTATACAGACGCAGCTCTGGAGCAGGCTAAAGTGCTTCTTACAAAACGTAATTACAAGATCTGCGAACGCTGATATATAAACGGCAGCAGATATCCGATCTGCTGCTATGAATTTTAAAAATAACAATACAGGCAGGTACTAATATGGAAATCAAAAAAGCAAAAAAATTATCCGGCTCTCTTGCCATTCCCGGAGATAAATCCATTTCTCACAGAGCTGTCATGTTCGGCTCTCTTGCAGAAGGCACTACCCGGATCACAAATTTTCTGGAGGGTGCAGACTGTCTCTCCACTATTTCCTGTTTCCGGAAAATGGGTATTAACATTGAAAATACAGAAGGAGAGATCCTGGTCCACGGAAAAGGTCTCCATGGTCTCAGTGCTCCGTCAGAGACTCTTGACGTCGGTAACAGCGGTACTACCACCCGCCTCATCTCCGGAATCCTTGCAGGACAGGACTTTGTATCAGAGCTTACCGGCGATGCTTCCATCCAGAAACGCCCTATGAAACGGATCATGACTCCGCTTTCCCAAATGGGTGCCGATATCGTAAGTCTCAACGGAAACGGATGTGCACCGCTTAAGATCTCCGGAAAAAAGCTCCATGCCATCCACTACAATTCTCCTGTAGCATCTGCCCAGGTAAAATCCTGCGTACTTCTTGCCGGAATGTACGCTGACGGCATTACCCGTGTAACAGAGCCGGTCCTTTCCAGAAATCACACGGAGATCATGCTGAATTACTTTGGCGCCAATGTAACCGCAGAGGGAACAACAGCATCCATCAAACCGGACCCATCTCTTTACGGACGTGAGATCCTGGTTCCGGGAGATATCTCTTCTGCAGCTTATTTTATCGCAGCAGGTCTTCTTGTTCCCAACAGTGAGATCCTTCTGAAAAATGTGGGGATCAATCCGACCCGTGACGGCATCCTCCGTGTATGCAGGGCCATGGGAGCAGATATCACACTTCTTAATGAAACCACAGAGGGCGAACCTACTGCCGATCTTCTGATCCGCTCCTCTGCGCTTCACGGGACCACAATAGAGGGCGCGATCATTCCTACTCTGATCGATGAACTTCCGATGATCGCCGTTATGGCAGCTTTTGCAGAAGGAACCACTGTTATCCGGGATGCACAGGAGCTTCGTGTCAAAGAGTCCGACCGCATCCAGGTTATGACGGAAAATCTTCGGAAAATGGGCGCAGAGATCCAGGAAACCGAAGATGGCATGATCATTCATGGTGGAAAAGCCCTTCATGGCGCAGAGATCGATTCTCATCTGGATCACCGTGTAGCCATGTCTTTTGCAGTAGCAGGACTGCTTTGTGAGGGAACACTTTCCATCAAAAACGGAGAATGTGTCAACATCTCCTATCCGGAATTCTATTCCGATCTTTATAGTCTGGCAGAATAATTATCTTATATCCAGACAGAGAGCATTTTCATGTATCACAACATCTGTTCCATCAGATGACAGTGCATAAAATGCTCTCTTTTTTTGTATTTCGTATATTTTTTATTTATTATGGATATCATAATTCCAAAATGAAACCATTTTTTTGATAAATTTTATCATTTTTCCCACTTTCCAAATTCCTACTATTATGGTATTATTTTTTCGGAAAATAATTATTTCCAGAGAGGAGCAACGATTATGAAAATTTTGTTTTATGACACCAAGAGCTACGATAGGGAATTTTTTGAGAAGCTGCTTCCATCTTATCCAGGCATTGAAATTAAATTCATTGAAGCAAATATCCATGAAGAAACCGCAGCTCTTGCCCACGGCTACGATGCCATCTGTGCATTTGTAAATGCAGATCTCGGCGCACCGGTCATTGAAGAACTTCACCGCCAGGGTGTAAAACTGATCCTGATGCGCTGTGCCGGATACAATAATGTTGATCTGGAAACTACAGCAAAATGCGGGATCCAGGTGGCACGTGTTCCCGGTTATTCTCCGGAAGCAGTTGCCGAACACGCCATGGCACTGGCTCTTACCGCCAACCGGCACACCCACAAGGCATATATCAAATGCCGTGAAAATAACTTTGCACTGAACGGTCTCATGGGCGTTAACTTTTATCAGAAAACTGCCGGCATCATCGGCACCGGAAAAATCGGTCAGGCAATGGCAAAAATCTGTCGCGGCTTTGGCATGAAGGTAATTGCTTATGATCTTTTCCCTAATAAAAATCTTGACTTTCTGGAGTATGTTTCACTGGATGAACTTCTTTCCACCAGTGATCTGATCAGTCTGCACTGTCCGATGACTCCGGAAACAGAGCATCTGATCAACTCCGAAACGATTGCAAAAATGAAAGATGGTGTGATCCTTGTAAATACCTCCAGAGGTGGACTGATCAAAACAGATGATCTGATCGCAGGTATCCGTGATCACAAATTCTTCGCCGTTGGTCTGGATGTTTACGAAGAAGAATCCGCATATGTATATGAAGACATGTCAAGCAGCATTCTTCCTACTTCCACGATCCAGCGTCTTCTGTCCTTCCCAAATGTGACCATGACCTCACATCAGGGATTCTTTACGGTAGAAGCACTGACCAATATTGCGGAGACAACCCTGGAAAACGCAAAAGCTTTTATGGTTGGAGCTGAAATGAAAAATCTGGTCCACTGATCGGTCTCAGCCCTGACACACAAAATAAGCCCCTCGGATACTGATCGTTTATCTGTATCCGGGGGCTTATTTTGTTCTTTTGATTTTAATAGATCTCGTCAAAAGACTGTCCGTCATCGTCTGTGTAATAAATGCGCTTTGCATCCTGAGTGAAGATCAGCTTCTGTTTCCCTGCATCATCGAGGCTGCACTGCTGATAGGTGACGCCCTCCTCTACCGGAAGCATACTGTCTGCATTATCATAGTCTGCAGCAGTAAGATTGGAGGGTACATGGCCATACTCATAAATGTACTGGGCCACTTCATCTTTATCTGTATAGGTGCCATTTTCATCCAGTTTCTTTTCGCTCTGCGAGTCTGCTGCATCCGATGAATCGGACCCATCTGTATCTCCTGCTCCTGCAGCATTTTCAGAATCCTGCAGCTGCTCCAGGTCGCTTTCATCAGCTACTGCCATCTCATCGTCACCATTCTGGTCCATGGCCTCCACTTCATCCTCACTCAAAGGTTCCAGGTCATCCTGAAAAGCGGATTCATCATATTTTTCCTTATCTTTGCATCCTCCCAGCATCATCGCTGCCACCCCAGCAAGCACCAGGATAAAATATCTGAACTTTTTCATGGATCAATCTCCTTTCATGGAATATCGTTCTCGTAAAAGTGCAATTTCTCTTTTCCATCCTTCATCATCATTTGGTGTCTCCAGAATAAAGGGAATTCCCTCAAGAGCCGGATGGCACACCACATTCACAAGTGCATCCAGGCCGATCTGACCTTCGCCGATCTTTGCATGACGATCCTTATGACTGCCCAGTCCGTTTATACTGTCGTTAAGATGAACAGCCTTCAATCTGGAAAGGCCGATCACCCGGTCAAACTCATCAAGAACACCATCCAGATCATGGACAATATCATAACCGCCATCCCATACATGACAGGTATCCAGGCAGACACCCAGTTTATTATTTTTTTCCACCCTGTCAATGATATCACGAAGCTCCTGAAACGTTGCTCCTACTTCCGAACCCTTGCCGGACATAGTTTCCAGAAGGACGGTCGTACTCTGTTCTTCTGTAAGGACATCATTGAGGATTTCCGCAATTTTGGTAATTCCCGTCTCAGTTCCCTGCCCTACATGACTGCCCGGGTGAAAATTATAATAATTTCCCGGTGTATATTCCATACGTTTCAGATCATCTGCCATGATCTCTCTTGCAAAATCTCTCAGATTTTCTTTTGCGGCACAGGCATTCATGGTATACGGTGCATGTGCCACCAGCTTTCCAAAATGATTTTCCCTGGAAAGCTCCAGAAATCTTTCCACATCTGCAGGATCGATCTCTTTTGCCTTGCCTCCTCTGGGATTGCGGGTAAAAAAAGCAAACGTGTTTCCACCGTTTTTCAGCATCTGACGCCCCATGGCAGCATAGCCTTTGGACGAACTTGTATGATTTCCGATATATAATATCATATCAGCACCATCTCCCTGTAGTTTATATTTCTGCCTTTTGGCCTAATTATTATATCAAAAACTTCTTTTTCTGAAAAGTCCGCGATTCTTTCTTTACAATACTTACCATTCTTTCTATAATAAAGATATCTTTACATACGAAGGAGAAAAAGAATGGCAAACGACAATCAAAGGCGGCCGCCTCATGGCCATGATCCAGAGCAGGCACGCAGAGAAGCCGCCAGAGCACGGGAAGCACGGCGGAAGCATTCTGGTTCTGCATCCCGTAATTCCCGTTCACATTCCACCGGGACTCGCAGGAATGACATCAGCAAAAAATCCAGATATTACCAGGTACGCCGTCAGAAAATGTTTCTTGCAGCTGGCGGGATCCTGATCATACTTGTTCTTGTGATCATTTTTTCCGCACGTGCATGCATTTCTTCCCGGAAAGCTGCAGAAGCCGCCGCTTTGCAAAAGGCCCAGGAAGAGGAGGCCGCAAAAAAGGCAAAAGAAGAAGCTGCTGCTGTGAAAGATCCCGTTTCACTGACGCTCAGCGTAGTCGGGGACTGCACGTTGGGTACCGATGAGACCTTTGATTATGACACAAGTCTGAACGCATGCTACGATAACAACGGCAAAGATTATTTCTTTAAGAATGTAAAAAGCATCTTTGAGGCAGATGACCTGACGATCGCCAATTTTGAAGGAACTCTCACTGATTCCGATGCCAGAGAAGATAAAACCTTTGCATTTAAAGCACCCGCCGAATATGCTCAGATACTCACCAGCGGTTCCGTTGAAGCCGTAAACACTGCAAACAATCACAGCCACGATTACGGAGAGCAGAGCTACACGGATACTCTGACTGCTCTGGATAATGCAGGCATTACACACTTCGGTTATGATGATACTGCAGTTATGGACATCAAGGGAATCAAAGTTGGTCTTGTCGGAATTTATGAGCTGAAGGATCATCTTGGGCGCGAACAGCAGCTGAAAGATAATATCGCAAAGGTCAAAGCAGATGGAGCAGAGCTTATAGTTGTGATCTTCCACTGGGGCAATGAGACCGAAACAGTTCCTGATACCAATCAGATGACCCTTGGCCGTCTTGCTATCGATGAAGGTGCAGATCTGGTATGTGGCCATCATCCGCATGTACTCCAGGGAATCGAAACCTATAAAGGAAAAAACATCGTCTACAGTCTTGGCAATTTCTGTTTTGGAGGAAACAGTTCTCCAAGTGATATGGACACCATGATCTTCCAGCAGACCTTCACTGTCACCTCAGAAGGCGTACAGGCTGATAACGTGACCAATATCATTCCCTGTTCTATTTCTTCCGCAGATGGCTACAACAATTATCAGCCAACTCCTGCATCCGGAGATGAGGCATCCAGGATCAAATCCAAGATAGAGGAATGCAGTGCTGCGATTCCTGCCGCGGATTCTTCATCCGCTACATCGGAAGGCTCTGACAGTGAAGAATAAATAGCATAACAAAAAATAATATCCCAACAGATCCTGTAATAATGCATGTTTCCATGCTGCGATCCGTTGGGATATTATTTATATAAAAAGTAATTTTAAATCTTATTCGATCATCATGGCATCCCCCATGTAGAGGGCGTGCCTTCATTTCACTACTTATGTACCGCTACTTTGTAGCTTCTTCTTCCTATTATAATAACCGACTTTGCGCCAGTTGGCAAGTCAGTAGTTTACTTTTCTTCCGCAGGTGCAAATAACTCACTTGTTCCGTCCAGAACTTGCTTCTCCTCATCCATCTCAAAGAACCACCCAAACAGTTCGAGGGCTTCATACCCTTTCAGCAGTTTATCCGCCTTTTCTTTGGCGTAGCGTCCGCTATAATCATAGGTTTCTCCTACAGTAATCATCGACCCATGCAGAAACACAAGCATTTGATGTGTGATGCTCAATCCTTTGAATGTCTCATTTGCCTGCTTTCTCTCTTCTTCACTGTACTTCCACTCATCGCCCTCCAAGAAAAAGCCTCTCGCAACCGAACCGTACAGACCATAACCAATCAGCACCAGGGCATCCCAGATTTTTTCTCTCGCTGCATTTTCGTCTTTAAGAGCCGGGATTTTTCCAGAGATAATTCCAGCAATAAATTCCTTCCTTCTGGTGGCACTTCCCTTCAAAATCTCTTTTATTTCCTTCGACTTTCTTTCCTGCTCTTTCTTCGCCAGTTCTTCTTTTGTCGGCTTCTTTTTTTTCCTTCGGAGCTTTCGTAACGATTCTCAAATCTCGCCACATCTCATACCAGTACATCTGCCCTTTCTGCTCTGGCAGATTGATTTCATCCGGAACATCGTCTGCTAAGTTGAACTCAATCACTGTTTTCCATTTCCCATTGTACATCTGCTGCGAATACTGCTCCGGTGCTTTCTCTACTCCCATCTTTTTCAGCTTCGCTTTGAGCTTCTTTGCATTCTCTTTCTTCTTGGCATTTGTAATCTCATTCTGAACCCGGCTCACAATATCTCTGGAACTGCTGGCCTTATCCAGAATCTCATTTCGCATCTCTACATCCTTGATTTTCTCCAGTTCGTACAGGTCTTTCAATGTGAGCTGAAAAGCATCGTCCTGCTGCTTCTCTTTCAATTTCTCCTGGTCCAGCTTCGCAATATTCAGCCTATGCCGGACGGTTGATTTACTGAATCCGGTCTTTTCTGCAATCTGGTCTTCCGTATCTCCCAAATCGAGCATCATCTGGAATCCCTGGGCCTGCTCCTGGATGGTAAGGTCTTCACGTTGAATATTCTCCAACAGCATGATACCTACCTGCTCTTTACGGGAAATCTTGCTTCTAATCTGGCATGGAACTTCTACCAGGCCTGCTAATTTTGCCGCCTCCAGTCTTCTATGGCCTATCAGTGCATGGAAATCACTGATTACTGAAACCTTGTCAGCGTCCGGCTGGTCTTCCGGGTCTGCTGTCAGCGCACTCGCCGGAATAACCGTCAGATTCTGCATAACTCCATGCTTCTTCATTGATTCCGCCAGCTCCGTCACATCTCCGAGGTCTTTTCTCGGATTATCCGGATGCGGATATATATTCTCTACTCTGATTTTTACAACTTCACTGCTCTCCATTACTTTTCCTCCTTTTTCTTTTCAAATTTCAGACCCAACTTTTTCCCATCTTCCAGAATCCGCTGCATCTCTGCCTCATACTCTCCAGCACTCCGCACCGGTGCAAACGTCATTCTAGTGCCGCTCTTTGTTGGTTTTCCCATTTTCTGCAGTACCGCACCTTTTGTCTGGAGTTCATCCAGTCTGATGCTGATGACTGCAATCTGATAGAATCTCTCTTTCTCATCGAACAGCTTTTTTGTCATCCCCGGAAACATCGTCTGATATTTCATGATTGTGATCTTGTGTTCCATCATCGCCCTCCTTCACATTACTCCGCCGGGAACTCATACACGATGTTCTTCTTGTACATTGCCGGTCTTGTTGCCTGGGCCGCAGTGTCGAAGAACTCAACCGTATAACATTCATTTTCATATGCTCCGCAGAAATCTTTCAGCACCTGCAAGCACCGTTCCTTTGTCTGATACTCTGCAATCTCTTCCAGACAACCGTCAGATATGCAGATTGTGTGTCTGACAGTTTCCTTCTTTCCCTTGTGGTCTACCTGTTCTGAATACTCCAGGGCGTTAAAGGCTCTTCCGAACCACAGCACTTTCTCTTTATTCTGGCTTACAATCAGCATCTTCCTCTTCCTCCTCCGGCGGTTCAATCATCGGCATCCAGTAAAGAACCTTCTCGTACCCAAGCTCGTCCATGGTCGAGAACTCAGAATCAACAAACCCAAGTGTCACTGGGTCGTATATATCGTTCCAAAAACCGAATCCATATTCTTCTTCATACTGGCAGTACATCGGCGGGTCTTCCAGATGGTTTTCTACCAAGCACATGTAAAATCTGCTATCGCCATCTTCCGGCAGGCTATCTTCTACAGCTATCCACAAAGGAACCGCCGGCTGCTCTTCAATCTCCATGAGAACGGAGACCGCTATATCGTCAATATTCACCATTCTATCTGCGTTTGGGTCAGGGTTCAGCCATTTTGCCACTTTTTCAGTCAACAAATCCGCATCAATCAGTCTCATCTTCCGCCTCCTGCTCCCAGAACTCATTTACAACTTCCTGGACTACCGCATATTCCAGATCGCCGTTATTCTCCAACATTCTATCTTCTAACTTCTCAGAAATAGAAATGAACACCTGCTCCGGAAGTTCGTCTACACTCTCTCCTGCCGCAGCACACACATCTTTTCCCCACTGTACTTTTTCAGACTTTTTTCTTTTCTCGTATTCATGTTCTGCATACGCATCCGCAAGGTCCAGAACCGCATTCAGTTTATTGTTATCCGGCTCATCCCGGAACATATCTTCCAACTCTCTCATAAGCTCTTCTCTATCCATTTTCTCACACCCTTTCATTCCATTTTTCTCTTGCCTCTTTCTGTGCAAGCTCCTTGTGTCCGTTCCAGTCCTTCACTGATACATGAGGTCCGAGACTTCCACACTTCGAGCAACAAATTCTATATCCGTTGTTACCCATCCTGCGGATTCCCACTCTTCTATCTCCGCAGCCGCAGAACGGGCATGGTTTTAGCTTTACTAACTTATTCTCCATGATTCCTCCTATCTGCCCTTAATTTTCTCCGGCACATCTTCTTGAACTGCCACATCCCTGCAGAACCGCTCCGAACAACTGAAATCCGTAAATGAACCCCTGCATTTCTGACTCTATCGCCACATCGTATACCGCAGATGTTATCGCCGTATCAGCTTTCGCCCCAGGAACCTGTGCCTCCATAACCGCTCTCAGCCGTTCGTAGGCCTGCGTCAGTTCTGGAATCTCCCGGTTTTCTCCCTTCGGGCCGGTAATAAACTGATTGAACAACTCCCGGACATCCTTATATCCACTCTCTGCATCCTCCACCAGTTTCTGGCCGCTTACCCGGCAGCGAAGCTCTTTTTCCATTTTCTCAATGCCGGTCTTCTTTTTTCCGTAGCATCTATCTCTTTTCATTCTCGTCAGATAGAGTTTGCAGGCTTTCTCGGTCAGTTCCCACATCGGGTACTCCTGGTGTCTTGCCTTGAACTGTGCCATTTTGAACTCTGTCTGCTCCATCGGTTCCAGTTCCACGATAAACTGTGCGATTCTGCGATATGTAACCGAATGGTATTCCTGGAACATGTCTGCCACCTCCCGGCTTGTCATGATGGTTTTTCCAACCTCCACTGGTTTCTTCTCTTCCTCACATACATCCACCACTGCCATCTGTGAGATGATCTTCTTTACATCATCCATCAATTCTACAATCTGTTCGCTTCTCTTCATAATCTGCCAGCTCCTTTCTTCAAAGCACATAACGTACAGCACGCTCCGTCAAGTTTGCTGTGATAAATCGCTCCTGCATCCTCCGGTCTTTTCCAGCAAAACGCTCCGCATACCGGGCAACGCACTTTTTTCCATCCTTCTTTTCCTACTGGCACATTGGCCACCAACGGCATACACAGCCAACCGCCTCTGTCCGATTCTTTTCTCGGTTCAATCTTCATACGCTTCTCCGCCTCTCTCATCCAATAATTTTTTCAACTCTTTTACAACCGGATGCCAGCTTCTGGTTCCTCTCACTCTCCGGTACACATCTGCCAAAACTGCATCGCCACCAGGAACAAAGGCTTCCATTCTGGCCTGGGTCATTCTCATATCGTGGAACCCATCCGTAAATCTAAGTTCATCTCTGTCTTCGTATAAAACAACTCTCTTTGCTCCCAGACGGCCCCAGGCTTTGACATTTACTGTCCGCTCCGTTCTTTTCATCACACATCTCTCTCCTTTGCAAATCTGCTGTTGAGGCTTTCCATGATTGCCTCCAGTCTCTTCGCTCCGATTCCCGGTGTCTCGCTGATTGCTTTCTGCACTTCCGTAATGTCAATCCCAGGAACCGACCGTCTGCCCTCCTCATACGCTGTCTGGTACAGATTCTTGCAGAAGTTCTCAAACTGCTGCCGGTCCATCTTCTTCACTCTTTTATAATCTTCTCTCCGGAGCATATAGCCTGCTCCGGATTTCATATTTCTTGACTTATTCATGATCTCTGCCTCCCTACTTCGCCAGCTTCTTCATTGCCTTAAAAAATTTCTTCATGCTCTTCATAAACTTTTTCATGCTCCACACCTCCTTAAGCGAACGGGATTTTGCTCTCGAACCAGCCGCCATGTTTCTCAATAATCTGCTCCACCAATGTTACCGGAACATATCCATATACTGTTTCTGTCGGGGTTTCCAGGTCTTCTGCATACGGCATCAGTAATTCTTCTCTCTGATTCGGAAATCCAACCTCACACGTTTCATACTCTCCGCTCTCCAGATTCGTTCTCGGCGTACAATACAGTGAATCTCCAGCCTGCACACTCATCTTGAATCCATCCTTGCAAAAGATGTGAGGTCTCGGAATCTGTACTATACCTGCCATCAGCTTATATGTCTTCTGGAAGAAATCTTTCAATCCGTCATATTTAACGTAGCGTTCTGCATCCGTCAATCCATTCGGAAAACAATGTCCCTTGTACTCCCACATGCCTCCTCCGGCTCTTACGAACGTAGCATATGTTCCGCAGATCTGCATCGTTTCCGGATTAACTGCATGACTATGCGGCTCTCCTACCTGGAAATACCCTTTCTTCATCGTCCGAGGTGGCAGAATATCCAGAAAGTAGTCCGCCACACCTTCATCTACCAACTCTCCCGGCTTGCAGTATGTGTCCCAGTCACCGCAACCGCTCTTATGCCAACCATCAATCGTTTTCAGTTCCATCTTTAGCACCCCTCTCTCTTTCTAATCTCCGCAGACGCTTTATCCAGTGCCTTTAACAATCTTGGAGATGCTGCAACCTCTTCCCAGGTCAGCCCCAAGCTATCCAAAGTATCTTCAAAATCTCCAGTATATCCGTACTCGTGATTATCCAGTTCGTACTTGAACATCTGGTAAAGAAATCCTGTTCCATCTTCATCGGCCACCTTTGCCGCCTCCATCTCAGCGTTGTGCCGGTCCAGTACCTCATGGAAACGCTTGTGATCTTTCTTCTGGATGAATCCACCGCCCGGAATCCGATAAATCTTATCCAGGTCTTTCTCCGGGTCAAGTCCCCATTTTCCCATCATTTCATCAAACTGCTTATCTGAGAACGCAAACCCCAACGGCAGCTCATTGAACTCTTTCTGCTGTCTGTCTCTTAACTCTCTATAGCTCTCCATCTTAACTTTCCTCCTCAAACTCTGCCATCTTGCTTCTGTCAAATTTCATTGCCGGATATTCGCAGTAACCGCTTCTCCGAGTACGCCCGGTTCTCTCCGCAAATCCGTTTTCTTCCAGAAGAGCCACCGCCCAAGGGCAATTATTGGTGTCAACATACGCCTCATCTTCTGACAACGAATGATCGCACAGGCAGGTGGTTACTCTCGCAATAGGTCCATCCCATCTGTTATAAATTTCAACAGCAACGCTATTGTCTTCCACATACTTACCGACTCTTAACTTACAGTCCTTATACTCTGAATACTCTGTCTTAACATTCAAACTTGCCATATCAGTTCTCCTCTCTTCCCATTTCCTGGGATAACTGTTTTCTGATTTCCAACTCCGGTGCATCTTCTCTTTTTAATCTGCTCAGACACATTCCACTGTCATGTACCGTAAAATGAATATAACCTTCTGCACTCAATGTAATGCTTACCAGCTTTTCTGCCGTTCCATGCTGGCCTGCAATCTCCGTCAGCTTATCCAGTACCGGCATTACTTCCCTGCTCAGTTCCGCAAACTCTGCCTGTTTCACTTCATTTCCTCCTTTGCTCTGGCGAACATATCAAAATCCTCGCACATATCGCATTCACTGCTGCTTAAAATATTCTGGCAAACCTGGCATTTCGGGTTTAACCGTCTGTAATAATCCGGATGATTATTTTTCAAATCCTCAATCGTGAACAGTGCCACTTTCATATCCTGCATGCATTATTCCTCATGCTTTCCCAGAACCTCATCTGCTTTTCTTAACAGTGCAAGACATCTATCATTCTCCTTTTTAAGCTCTTCTTTCTTCCGCTCCCTTTCTTTGTAAAACTCCTCATTTTTCAGCTCTTCTTCCCACCCATTGATGAACTGCCGTACTTCTCGGACATTATTAAATCCGCACTCATCCTCGTAATCATTTCTGGCAGTGAAGATAATGTACTTGTTGTCTCTGCGTTCATCATCGATAGCAACTCCAAAATACAACTCATCCCTCTTCTCTTCGTCAAGCGGCTCGAATCTTACATCATCATAGAGCGGACCGACCATCGGGCAGTTATTCTTGAACCATACTCTGTAGTTATCCAAGATGTAATTGCTCGTAACCCCTTTCAAGATGCTCCAGATTTTCGCCAACCGGCCTGCCAGTGCTTTGTCACTGCAAAACCAGTCATACCAACCGGCCTCAATCTGGGTATTTCTGTCTTTTGCAAGGAAATCTCCCTTGCGGTATCTCTCACAAAACTCTCTCAGCGTCATGTCCGCCATCTCTATTCTTCCTCGTAATCTTTGTAATCAATATCTGCATACTCACAGATACCTTCATAGCTCGTGCCGTTCTCATACATATTTTTCAATGATGCTCCAAATATTGTGCCATCCCACTGTCTGATTTTGCTTTCAATCTCTTCATTCAGCCGGGCATTGCTTCTGTCTGCCATACTCTCACTCCTCTCCTACATTTCCAGATGCTCAATTTTAATGGCTTCGTCTACTGCATCTGCTCCGTATCTTTTTTTCAGATAAGAAACTGCCACATCCCACTCATGCGGATCGTTGACCGTCTCAAATAATTTCTTAGCCTCTGTAATGCACTGTTCCACTACCAGGTCTCCTTTCGCAACTCTGATGATTCGCTTTCTCAGCTCCTCCACCTGTCTCTGTGCCTGTGCCATTGCCCGGTCAAGCGTCTCTGCATAGTTCGCAGCCTCCATCATATTCTTGATGATTGGCATTCCAAAGGACTTATACAACTCTGCTATCTGTTCCTTACCCTCTACCTCGCTGATGGACGGATGCCATGTATACACATGCTCCACGATGGAATAATCTTTCTGGCTTATTTCAGCCCCAATTCTCTTTTCAAATTCCTGCTTTGTCATACCTCTATGCCTCCACCTTCCTGTAATCTTCCAGGATGCTCAACAGCGTCCCTTTTCCAATTCTGAACTTCTGCTTGTGTCCGCATCTGGTCCCCATATAATTGACAACCGTTCTTTCTGGAAACTCATGCTTTATGTACTGGATTATGTAATAATGACCATCTCCATGATGAACAACGTCTATGTATTTGTGCTCATTCCGGATGTTCTGGTATGTAGCCTTTTCAGTTCTGTTTGCTCTTGATCTCTTTGCCATATGTTTCGCTCCTTTGAATTATTACTTCGATTTTGCGAACCTTGCAGGTAAAAAAATAAGCCTACTTCCAACAAAGCTCTCTTACTTTGTCTGCTCGGCTACCAAATCCATACTTTTCAAGCATCTCCAAATCTGCTTTCACTGCTTCATCTTCCAGCGTGCATCCACAATCACTCAAAGAATACAGCTCATCTACGATTTCATCAGCAATGCTTTCTTCTCCAGCTTCCAGGGCTTTTTCAATGAACACCCACAGCATCTTCTGTGCTGCATCCCATTCCGGATAACCAAATTCATTTTTATCTCTTTCACTTAACAGGCTTCTGTATATTACTAATGCGTTCATCTTGACTACCTCCGTTTGTATCGTGTATTTGTTTTGTTATTTTGTAACTTTATTATACTTCGATAACTCGAACGTGTCAAGTGTTTTACTTCTATTTTTCAATTATTTTTACCAGGGCGATTTCATATCCCAACGCACTTACGATTTTCTCCAACGTGTCACAGCGAATACCGTATTTGCTTCTGGAAATAATCTGGTTCGCATACTGTCTGCTCACCCCGATTTTCTTTGCCAGGTCCACTGGTCGCAACTCCTCAACTTCCAGAACCTTTTTTATCAGCTCGTTGCAGTCAGTTCCTCTAATTTCTTCCATCCTCTACCTCTCTTTCAATCCAATCAGCAACTATCATTCCGCAGTTATCAGCTATCTGATACAGAATCTCCGTATCATCCCAGGTGTAATTGTTCAGAAAATCTGCCAGGCTCTCCCACCCCATTCTCTTCACAATCCGCTTCGCATCGTTCTTTTTAATCTCGAACCAGGTCAAGTGTTCATCCTTAAATCTGACGTCCCGGCATCTGTCCTGTACATAGGTTTCAAGAATCAGTCTTCCAAACATTTCCTACTCCTCCTCAAACAGCTTGCTTGCTTTCTGGGCCAGCATCTCATTTCTTCCGGATTTATCATCAAATATCCGGTGGCACTCCTTCAACAGCTTGTCTACTCTTTCCTGGGTTACTTCCAGGCCTGTACTCCGGATTGCTTCTTCCAGGTCTTCCAGATACCAATCTTCCCTGTACCAGATAGCGTTTGCCCTGCGGTAAATCTCATCAATTATCTTCTGGCGATTTTCCTCGGTTGCCTCCAACAGCCACTCAAAATTCAGTTTTCCATCCTTGGTTGTCGGATTGTACTTTCCGGAACATCTGCCCTGCCGGTCCGTTACATAGGTCTGAACGCCCCACCACGTTTCCGGTTCTTTATCTATGAATCCCTTTCTCTTCCACATTGCCGGAAGCGAATGCTTTCCATGCGTGTTTTCGTTCTTTCGGAACTCTACTACAATTTCCTCTCCCAACGCATTTCTGTCTGCGAAGGTAAACCACCAAACCGGCGGTACTGTATGCTCACACTGATATACTTTTCTCATTTTTCTGCTCCTTTCGCTAATGATTCAGCAATCGCCTCCATCATACTCTGCGATAATTCCAGATACTGCTCTACGATATAGAATTTAGCACTCTGCCCGTTCTCATCCCATATTTCAAAATACCGGAATCCCCTTTCTTCCTCGGCTTTATCCTCCTGCACCTTCACATACTCTCGTGCCTTGCTCTCAACGATTTCATCCAGTTTCTTCATGACCGCCTCCAGGTCAATCGACACATCCACCACTGTACACCCATTTGTAAATTCGTTCTCCCAGAACCCATGCAGGACATACACTACAATTTTCTTTTCCTCCATTCCGGTGTCCTCCTATCCGTAAATAACATCATCGAATATCGCATACTGGATAATCATGTCTGCCACTGTCGCATCTACCATGCAACAATCCAATTCATAGACTCCTTTGCTGCATCCTACAGAGTCTTCCGCATCCACCAGGATATTGTACGGCTTGTCTTCATCCTCCAGATACTGTTTTACTCCGCTGAGCAACTTTTCCTTGTTCAGTTCTCTCTTCTTGCCATCCACCGAATCATGCAATACCAGGACTCCTCCTCTGCTGATCTGCTCCGATGCAAATTCTCCGAGATACTTTCCTTTGACTTCTGCTCGCCTGCACCAGTAGCAAATACCGCCCTCCAGTGCCGTTGTAACAATATCGTCAATGTCCTCTGTGCTGATTCGCACGCTTATCTCAGCCTTGATTTCCTCATACTCTTTTCCCATCAGTCTTCCTCCTCATATCCTACTCTCTCTACATAGTTTACGCCGTCCGGCTCGCATTCAAATTCCGGACATAAAGAGAACCACAGTTTCTCCAGTTCGTTTATACCATTTGCGGTCAGCTCTGTTTCATCTCCATCGTTGAATCCGATTCTGTATACGCTCGACTTCTTGCCTTTTCTGACAATGCCTTTCGCTGCTCTTCTCAGTCTCATTACTCCTTTTCCTCCACTCCGGCGAACTCCAGGATTTTCTCTCTGGCAAATCCTTCGATTACTTCCAAGTAGTTTCCCGGCCACACATCCTTGTTCGGCTCATAGGTTTCTGTGAACTCATTCGCCCAGTCAACAAATTTCTGTTTCCAAGTTATGCTATCAATGTCTGTCAGTACCTCAAACAGATACTCACTCTCGCCTTTGAGCTGTTCCAGCATCATAGCAATCTCCATCAGATTTTCCGTCTGCTCGTTATATTCCAGCATCACGCCACCTCCTACTCTGTTCTTACTAAGCCGCCATTTGCAGATGCAATTCCAATGCTTCCAAGTTCGGAACAATCCGGAGCGTCCAAATTTGCCACATACGCAAGTGGAACTCTTCCTTCCAGGTCTTCTCTATCCAGTTCCCACTCCTCATCCTCTGCACTAACATACAGCAACGCCAGGCATCTTCCAAACACCATATTGCTCAATATTGCAGCGTATACAATACCGCCACTTTCTTCTTCCCAGTCGGTAACAGCTTTCTTCTCCTCATCGTTCAAATCGTACAGAATACCTGCCGTCTCAGATTTAAGGACCGTTCCCTGCTTTCTGAATTTTGTGATTGCCTGCGGCATCATTCCCAGGCGGCACATACGACCAACCGCTTCTTCTACCATTTTTGCTCTGTCCTGCTGATTCTTTGCATCCATTATTTCTTATCCTCCATTTTCTTCTCTAAATCTTCCAGTCCGAGTGTTGCATTTACGAATGCCAGCGCACATGCGGCTCCGATACATTCTCTGATTCCGGTTGAAACTCCGACAATCAAACACACCAGCATAGCCAGTGAAAACATTCTTCTGCTTTTCTTCATTTACTTTCTGCCTCCTCTGTGATAAACTTGGTAGCACGAGGAGAACTTGTCTCCCCGGCTACCGAGCTGTTTTTCAGAACATTACTTGAACCAGGTCAAAACTGCCGTAACAACTGCTATCAGCATTGTTACTATGGAAATTACGATATGTGTCCAGCATTCATAAATTTCAATTTTGGTCTTCTTCAACTGCTCTGAAAGCAGCTCTTCTTCTTTTTCTTCAATCCTGTGTTTTCTTTTTCCCAACGGGCAATTCCTCCTTTCTCATTTGTTCTGTCCTCTGCATTCCTACGGGGTTGGAACCGTCTGACAAGCATATGTACTATTCCATCAACCTTGCCGCCTGCATTACTTCGTATCGTGTATTTGCTTTGTTTTTTTGTAACTTTATTATACTTCGATAGCTCGAACGTGTCAAGTGTTTTACTTCTATTTTGCAATTATTTTTCGAGCTGTCGAATTAGTGCGTGTAGCATCTTTGCAACGCAAAGTGCTATTCTTTTTTATCTCTTTATCTATCTTTATCTCTATCTCTTACTCTATCTCTAATTATGGTGTAGAAATCATGTAAGAAACCTTACAAGGTTTTATATAGGAAATGTTTTTTACTTCGATTTTTCGACTTATTCACATTATCAACATTCTTCCTGTGGATAACTTCGGAACTCAGATTGAACTTTGCAGAACCGCATTTTCAGCATATATGGCTTTAACATCGTACACGCTTCTATACCGGCTTTTAGCTCTTAAGCATAAGTTAGTATCTAAAAACGTCTATCGTTGCTCAGGCACATTTCGTCAAATTTGAAGGGGATTTTTTGTGAATTTTGTATATTGATTTATTCTGCGGACTTGCTCCGAAATAAAAAAGAAGCCCCGGCGTGATACCGGGGCAATGTGACATATTTTCCTTTTTTGACCATAAGAGGTGTGCTTAATTTTCTTAGTTCCTTGCCTTAAAGGCATTATTTGATGTATACCTTGCCATCGTAATAAGCAGCCATCCAACCGCTCGGTGCTTTCATCCAGATATCGTTTCCGACATTCCGAACTTCCTGGCACGTTACGACCGTTCCTGCATCCAGGCAGCCATCATTGTCCTTATCGTGTTTCTGGCCGTCAGCCGTCAACTGCGAATGTTTCTTTGCGCTGTAGTTTGTTCCTGGACCTGTACGAACTTTCAGTTCTACCTGCAAAGTGTACTCATGTCCAGCAGTGTAAGACGGAGTGTTCTTCTTTTCCGGAACACTGGCTGCTGTCTTTCCGTTGTAAGCAGAAACCAGCTTGCTCTTAGATGCCGGTCCGTACTTGCCGTCCTGCTCCAAACCGTAAAATGCCTGGAACGCAAGCAGAGCTTTCTCTGTGTCTCCGCCAAAAGAACCGTCTACTCCGGAACTTCCGCAGGAGAATCCGCAACCGATCAGCATTTTCTGCATTTCTTTTACTGCGTCCCCGGAATCGCCTTTCTGGAGATAATTTCTCACATTAACCGTTCCGGATGCAGATGCTGTCACTCCGGTGTAACGGTACACATGAATCCACGGCTTATTGTAATAGCTGCGGATGCAGATTTCTCTACCGGTCTGATCTCCAGACTTTCCTCCTGTGACCGTTCCTTTCTCGTTGATACTTGCGTGCACCAGTTTACCATTTCCGCAGTAGAATGCTGTGTGTCCATTTCCGAGCAGGACATCTCCACGGATCATTCCGCTACCGGTTGCCAGATCCACGGATTTTACAACATCCTTGAATCCGATTTTTGGCAGAACCTCCGGCATGTTGCCTGTATAGGTTGCTCCGCTTGACTTTGCCGGGATTCCGGCCTCTTCCAAACATCTGATTACCAGCCCGGAACAATCGTAATTCGGTTTGCCCCAACGGTCTACCTGGTCGTAACCGTGTGAATCGTCCAGGGCGATTGCCTCTGCTCTTGCTACTGCATTTTCAATTTTGCTCACTTTGTTTTCCTCCTTCTTCTGATTCTGGTAAATCTTTAAATACTGCTCCCCGTAAGAAGCCCTTGTTTTCTTCACTGCCGAACCGGTATTCGTCGGAGCCTCGAACTTAACCAGAAAGATATCAGACGCTTCCTGTACTGATGTCGCTGTCTGTAATACCTTCCAGACGCTCTTATAGCTCTTCTGCAATTCGCTCAGCATATACTCCGTCTGCGCCTTCGCATCTCCGATGGACACTCCTCTGGACTTGACCAGATCGTAAAGGCCGGCCTTTCTTCCGGCAGATGTCCACTGGCAGAATCCGTAACCGTACTGCCTGGAATCTCCCAACGGATGCAGGAACAACGCTCTCGTTATCTTTCCGGAGTCTACTGCTTCCGTGTAGGTATCGTCCGTGTATTTATAGTTCAATTTCTTCTCGCAGAGATTTTCCAGATTCCGGGGATTCGCTCCGGATTCTGCGTAAATATTCCCCATAGCCGCACATGCACCATATATCGTGCAACCAGCAGCCATCAAAGCGTCAAACAAAATATCTGTGTATGTATTCCGTTCTATTGCCATTTGTAAATTCTCCTTCATTCATAAAAAAGGGGCAGGGATTTCTCCCCACCCGGTCATAAGTATGTGTCCTCTTCTGGGTCCATCTCATCATCATCTTTCGGATGCAACTGTCCCATCTTGTCCATCAGCAAAAATGTCAACGGAACGAACACCGCAAACAAAATTACCAACGGCCAGAAGATTCCTGCTATCAGCAGCAACACTATCACAAGCGGATAATTCGGCTTGTTTGGCTCATAATACATGCCATTGTCCTGGCAGTATAGTTCTTCGTCTTCATCTTCCATCCGGCACAGTGTCCGGATACCCCAGATATAGACCGGCTGACACAGCAAAATCCCCAAAAGGTACACCAATAGGATTTTTAAGCCCATAGCTCCTCTCTCCCTTCTCCGATCAGTTCTGAGAGCCATTTACCTTTCCATCGTCCAAAAGGTCCTTAACTTCCTTGAACCACCAGTCAATAATTTTCAGCAGCACCTCTTCGGACATGATTACCTGCAACCACTTAGGCAGCAATCCTCTTGCCTGCTGTACTACCCATTTCAGTTTCTGTTCTCCCTGGCCGGACTCTTTGTAGATATGTTCAGCGTGCAGGAACAGCTCGTACACCTCTTTACGGATGCCCTCCAGTCCTTTCGCTTTCGCATACTGATATACGACCACTGCTGTTATAACGACCAGCACTGCGATCACCAGGATCAGAACCGGAATCGGCACCTGGTTTAAAAAATTCAATAATTCCATAGAATCAATCCTCCTAATATGCTTTGTAATCTCTTGATAGTTCCCTGTATCGTTTTTAATTGTTTGAATGGGGAAATTATTGCCTAACCGCTATACGAGCGGATATGAGGCAAATACAGCCTTCCATTTCATTCCCCTGTGATATGGTTTACTCCCTGCCTTGTCAGAAAGTTCTCCAGATCATGTTTCTGCTCCAGCTCATAGTCTAATGCGGCGTGCATGTCCCCGTTGCACTTCGCATCCGGGATTCTCTGTACTGCTTTGGCTGTTGCCTCCGACAAACAAAGAGAACCGTCAAGAGCTTTCAGCATCATGTACTGTAACTCCTCACGGTTCTTCTCTTTGTCATCCTGTTCTTTTTGTCTGCGTGCCCGTTCGTCTTTCTCCGCTTCTGCACGTTCCTGGATCCGTCTTTCCAGTAACCAGAAACAAAATGCTACGATGGCAGATGGCACACCGGCAGCTATCAATAACTGCATTGGTTTCTCCTTTCTGATTTTACTTCGGATTTTCAGAACTAATCTACTTCCGTGGCTCTGCTCGTATCCGCATAGGCTGTCCGTCCTCTGCTCTCAAATGTTATCTCATCATCGTCACAGTCTGCATACTTCCGGCACGCATACTCAACAATGTCAAGATCTGCCTCTATTTCTTCCAGGCTCTTTGTCGGTGTTCCCTTGACCAGAAATACCAGGTCATAGATTGCCGACCAGAGCTTTGAGATAATCTGTAGCTTTGTCATTCTCTTTCTCTTCTCTCTTCCTTCTTCCGGAATAGGTGGTAATGCGGCTTCTCTTCTCCGAAAAATACCCAGCGAATATAATCGTCCAAGATAATTCCCAGTGCAGACAAAAAGAACCATAATGCCGTGAACTGAGGGCATATCTGACCGAGGATATTTCCAGGCATATTGCTATAGTCCCACATACGCAGACCGAGCCATACGTTCAGAACCAGTCCGAACAGAAATTCTATTGCCGTGATCCCTGCCGCCGCAACTAACTGTTGCAAAACCAGTGGCATGCACCGGTTCTTCTCATTGATTGCACCGCAGATAGTGAAGCACAGGCCTCCGCAGATTATCATTGCCGTGAATGAATAGCCACGGAAGATAATTTCCAGCAAATAATAAATGCTCCCTCCGAAAAGAAAGAGCATTGGATATTTGATTATGCTTTTCATTACGAAATACCTCCGGATGCCAGAATCTTCATGTAATCTTTCAGCACTTCATTCTGGAACTCCTCCGGAATTTTCACACCCCACTGAATCTGCTCGAAGTCTCCAGGCTTCGTGATGGACTTAATCCACATATTCATAGCGTTGCAATACGTTGTATTGTACGATACAAAAAACATTGCCCGGTCAACAATATTCTGCATATCCGCCGCCGAGAAATACTTGCATGGCTGTCCGTCCTCGTGGTACTCCAGTTTCTCCTCTCCGGCCAGCAACTGCATTTTCTTTCCAAAGAGATTGATCTGGTCCTTTTCGGTCAGACTGAAATGTTCTACACCAGAAGATGTGCTCACATCTACTCCGGAGTAAATCGTCTGCTCGCATGCTGATGCGATTTCCTGGTATTTCGCTTTTCTGGCATCCTCCAGGCTCAGATCTTCCACACTGGAAGGATCTGGAACCTCCTCCGCTTTTGCGTACCAGTAATCAAAATCAGATTCGATCTCTTCCTGGGTTACTTTGCCCTGGTAATGGAACTGGACCTCCTCGCACTCCCACACCTTGTACTTATTCTTTTTCCCATCCTGGATGTCCTCTTTATCCACCAGCTCAATGTTTTTACGCATGATAACATCTGTTCCGGAAAATACCAGATAGACCTCAACTGCTGAGGGCTGTGATAAGTAAGATTCTCTTCTCATTTTCTACTTCCTTTCCGTGCTTACTTGCACTGTATGAACACATTTTGAATAGCTTATCAAAACAATACTCCATCCGGAATTTCAAACTGTTGCTATGCTTTATCCAGCCTTTGTATGCTGCAATCCGGCAGGCTCTCCACCATGGGATAAATCCTTTCTCCTTGAAATCTTCCCAGGCTCTGAGCACTTGCCTCCGGATTCTCCGGAATACTCTCCCACGGATGATCGTGTATCTCCTCCGGACTACATAGCCCATCATATCAACTCCGGGCGTCCTTTTCTTACTGCCTTTCCTTCGCTCTTCCAGGTTCTCCCGTTCTTCATCAAACGAAGCTACCTGGTAGAATTGCCAGATATCCTTGATTTTCAATCCGAACTTATCATGAGCCCAGATCGTAGCTTTCTTCATTGCCTTTTTCAGCTTTGAAACATCGCCATAGATCGTGAAATCATCTGCATAGCATACAATCGCATATACAAGCCTATTCCGCTTTCCTCTGCGTATCTGAGCTTGCTCATAGATATATCTCAATACATAAGACATCACGTAATTGAATAGCCATGCCGGAAGATATCCGCCTATGCAAAGATGGTTCCCAGGATAATTGCTCATAAGAGCACCCAGGAACCATAGCAGCACTTTATTCTTGCCTATGTCTCTCCTCAGCATCTCCATGACGATTGGAACCGTCACTGAGGGATAAGCCTTTGTTACATCTCCTTTCAAGGCAACTACCTTGCCGTGAAATTTCTTCCGGAGCAGTCTTTCGATCTTTCGCTTTCCGGCTACGCCTCCCTTATTCGGGATGCTCCCGTACTGGATCGGTAAAATCTTTGCTCTGAAAAGAGGTTTCAACGCATATACTCCGATATATTCAAACACCTGCTGTTCTGGAGATTCCTGGCAGATATCACGGAGCTTCTGCGTCAGTCCGTCAATTCTTTGAAATTGGCGAATCGGTTTTAATTGTAAATCTCGGTTGATTATACGTTGCGTCAGCATCTTTGCTACTTCTGATTCAGCTTCCAGGGTTCGTGTAAAATCCTTATTTAACTGATCCTCTACGATCTCACGCTTTGTTATTTTCCCGGTCTTGCATAGCAGACGTTGGAAATCTTTTCTGCTCCGCTTATTCCGGAAGCATTCCACAACGGCAAGTTCATTAAATTTCCAGTCCTCAATATTGACCGTTGCTGGTTTGCAATATGTTTTCACACATCAACCTCCTTAATATTCATCTGGTTACTTCCGTGGCTTTCCCTTTCGGTACTAGCCTCGTTGGTTTCAAGTTATTTTCGCACATAAGCGAGGATTATACGATGCAATGATTTTTAAATACTCTTTTCAAAATTGTACCAGTTGCTCCGAGAGAGCCGTTCCAGTTAGCGTTAGACACCCCATTGTTCGAGTTACGGCAAGGAACGCCAGCATTACCACCGTTGTTCAAGTTACCAAAGCACCAAGCCGCACGAACACCAGACGCCGCAGGTTCGCAATTGAAGCCAGCTCCCAGACACCGTATAACCCTAAAATTATTTTATTTGCAAATAAGACAATAAAGGGGCTTACTGCCCCTCTGCTTCGCATTCACCCCGTTTTTAACCCTCAAGACCAGGTGCTCCGAGAGAGCCGCCCCAGCCAGCGTTAGACACCCCAACGCTCGAGGTACGGCAAGGAACGCCAGCATCACCACCGCCGCTCAAGTTACCACAGCACCAAGCCGCACGAACACCAGACGCCGCAGGGACGCAACCGAAGCCAGCTCCCACTCCAACGCCGCTTCCGCTTGCGTTGGTTGCCTCCGGCCATAGAACATCATCATTGATTGCATTATCAGTAATATACTTCCATGTCCAGGCAGCCGTATCTTTCGGAAATACCAATGTTGGAACATTTACTTTTTCGTAGTTCTCATTGATTGCAAAGCCTACTTTTGACTGATCGTAACATTTGTAGCAATCAAAGCAATAATTCTCATTCGCATCCTGGCTCCACTGCCATAATTCATCGGAGACAATCAGATAGGATCCGTTCATAAACTCAACACCCTGGATCATTCCTGGTTCTTTTCCGGAAGTCGGACTGTATCGGCTACCATCTCTACCCAGTACATTGTCATTCCATCCGGAATAGTACGGAGCGGTAGATAACATCGTGGTTCCGGCTACTGTGTCAAAAGTCTTTCCTCCATTGTCCACGTACACTGCGGAATAGTCTGTGCCGTCAATGTTCACAGTCTCAATCGCTGTGATTACCTTCGCGTCGAAAATGGAATATGCACTGGCAGCGTTTCTGTCGGTCGATGCATTTGTTCCGAGCATGACCGCAGATCCAACAAACAGGTTTGCCGCCTGTGCTGTGGTCAGAATTACTCGCTCCACTCCGGTCTCAGCCACGGCTACCGTGTACTGGAAACTGTAGCTTGAGCATCCTTCAATCTTTCCGGAATTTCCTTTACGTCCATATTTCAGACGCATCATAGCATCCAGGAACTTCAGAAGTGATCCAGATGCTCCGGAATACTGTGTTCCTCTGGCTCTCCATCTGGTTACTCCGGTTGAATGTGAGGTACGGTTGACCGGTGCCAGTCCAGTTCCGCAAGTGATTGCTCCGTCTGCGTCCAGACCGGCGTAATATTTCGGATGTGCCATGTACTCATGCACTTTTCCGGTTCGGTCTGTACCTTCTTTCCAACGTTTGTAGCCTGGAGCCGGTGTACATCTGGTTTTCAGATATTTGTAATCCTTGTCCTGCCATTCACGCTTGTAGGTGTTCTTCTGGATCATCCAACACAGATGTTCTCCACCTCTGACCTTTGCTGTATCGTCAATGTGTTCTACATAGAAAATCTCATGGGAACCATCCGCTTTTTTCTCTGCCGCAACCTCCAGACACCAAAACTGCGGAAGGTGTGCAAACGGATCATTACCAGCTGTAGATTCTGTGGACGGTGTACATGTCAGTCCTGTGGAATCATCCGTTAAGGTTCCGATCATGGACGTACTCTTATCATATCTTGGTGTCGTTACGCCGTGAACTCTGGAATCAACCAGAACATTTCCGAACCATCTCTCCAGCATCTCTGCTTTCGTGAAAAGCTCCGGATTATATTGAATCTTCCACCATTCAGTAAAAAGGGCATCTACCTCCGCTTTGGAAGTAGCTGCCGCAACTTTCTCTTTATATTTCAGATCCATTTCTCCAGCAATCTGATCTCTGTGAACTTTGACCAGTAACTGCATGGTCGTGTCTCTGGGGATATTGATTGTCTCACTCATTTTCTGCCTCCTATGCACTTAAAATGATTGCGTCAAGTCCCTTGTCATCCGGGTTAATCTGGAACGCAATCGTGTTGACCTGGTTAATAAGTATCTCTGTAGCCTCTTTCGCCTTAGCAATGGCATCCGCAGTATTCGCCTGCCTGTCCTTCTCGTTCTGAATCCGGACATTTTCACTGGCGGTTCTTGTCTGCTCCGCAGATGTTCTGTCTGATTCAGCCTGGGATCTCGCCTGCTCAGCCTGGACTCTGGCAGTTTCAGCCTGTGACCTGGACTGTTCTGCTTTATTCGCATTATCAGTAGCCAGGTTGGCGTTCTTAGCCGCCTGGATTGCCACAGAAGTCGCACCATCCGCATTCCCGGCTGCTGTAGATGCCAGACCAGCCGCCTGCTTTGCATCCTGCGTCGCCTGGTTCGCTGTCGTTACAGACTGCTGGATTGCTGAGTCAATCTGTTTTGCAGAATCAACGACTTTCTGTAAAGCTGTCTGCTGTGTTTTGCTGGCCTCTGTAGCTTTCTCGGTTGCAGTCTGCTGTGTCTTTCCGGCTGCGGTAGCTTTCTCGGTTGCAGTCTGCTGTGTCTTTCCGGCTGCGGTAGCTTTTTCATTTGCATCCTGCTGAGCTTTACCATTGGCGATTGCTATAGTCAGGTTCTGCAATGCAGCTTTGACTTCCTCAGACTTCGTGTTGATAGATTCTACCTGCTCTTGCATGGTAGCCGCCGACTGTTTTACTGACTCTTTGATGCTGTTGTAGCTTTCATTTTCCTCGTGAATCTTCTGCATACAGGAGATAAAAGCTCCTCGCACCTCTTCTCCATAGACCGCATTTCTAAGCTGATCTATTTCCTGGGAAATATCTGCCATTTACTCCACCTCCTCGATAACAGGCTCCTCTCCGGCAACATTTTCTTCCGATGCGCCCGGGACTTCTTCCGGATTTTCAAAAAGCGTAATCAGCTCTTCTTTCTCTTTCTCGAAAGTCTCCTGTTTCTCTTTCGCCTCGGTTTCATAATATTCTTTCAGTTCCTCTTCGTATCTGGCCGTATCGTCCGCCAGCTCGTTTGCGGCATTTGCTCTGATTTCTGCAAGCACTCCGCTCAGAATCCCCTCTGCCATGAAAATAGGCAGCCCGTAAGCTGCCATCGTGTTTCCAACCTGCCTTGTGATTGCCTGCTTCGCATCAGCATAAATAACACTAATCGGTCTGTTTGGTTTTTTCTTTTCTTCCATCTTTCTTTACCTCCTGCTCTCTTTTGATGGTTCCTACAGCTACACTGTTTTTCGCTACCTTTTCCGGTGCGTCTCCTCTCGGAAAAATAATTTCCATCTTCTTGCCTCCTTCTTAGTTCCAGTAACCTACTATGATTCCGTTGTAAACTCTGAGATGTGAATACGTCCAACTGTTGCCATTGTTCGTGATCTCACATACAATCGGTATCGCTCCGCTAAAAGCCGTATATCCTCCTGCTGATATGCTTCCAATTTTGAAATTTTTTAACGTATACCAGTTTCCAATCAAATTACATCCCAGGTTTACTCCGTACTCATCGTAGATACTGTTCGCACGGCTGAAACATAACATCGTAGTATAGGAAGTAGCTGAGGAACTTGCTTTTTGTGCAAATGCCATATACTTTCCTTGCGGTTCCAAATCGAACACTAATCCCTTATGAGCATTGTTCCCTGACCACTGGTTTGTGCCAATCGCTCCGACATAATATCCATCTCTGTAAAAGTGATTACCCGTTTCATCGAATACAGCACGTTTCTTAGAGTTCTCTACTCCGTAATTGTAAATAGCGATCTCTCCTGGATTGATCTGCACGTATTTTGAGTTTTTATTGAAAGCTATAATCACGTTGTTGTAATACTGCGTGATGTAAGAGCCCATTTCACCCTTGCTCACTTTTGAAGTGATGCTCTCTGCATTTTGCTTGATAGAAGAAGATAACGTTCCTTCTTGTGCCGTTGCTCTCTTCACTTCGGATTCGATGGAATCTTTTAAAATCGTCAACTGAGATTCCGAGTATGCAGACATATATCCCAGAATCTCCACGTCCGTGATATATACGGTCGTATTTGCTACATAGTTGTAAAAATACGTATAGAAATATGACGGCGTTGCATAAGATGTAAACTCGAACTCCGTCCACTCGTCACTCAGCTCTCCTGCATTGGTATAAAAGTTTTTGCCGTCAATCGTTAATCTTATCCTTGCCGTATCTGCGTCTTCTGCATTACACGCCGCCTTAAACCTAACTGTAATGTCTCCACGCTTCTCCCATGGTCTCTGATACCAGGAGATATTGTATGTCGAAGATGTGTTCTCAATCTTCGCACAGCTCTTGCTGCCAAAGGTTGTCTGTGTGACCTGGGTTGTGTTGCTCCTTCCCCAACCAGTAAACTTATCATCGTTATTTGAGAACTTTCCATTGCTACAATAGTTATGCAGCGAATTTTCATAGAGATCTGACACCGAAGCTGACACTTTGCCAACTTCTACATCTATCCTGGCATTCAGATCATCCAGTAGTTCCTGCATGTCTCTCAGACATCGGATGTTCGTGAGATACACCACTGAACCGGTATATCCGTAAACCGTGATTGCTACAGACTTCGCCGCTTTGGTAATCTTCACTTGCTTACTGTAGGTGTGAAATTCATCCGCACTATATCCGCTGAAATATTCTGTAGACTGGTTCTCTGAGAATCCATACCGTACATAAGACGGGCGGTACTTTGAGCCTTCTGGATATGCAGCCTCAACAGCAATCTTATAATTGCCAGCTTCCATAGTTCCCAGGCTTTGTGTCAATGTCACCGAACCATTTGCGGAGAATGTCAGCTTGATCGCATTCATGTTTAGGAACTCCGCTTGCTCAATCGTGCAGCTACCAGTTATGCCGGATGCAGTGAACTTTCTTTTATCAAGTGTCTCTTGCTCACCACCAACTATATAGTTCTTCCGGGCAACCGTTTCCTTTACACTTCGTACAGATAGCGAAATCTTATTCTCCAGGTTGGAAATGGAATTCTCAATCTCCTCTCTGGCTACTCTGACTTTATTATCAGCATGATTCTTCGCCGCTGTCTCGCTCTCTGATATCTTCGTTTCTACCGATGTCCGGTATCCGGCATCCAGTGATTCCGTTTTGACTGAATTTACCAGAAGCATCTCCCCATTGATTTTTCCATCCATGGTCAGTGCCACTCCGTCTATCGGTCCGTCATACCCCTGGCTGTAATGAGCAAAACCGCCAAGTCCCCATCTCCACAGGTTCTTGGCTTTGTTCTTATAATCCACATCATCAGCAACGATGAACTCATTCGGAACGTGTACTGCATATCCACTGGCTACCTGTTTATTTATTAGGTCCTGTGCACTTCTGAGAGCCTCCTGCAAGATTTCTGTCTTACTCGGCAAGGATTTTATTGTCTCTTCCATTTCAGCCGTACTCTGGCGGTTTGACGAGGTGTAGGACTTAGCACTCGTCTCATCGCCCAACGTAACGGTGTTGTTCTTGAAGCTGGTAATATACACTTTCTTCTTTGTCAGCGGAAATTCCCGGTCTAAACCGTTCGGTGTGGAAACACACTGGATCATGTTGCCGATCTCAAATCTCTGGAAAGATTCATCCGTCAGATTTAAGTCTATCGCTTTCAGCTCCAGTACCATCTTCTCAAACTGTACCGACTTCAAATATTCCTCGGCCTTTTTCTTTAAGTTCTCTGGAACTGTCACATCGTCCCAGGTTACAGTCTTGTAAATCTTGCCGTATTCCTTCACTGCGTTATCGTCTGTGACATAATCCACGCCACCGTTGACGCTCGCAATGGTTCTTCTCTGTTCAGAGATTGCCTCCAGTGCCGGGTCCTGCTCGTCTTCATCCAGCTTCGCTCCCAATGGGATAATACACGTTGCCAAGTCCGAAGCATCCATGTTCTTTGAGAAATCCAACATGTTCTTCCCAAACCGGATGCCCTGCGTGTTCCTGGTGTAATAGTCTTCATCTGACAGGTAATCTAGGATTCTCAGACCGTCCTCATGCCGGATAACCAGATGTCCTCCAAGTCTGCTCGTCAGCTTCTCTTTGAACGCCGTTCTTGTGTCCTCGTAATTGGAATACCGGTACAGTGAATCATTAGAATCCTTTACCGTTACCCTGCCGACAACGAACTGCTTTCTCTCTTCTACCTGTGCATTATGAATGTCTATCAAATCCTGCACATACGCTTTGACCGAAATATTATGATAAACCTTCGGTCTCTGGATGCTGTCGCACAAAAAGGCAAGTTCTCCTTCGACGAAGACTTTCTTTGTTCCAGAAAAATCTTCATCATCGTAGAGAACTCGCCCATAAAACTCCGGCTCATCATCCCGGTAAATCACAATATCTGTTGTCAGCTTCGTAACCTTGTCATAGTACGGGTGTGTCGGAAACACCTTGAAGGTTGCCGAACCGTTGATGTTATCCCCGATTTCAAAATACGGATTTCCGCCAACGGTCAGTGCCTTTACCCTGGCATCGTGAATCGTGTACTCCTTGCTGTCCACATAGGCTTTAATCGTATACATCTACAGCATCCCTCCTCTGTGAATCAGCGTGACTTTGCCCGTTCCCTGGAAGTAAAGGTCATTCACTCCCTTGTACAGAACAATGTCATACATGATATTCTCGCCAGTATATATCGTATAGGTTGAATTACGATACCTTACCTTCATTTCCGCATTGGAAACAATTCTGAGCGTTTCGTTATGAACCCAACCGTCCAGGCTGACTTTCTGCCAACCGGAGCCAGAGCTGATCGTGATGTCTGAGGTGTTACGGATAACGCCATTGATGAAGCTGAACGTATCCCACTTCCAAGGCTCATCCGAAGAATCCACGCTGATTTTATACGGCTCGCATTTACAGCTTATAACAATCTCCGCCGTTACATCGTTATTCTTCTCTGTCTCTATCTCACACCTGCCGGTATAATAATATCCCTTGTCGGTGTCAAGGATGATTCTCTTCGAGATTCCCTGCAAATCAGAAGCGATCTGACTTAACAGACCGCTCCATCTTTCATAACTACAGTTTCTTGCCCCGAATGTGAATTTCAAGGTCCGCATCTCATATTTTACGCCGCCGTTCTGAGCTTCTGAGAGGTCCAGGTCCCCGTTCATGCCGGGGACGCTCACATACTCTGTCTTTGCTTTCGGTATGCCGATAACAATCTTCTTGAGTCTTAAGCCCCAGTCCCGGAACGAATGTGTCTCATCAAACGTAATGCCTACTCCCGACATGATTAACCTCCTCTCTTCTTGTGTGTATCAATTCTTGCCATGTTTTCATCGACAATCGGTGTTGTTGTATCTCCAACTTCCCTACCGTCCAATTCTACATGAACGTGTGTCTCTCCGGTAATCTCTACCGTTGTGTCTCCACTCTCGAAGACACCTTGCTTTTCTTTCTCGACTTTGTATGTTGTGCTGACCTTCTTATCAACAGCAATCTTTCCGGTTTCCACATTAACCGCCGTCTGCATCCGCTTTCCAAGACTGGCCATCTCATCATCCATCTGCTTATACAGGTCTGGCATCTCGGCTTCAATACCTACGCCGATACCAGGCGGAATCCACTTACCAATCTCATCTGCAAAGACTTTGGACGGGGAATGAATACCTAAGGCTCCCTTAACACCATCTACGATGCCAGAGAAGAAACTCTGCACCTGGCGTCTGAACCAACCGGCCGCATTACAGATTCCGTTCCATACTCCCATCACGATGTTGTAGCCTACACTCGCCATCCGGGACGGCAGGTTCGCTACGCCATTTATGACGGCACTACACAAATCAGATGCTGCCTGTTTTCCTTTCGCTACCATATCGGAACCCCACTGGATTACCTTCTGGAGCGTATTACTTAACCAGGTCCAGATTTTTCCTGGCAACTGGGAGAAGAAATTAACGATTGCATCTATCGTGTTAGAAGCTATCTCCTTTGCTTTCTGCAGGGTGTTGGACCCCCACGTTACCAGCTTGTTAAAGGCATCTGTCAGCCAATTCCAAATCTTGCCCGGCAGTTCGGAAAAGAATTTCACGATACTGTCTATACAGTTGCTTGCTATCTCTCCGGCTTTCTGGAGCATCTGACTTCCCCACTCAACCAATTTGTTGTAGGTGTTTACCAGCCAGTTCCAGATTTTTCCCGGCAATTCAGAGAAAAACTTAATGATGCTATCTATCATCTGAGGAACATTCGTTGTGATCCAGTTAATCACATTTGCTCCCCATTCAATCAGCGTACCAATTACAAAGCCTATCGCATAACCGATTTTGTATGGCAGGTCCGTAAAGAACTGCACAATCGAATCAATAATCTGCGATACTACCTCAGATGCCGTTTCCAGCATGGAAGCTCCCCACTCAGCAAAACTGTCTGCTAGTGAGCTAATCGCATATATGATTTTTCCTGGCAATTCGGAGAACCACCCAACAACAGAGTCAATGAATTCTCCTATGCTATCCAGGACACCAGAGCCCCATTCAGCGATAGCCGAACCAAGTTCGCTCAGCTTATCCGGTATGCTCTGGAAAAATTCTACAATCTGGTCCCAATGTTCCTTGATGAGAACAATCGCCGTTGCTACCGCAGCTACAATTCCAGCTACCGCCGCCGCAACCAGTGCAGGTGCTCCAAGGATAACAGCCCCGACAGCCGCCAGTGCAATACCGACTACCATCAGAACCTCTTTTATGGCACTGAAACCATTTACAAACATATCTACGAAATTGGTAACTGCAAGAATCGCTCCTGCAATGATAGAACCAATTCCGGCTATTGATGAACCGAACTCTGCAAAGAATCCGATTGCCTTCTGAACTGATCCTCCGATAGAGGAGAAAATACCTGCGACCTTCGGGAACTCCAGTTCCAGAACTTCCATCAGTGTTCCGGCTCCGCCCTTCCAGAGTGCGAATCCTTCTACAACTTTTCCGATTACTCCAACCAGTCCGGAAACTCCGCCTTTCAGTGTGCCAAGCACCTTGAACAGAGATTTTACAGAGGACAGAACAGAACTTGCAATGCTCAGAGCTGCTATGGACGCCGCAATCACGCCGATTGCATATCCGACAGCCTCCAGCACATTCGGGTCTGCTCCATCAATCACACCGAACAGGTCAGAAACCACATCTACAATTCCTTGGATAATCGTACTTGCCGTATCGATGAATCCATTAAGGAACCCTTCTATCAGTGCAGATACGCCCGGAAATTCTTCACTTAGCCCCTCGCAGAATCCGGCTACGAAATCTTTTGCAGCCCGGATGATAAGCGGCAGATTTTCTTGTACCGCCTCGCCAAGTTTACTCAGCATTTCACCGAAAGAATGGCCTATCTCCTCGGAATGGTCGCTTAATGCCTGCAAAAATTCCGTAAACAAATAAATACCGGCGGACCACATATCCCCGGCAACATTCAGAATCGCTTTTACAAGCTCAGCAACTACAGTTGCTCCGGCCTCTGCAAATTCTTCCTGGTGGTCCATGATGGCATTTATGAACGTACCTACCAGGTCCTCTGCAACCCCTATCAATGTAGGTGCTGCCTCCATAGCCATCTGTGCCAGCTCAGCGAGTGAATTTCCAAACGCCTCAATCAGACCGTCAAATCCTTTTTCCACCATGGCTTCATTCATATCCTCTACCATGCTGGTAATGACTTTGACCGTTTCTTTCATCGGTTCCTGTACTTCTTCGTACAGGGCAATACCTACAGATTCCAATGCACTCTTGCAGAGTGTGATTGCTCCCTGTAGGTTATCATTCATGGTGTCTGCCATTTCCTTGGCCGCACCATCCGCATCGTAAATAGAATCCGTCAACTTCTGGTAGTCTTCATCGGACGCATTCACGATAGCCAGCAATCCACTCATAGCCTCCTGGCCGCCGAGTGATGCTGCAAGCTGTGCTTTCTGTGCTTCTGTCAGGCCTGCAAATCCAGAACGCAGGTCATTCATAATCTCTTTTAGAGACTTCATGGAACCGTCACTGTTCGTCAGTGAGATTCCTAACTGGTCCATAGCCGCCTGTACTTCTTTGGTCGGCTTCGCCATTCTCGTAAAGATGCTTCGTAGAGATGTACCAGCCTGGCTTGCCTTGATTCCGGAGTTCGCCATCAGACCGATTGCCGTAGCACAGTCTTCAACGCTGAATCCTAAGGCTCCGGCTACGGGGGCAACGTACTTGAACGTCTCGCCCATCATTCCTACGTTGGTATTGGAATTGGATGCTGCCTTTGCCAACACATCTGCAAAATGTGTAGCATTGGAAACTTCCTTCGAGTACCCGTTTTTGATGATGGTTGTTGTTCCGTCTGCCGCCAGTCCGAAGGCAGTCATCGCATCGGTAACAATGTCACTCGTCGATGCAAGGTCTTCCCCAGACGCTGCCGCCAGGTTCATAATACCTTCAATACTGTTCAGCATATCTCCGGTTTTCCATCCGGCCATCGCCATGTACTGGAAAGCCTCGGCACTTTCTGTGGCACTGAACTTCGTCTTGGCGCCCATTTCTTTTGCCTTATCAGCAAGCTGCTGAATCTCTGTAGCCGAAGCACCGGAAATTGACTGGACCTTACTCATTCCTGCCTCAAAGTCAGAACCGACCTTGATTGCAGCCGTACCAATACCGGCTACCGCTGTTGCGGCACCGGCCAGAATAGTAGTGGTAGCCTTAATCGCTCCGCTCGCCATTCCAGATAATTTGCTTAGTCCGCTCTGGAAACCGGAACTATCTATGCTGGTGTCAAATTTCAGCGTACCATCATAGCCCATGTTCTCACCTCAATTCTTCGGCTCAATCATCGGCTCATAATGGCACTACTTGATTTGTTTTCCGTCTTTGATTTTTAATTCAAAACGGGCATGACATTTTCTCCCTTTACAGGAGACCATCACGCCCGAACACTCCGCCGTCTCTTCAAAAAACAACGGCATTTTATATTTACACTCCGGGCATTCCACCCGTATCATTTTCTTCTTTACATCTTCAATAGCCAGTCACCTCCTACAGCAGTCCCGTAAGGTCGCCGCCATTCATGAGGGCTTCTGCTATTGCATCTACCTTCTCTTCCTCATCAGCAGGCAACGGTAAAGCATACAGTTCTTTCTTCCTGCGGTAGAAGTCTCTCTGCTCCTTCGTCATGGTCGCATCAATGTCTACGCTTCGATACTCCATAATCTTACTGAACTCCAGGTCAGAGGACAGCGTTCTCAGTAAAGCCTTAAACTTCCACCAGTGCAGATATTCAATATCCTGTAGGTCTATGTAATACTGCGTCAGAAACGCTGAATAGATGTAATCATCGTCATGCTCAAAAGAATAAATCCTTTGCACTCCCGTCGTTCCTTCTACTGCTCCGGCTCTCTTCTCACGCCATCGTTTACCACCGGCATAGAACCACAACAGCCCATCCACCGCAGCATCCAGATTCTCCGGAATCTCCGGATATACCAGTTCCAGACCTTGCCTTGCTTTCTCAGCGTCCGAAAGCTCCGGGTCCTGCATCATCATTTCAAACAGAATGAAGGTACGGAAGTTTGTTTCTATCGCATACTCCGTACCTTCAATCTCTACTGTTTCCGGAAGATAGTCTACAAGCATGTTGTGGTTCATGAATTATCACGCCCACTCGCATTACTAATTGGCGTTACTACTGCTCCGTTCTTGCCATGCTTATTTTTCTTACCTTCCTGGCGTCTCTGGGCCCGGTTCATGTTGTACTTGTTGGTAATCGCATTTACCTGGCCTTTCATCTTACCAGCCTCAGAAGAAACAATTCCGAAAGCATCCATGCAGATTGCCAAGTTGTTTTTACCCTTGAACAGCTTTTCAGCCGTTCCGTCTCCAAATACCTCATCGAAGAAATTTTTCACGATTCCGCACATCTCCCGGATGCCATCCGCATTCGACAGCTCCGTATGCTTCTTGGATTCCTCGGCTCTTTTCACAACCTCATCCATGGATTTCTCATAAACCTCCATAGTATCTGCATCGAACAGATCTAACTCTAATTCCTGTCCACAAATTTTTAACATGCTCATATTACTTTACCTCCAAATTCTAAGCCGCAGCTTCTTCAAATGTCTTTGATTCTGTGTTGAAATATCCGTCAAGCGGATCGCCTACTGCATTGAGATTTCCACTCATGCTCTGTTTCTTCTCTCCAGATACGCCGCTCACTTCGGCGGATACCAGGAACTTTCTGGCCGCAAATGTGTTTGCAACCGGTGTAGATTCACTCTGCTTCTGGTCCCATAACTCTACTCTGCAATACTCAAATTCTGCATCGCTGCCGGTTAAATGATTTCTCCCTACATGGTACAGTGCATTGACCGCATCCTGGCTCTTAATGAGTCTCGCTTCAAACGGAAATACCGATGTGTAGGATACAACAGAGGAAGAGGAAGACGGCTCACACACATACTTCTCAGATTCGCTCTCTGCACCGAATGTTTCATCCAGAGTTGTGAAACCAACGCCCATCAGTACCCAGTTCGGCTTTTCAGATGTTCCGATATTCAGATAATCCGCAAACTGGTGTCTCTGTACCACTTCTCTTGCGCCACTTACATTACCTGCCATTTTTACTTGCCTCCTTAAAATACAATAATCGCAAGGAAATCTGATACCTTGCGTTCTTCATAGCTCCATCAAAGATATATCCAGGGGAAAGAACCTCTATCTCTTCTGCACACATTCCTTCCGGAAGCTCCGGGAGGTTGCCTGCCATGCTGTTCTCCTCTACCCAGTCCGCAAATTCTTCATAGAACGTGCTGTTCTCTATGTTCTGTACCCGGTCCATGCTGTAAAACTCCCTGGAACCGAACTGGAACTGATACTGCCGTTCCGAACTGCCGTCTACATATCTCTGGATTACCGGGTCGAATATCCCGGTCTCTATGGTGTACTCTACTGGGTCTGGCCCAAGGGCATCTACCCGGAATACACCGTCTTTCAAAAGAGGACATTTCAGAAAATACTCTGTTATGCCCTCCAGTACACTATTTACTTCCATGTGACCTCCTAAATCTTATCTGCTCCTCGCAGAATGTCTTCTTTTTCAGCCACCTTCGTTCTCTCAAACCAATGTGCTCCTCGGTTCGCATCATACGGTCTGGTGTCTGCTGTTCCGTAATACTGCATGGCAGCATACGGGGCAATGTAATCTACCTCTCCACTGCCTACATCCGTTCCCAGTTTGCCGGATTTCTCCAGCATACCAGTCTGGAACGGAACCCTCGGACTACACCTTCTCAGTACCTCCGAATCTACAAACATCTGCTTTCTGCTGAACTGAGCATTCCTTCTTGCCGCAAAATCCGAACTCCAGGTCAGCTCCGCTTTCCCGTTTCCGGAATTGATGATTGAACCTTTCGGAGTTGTGATCTTTTTCAATGCCATCACTCGCCCCCTATTCTCCAGTGCTTCGTCCTGTCGGTTCCTCTGATTGTATTGTCGGCATATTCTGTGACAGTCACAAAATCTTCATCGTGCTGTCTAAGCTTTGCCAGCTCCTCAATCGTCTCTTTCAGAATGATGCCCTGGCGGAAACTGAACGTATCGAACAACCACTGTCCGGCCACCACATACTGTCCTCGCACAATATAAGCTCCCTTCTGGATAGTCCAGTATCTCTCTGCCTCTTCATCTGACAGCTTCTTGTATTTTTCTTCGCTTATATACTGCTTTCCGGCTTCTACTGTCGCTGTGACCGGGATTCGGATTACGCATTTTGCCTTATCCCTACGGTCCGTGTCTGATACCGTCTCTCCCTTTGTTCCATACCACGAAACCCCCATGATTCTTGTCGCACAGAGTTTTTCCCGGCGGTCTGCTCCAATTCTCAGATTAAAGATTGTCACATCACTGTTTGTCGTCATACTCTTTCACCCACCCCCTGTTCAGCAGTCCGGTGTTCGCCAGGTATGACCTCACAGCCCTATACATTTCATTATGCAACGCCGTATCATTCATGGCATCCGCATAGCTGATGGAATATCCATCGTTAGATTCCGACTTCACAACAGCTTCTCTCTTTTCGTTCTGCACTGCCACCGTATCAGCTACACAGCAGATTGCATCCTTAATTGAGTCTATAACCGAACTCAGCCTTGCAATCCGGCCAAACGTAACCTGGTTCACGAATGCTTCCGAAATACTCTCGGCTCTCTTGAAATCATTCTCCGTTTTTATCTGCGTGCCACCGTAATCATTCTTGTAGTATGCAAAATCCACATACGGTCTTCTTACGTCCTCCTGGACCATCGAAACACCCCTTTCTGATAAATTGGTAGGCTGCAAAGAAAAATCAGCTATTCGCCGGGTTTACGCCCTCCTGCGTAGCTGAATCTTTTTTGCCGGTCTTCTTTTCTTTCGGAGAAGATGTGCCCGTTCTGACTTCCGGCTCCAGGCTTTCAAGCGAATAGCCCATGCTTTTGTAATATGCTGCCTTTCTTTCGGGAATCCGGCAGGAACTCCCGTCTTTCGTTGCTAAATACATAAGCTACCTCCTACTCAGTTTTCTTTGAGCCTTTGGCTGCTGTTTTCTTTTCAGTTTCTGCCGGGTCTGCATCTCCTGTTGCGGACTGTGCCTGGACTGCCGCTTTCAGCTTATCATTCTCCTTCTGAAGCTCGGCAATCTTCTTGTCTGCATTCTCTGCATACAGGGCAGCCTCTTCCAGTTTGGCTTTCAGCTCGTCATTCTCCTTCTTGAGCTTTTCAGCAGTCGCCTTAATGTTCTCCGGCTCGAACAGCACATTGTCATTCTCATCCCTGATAATGTAGCCCATCTTCTTGTACTCATCGAATTTCTCATCCGGGATTCTGAGAACTCTGTTCTTTTTCTCAACTTTATACATATGGTTTCTCCCTTCAAAAATTGGCTCCATGCACACGCACAGAGCCAGTAATCAGTTTCTCTTATACACTCACATGGAAATCAATAGCGTCCATCTTGTGAGGCAGGATAAATACATCCTCGAAAGACTCCTCGAAGTAATCATACTTACCCTGGGAGCCTGCGGATGGCGGGTCGAGCTGAGCAAACTCGTAAGAAATCGGTGTGATTACCGCCGCCGGATGTACCAGAACCATGTTGATCTGCTTCGCTGTGGAATCTACCTTCCAACCCTCGGTAAAGTCATACTTCGTCTTCATCATGTCACTCGGTACGCTCTCCGGAATCTTCACATCATCAATAGAATTGATTGCTCTCTTGATTGCATCAGAACGGCTACCTACATCAACGGTTCTGTAAATCTGCTTCGCATTGTTGATGAGCGTTCTGACATCCGGTGTCACATACAGAATTCTTCCGGCTCTCGGAACTCTCTTATTATCCATGTTCTTCATCATCTCATCAAAGACGGTCAGCACATTCTCCTCTGTCAGCACTTCACTGTGGGCTGTCTTCGCTCCGTCAGTAGTCCAGTCTGCATACAGCTTGGAAATGCAGTAAGCATTCATTTCCGGGAACTTCTGCTCCTCGTTGTAAACCTTCGTGATATTTCCGATTGCCACAACACCCTTGGTCTCGGCAATGTCTCTCGGATGTACCAGCGTCTGCCACTGTCTGTGATTCTCCAGGGTCAGCGGTTTCCACTCGTTGTTGTAGTTACGCTTTCTGGTTCCAATGGTGTCTCTGTCTCCATCGGTACGGCCAGTTGTGGAGATTGTCGGCACCTCGATAACTCTGGAATTTACCCAACGGAACCTTCCATTGTTCGGTGTCGCAAATAAGTCTCCAAAATACAGGACATACGGAAACATCTGCTCCAGTGTCTGTAAATACTCGGTTGCATAATTTAATTTCGCCATTTCATTCTCCTCCTGTTAGTTTTTGTCTGGCTGTCTGATTAAGTTGAACCCAAACGGATTAAACGGTGCTTCTTTGCCTTTGACTCCTTCGCCTCCGGCTCCACCAGTTCCGCCAACTCCTCTTGCAAAGAACGGCTTTCCTTCCTCATCCTCATGGGAATCGTCTTCCGGATCGTTATCATCTTCGATAACAAAAGCTCCCTTGTAGTCGTCATTCTCCATAAGGGACTTCATAAACTCATCGCCTCCCAGGAACTTTCCATCTTCCAGGGTAAAGTTCTTCTTTTCAAACTCTGCTCTTACACCGTTTTCAGCAGGTTTGCTCGAGAACTTATAACCACCCATGAACATATCCAGTGCATGAGTACGCTCCTGGGCTGCAAGCTGTGCGGTCAGCTTCTGTGTTTCCTGGGTGTACTTCGTCTCCCAGTCCTTTGCAGATTGCTTAATGCCGTCAATATCCATGTCCTTGTAGGACTGAATCGTTGTGTTAGCATCTGACAACTGCTGCTTTACTCCGTCCAGCTCTGTAATCTTGGCATCTAGTTTCTCCTTCGACACATAGCCTCCGGCTTTCACATCTACTACCTGGATTTTCTTGTCGGCATCAATCGCTGCCTCCAGTTCTGCATAGGTCATAGCCTTAGGCTCTTCGCCGTCCTTCGGGGTTCCAAAAAGTTTCTTCAAAAATTCGTAAGCCATTTCACTTACCTTCCTTTCTTCGTTTCGCTGATTTCGTTTAGATTCCGGTTCACTCCGGCACTGCTATCGTGCATTTATATCTCCGCACGCAAGAGAAGGAGACAGTTTATATGCCATATCACAGGGCAAAAAACAACAGCCAGACGTTCCACCAACGGACCGGCTGACTGTTAATTATTTTCGTGGTCTTAAAGGGTGTCTACGAACTTCTGAGAGTTCCCAGGACACGTTTTAAGTGCTTCAATGGTAAATTGTAAGGGTTAATACGTTACGGCCCTATACGGGGCAAATACCATTTAACCCATGGATGGGAGATAGCAGGATCACCTCCTTCCTACTCTGCTGTGTAGTCTTCGATAACCGGAATGCCATACTCAATAGCACATGTATTCTCGATTTTGCATCCTCTGGCCTCCTGCCAGCCTTTAGCAAAGTATGCAATGTCAGCACCAGCCAGAAGTTCCAGGGATTTTCCAAGGAACCAGAGTGGCTTTGCATCCACCGGAGCTTCCTGGAAGAAAGAATCAATAACCTCTACTGGTTCTCCGATCTTCTCCTCTGCGCTCTTGATTGCTTTCTGGCGTTCTGCCAGGATGTCTTCATCAGACTTTCCTTTCATTGGCTGTGAAATAAACAATTTCTTCATGATTAATCCTCCTAATCTGCAAACACCCAATCATCTGCAAGCATATCTGCCTGACTTGCGAGCCATCCCATCTGTACTCCTGATGTTCCGACAAATGCGATAGCCATGTTTCCGATAGCATCATGTTCGCAGTTTACGATATCTCCATCCGCTGTCTTGTAAGAAATTCCTGTAGCGAGCTGGATGTACTGCTTCTTCCCATTCCATCCTTTTCTTGCTACTTTCATGCCACGTTTCAGATACTTAATTGCTTCTCCAAATGAGAATGTAGCCTCGCCACCCAATTCCGGACAGTTCTTACTATCTGCTAACGTCCATTCATCACTTGCGATATTGGAAAATGTATAGTCCGGAATCTGCGTCTCACGGATATCCATATCAATACCATCTTTGGTGTGCATGATAATCGTCTGCTTTTCCTTTGACCAGTACCAATAACCAGCCCAAGACGGCAGTTTTACCTTCATACCCTGTTTCATCAGTTCAAATGCTTTTCTAAATAACATGTCTTGTTGCCTCCTTGTTTTGCTTTCTTATTCGCCCATACAGCTTTTCCACTGACTGAGCGGTTAAATGATACCAAGTTACCGTTGCCGTCATATACGGCTGATACCTGCGTTCTGGCGGTATCTACGCTTCGTCCGGTTTGCTTGCAGAAATCCTTCATCTGCGATTCTTTCTCTTTCAGCTTCACAGATTCTTTCTGAAACTCTTCTCGGAAGTACGCTCTGTCGGCTTCTGATTGAACCGTCTGGATATACGAATCATAGGCGGCCAGGATTCTCTTATACTCTCTGACCGCCCTTTCATATTCACGCTGCTTCTGCATACACTCATACTCCGTAAGAAGGTTCCCTGCAAACGAATATTTCGGTCTGCTGTAATCCTCCAGATCATCTTTCGTGTATGCCGGTTTGGAAATTCCCGGCCAGTACGGATAGAAGCTATGTCTGCAATTCCAACCACACAAACCGGCTCCCGTTCCATATCCGGTTGCCTCGTAGAAGTTCTCATACCCCGGAGCTGTGCCCTCAATCTTGAATACCTTACCCTGCCAGACTGAGTGTGAGGGTCTGGCTCCTGCATGAGCTGTTGTCTCGTAATACTCAGCCCCAAGCTCCGAAGCATACAACTCTGTCAGCTTTCCGGCTGTCTGATTTACTCCGGTCAGCAGAGCAGTTCTGATTGCCGTATCCAGCTTTGAGATATACCCACTGTCATACATGACCGATGTTCCTTTGACTGCCGCATCCCGGATAGCCTGTCTGATTGCCTCCTGGTACGAAAAAGCACCGGACGTAACCTTCATATAGGCTGCGTTCAGTGTCTGCATATACTCCTGCTGTGTGGCTATTGCCGTTGTCAGCGTAAGGTTTCCAATCTCTCCCCTGCACTTCTCTGCGGCTGCCTCCATAGTTCTCTGCATCGCTCCAGAAAGAACAATATCCGATGTTTTCAGCTTTCCGGCCTGCAATAATGGCTTTGCATCCTGCAACATTCCGCTCAGGCCTGCATCCTGGAACAATCGCAATATTTCTGTATCGGATTTCCCTGTCAGAACACCAACTTCCCGGATTACATCATCCATCAACGCTCCGGACTGCTTCGCCTGTTTCAACTGCCACTCGGCTGTCGGTGTGATCCTTCCGGTCTTTGCTATCCTTCGTGCCACATCTCGGATGATCTGCTCATTCAACACATCGCACATTCCCAGATAACCGGAAGAAAAGCTATTCAAATATTCTGGTGTCAGCACTGCTCACACCTCCTATTCTTCTGTAGGAAATCTGGCTACCGGCTCCGGCATCATGTTCTTTGCCTCTTCCTCCGAGCATCCAAAATACCACGCAAGAAACGCTTCTGTTTTCAGCTTTCCGGCAACCACCATGGACCATCTACGCTGATACTCAGCTTCTGTGTCTTCCAGAACTCCATCGCCCCAGTTACAGTTCAGCTCCGTTTCTCCGTCCGGAACCATATCATAAAGCAATGCCAGAACCCTCATGGCGTATATGATTTTCTTAAATCCCTTATGCCATGCGTCCTGCATCGCCGTTACCGTATGGTATGACCTCTGCTTTGATACCCGGATTTCGTATGCCGTCTTCTCAATGTCCGTTGGTTCAGACAGCGTACCGTAGGCAAGGCCAACCAGGAACTCTATTTTCATTAGCTGCTTATTCAGTCCCTGGAACAACGCTTCGTGGCGAATCTGCGGTGCATACTCTTTTAGCAGTCCCTTGTTGGTTCCGTCCGCACTGTCGAAGTCAAATGTCTTGAACATCCTTTCCTGTCCTGCCGGAAGAACCGGCTTTCCATGCTTATCTGTCTGGAACAACTCAGAATCGCCCAAGATAGCGGCTTCTGTGGCTTTGTACTCCCACAATACACGCCCGTACTGAATGTCAGCTTGTTCTATTATCTCTGTAGCTCTGGAGAACACCGATACCCCCAACGGCGAGTCCGTATCGATATTATTCGCCTTTGGTACTTTGATGTACGCAAAAAGTGGCTTGTCGATGTTACCGATAATTACCGGTTCTTCCGACAGGCCCGCCCATTCATCCACCTCAGACAGTGGCACTTCTTTCCGGAATCTATCCCTCACAGCATAGGTTCCGTCATCGTTGTACTGGTAAATCTCCTCGGATTTGAACGCCTTGTTGATGATCGTATAGGTCATTCCCGTAAGCTCATGGTATTCAAGCCTGGTATACAGGTAATCTCCTATCTTCTTTCCTTCCACAAACACCGCCGCCGTTATCTCTCCCTTGTTGTTGAACGCACATGGGAAGAAATCCACCGCTTTCACGAAATCCAACTCGATTGCCGTTGGTCTTCCGTTTTCATCTATGTTCGTCACGAACGGCTTTACCGCAATAGCCCCACCTTCGCAGTACATCTCAACAAATTTGTTCAAGTCCGTAAGCTGGTCTTTCAACTGTTCATTGATGAAAGCAGCCATCGGACTGCCAGTTACCTCCATGCTGAACTCCGTTAGTATCAGCCTGGCAAATTCCTCCGAGATCGCTGACGGCAGATTCAGAGGAATCACATTGTCTTTTCCGCCTCTCCATGGCGGTTCATTCTTGTACATGTTGTGCCACAGCTCTATGGCATTCTGCATTACTCCGGATTCGCATATATCAACGCCCAGGGCTTTTTCCACACTGTTATTCGGCACCAATCTTCTCAACACCTTTCTCAATATATTTGCAATTCTCAATCAGTTCACCCCGTCTTCTTAATGAATTTCTTTATCCTCTTCTCGAAGCTGTACTCCATAGCATCCAAAGAGTCAATATCACTGGTTCCATCATCCAGACGCTCCAGTTCCATTTTCTTCGGATTCCAAACCGCCATGCTGATAGCTTCGAGAACACTTTCACAATCTGGCGTAAAGAACACACGCCCAGTTGCTGAGAGCGTGGTCATTGTGAAGATACGGTCTGTAATCTTGCACTTGGCAGCATTCGTGACATTGATATTTCCCAGTTCCGCCTCAATCATAGCTTTCTGCAAGCCTCGTTTCAGCACCAGTTCCGCAGAATCGCAGTACACATTCGTAATGAATCCGTACCGGTCCAATATCTTCTCAACGAATTTCATAAACATCCGGTTCAAATCATCGGGGTCTGTTCCGTCTGCATCGTGCCATTCAGAGGACAGCACATACAGTTTCTCATATCCCTGGGTAATACCAGACGCAACAAAAGCGTGGCCGGAGCCGTTACCTCCGAAGTCCACGCCTATATTCAGCTCTATGAACTCTCCACGTTTCGCCATGTCAATCGTCTCTTCCAACGGCACGATGTACTCATCGTCCTCCGCCGCTATGGAAGTTGCCAGCTTAACGTATATCAGGCCTTCTGCAATACTTCTCTTACCTTCAATATCTCGGATGTACCAGATGCTGTCCTTGTCATACTGGCTGACAATCTCAGCTATTCTCTGCTTCGGGATGTTGATATTCTCGAAGATATTGAAATGCTCGTAATTGTAACCACCCAGAAGCTCTCCCTTGGCCGCTTTCTCAGCGTATTTGTCAATGTAATCAACGTATATCGCTGCCTTAGGATGGTCTGGGTTCAAGTCCCAGAAGATTTTTCTGTTCTTGGCTGCCAGTTGTCGGTTGAATGCCTCTTTGATGGTGTTGTCATGATGCAGGTTGATCTCGGTTGCAATCCACATACCGTATGAGTTACCTCGGATTTTCTTGTAACTATCGGACGCTGCACCTCCGGCGAAGATTACAATCTTGTCTTTGTACCCCGTATCCGGGCCATTTATCAGCAGGCAGTCATTCCCTTTGTACTGAGTCCACCTGCACTGCCCACGAAATATATACTCAAGACCGAACCCATTAGCATCTCCAATGTTCAGCTTAGCATTCGCCATAGTCGAACCAGTCGCCAGGTGGATTCTATCCTTCGTCGTTTTTAATTCGTGAGCAAATGCGAAAACATTATCTACCGTCTTACCGGAACGAACAGCACCTTCCAGGATATTGTAGGTACTGTTCGCACAATTTTTGATATACCGCTTGTGCTTGTCGCTGAAATTGAACCCTATACGCTTGCGCCTGTTGACCTTGACATACGGGTTGGATAAGCCCTTATTCTTCGCCGCCATAAATGTCGGCTTCGATACCCTCCATGTCTTCTATCTCGTAAAGACCAATTTCCTGCTTATCTCTCCAGATGTCCGGCCTACGATTCTTCAACCAGAAACAGCACGCTCCTACGTCCGGTATGATGTCCTCTTCGGTCTCAACCGTCTCTATCTTCGCAGGCTTGGTATTACCGTCTTTGTCCATCTCAATAATTTTCCGGGTTACTTTCGTTTTCTTCTTACTTCCTTTTGCTCGCTTATACAGACTCAGTTCGACTTCTGCATCTGCATATTCTTTTCCGGCGGCCAGAGCCTCTGCAAACTCCGGGTAATCCTTTTTCCAACGGTTGATTGTCCTCGGAGATACCTCGAATGCGTCAGCTAAATCCTCATCCGTACCGCCTCTCATGCACAATACCTTGGCAATTTTTACAAATCTCTCATCATACTTCTGCTTTGCCGCCATTCAACCACCTACTTCCCTGCCAGGTAGTCGGCCGCCCAGTATTCAATCATCTGCCATTTATTCTTACTGGTAATCGTGCCGTCCTTCTCTGCTTTTTTCAGAGCTTTTTTGATTACTTCTGCCGATTCTACCGGAATGGCAGCACTGCCAAATACTTTCGCAAGGTACGTCCAATCCATGTCTGGGTCAAAACCGGCATCGTCCATTTTCTCATTTGCAGCATCAATCATGGAATGGACTGCCGCCCCTACGTTCCGGATGTCCGTAAACTGCTGGTACTTATCCAGTGTCTCCACGAACTTCTCACACTGCTCATAGGCAGCAACACCGATAATCTCAGCACAACTACCGTTCAGATTCTTCATCAATGCATCCAAGTCTCTAATCTGGTTCGGAAGAAACGCAAACGCAATGGTCTTGAAATCAAACTGAACCGCCGGAGTATTCAGCTTATCAAACTGCTCCAACGGTTCTTCCAGAATTTCTTTCCCTATATAGCTCTCCATCATATCATCGACGTTATCCATCAGCTTCACAATTTCTCTCAGCGTACTCTCATCATCAAACCCAGAGATTGCATTGTGAGCCAACTGCTTAGAAGCCGCCTTGCTTCGGGTCAGCCCGCTCTTATCCAGGATAACGATAATCTCTTTCAGTCCAGCCTCTCTTGCACTCTTTACTCTGTGATGCCCTGAAATAATCTCCAGCTTCTCTCCCATCAGTGCAATCAGAGGTAAACTCTCCAACTGCCCTCTGTTTTTGATGTTCGCTGTGAGCTGGTCCTGCATCTCATTTTTCATTATTCTGGCATTGATGTCCTGCTCCTTAAGCTCGGCTAACTGCACCTTCGCAATGTACAGCTCCGTACCCATGTCATAAATTATTTCATATTTTGCTTTCTGCTCTTCTGCCACTGTCTTTCCCTCCTTAACCATTCTTCCAATGTTTCCTGCTCTGTTCGGTCAGTCAGCTCCGCTTCGTATGTCAGCTTGAAACCGTTGTTCTTATCCTTCTGCCGGTTTACCAGCTTCATAATGCCCCGGACTTCTTTGTTCTCCGGATACTTCGTCAGCATGGCGGTCCGGACTTTCGTTACCTTCTCACGTTCCAGATCGTCCAGGAGCGTTTCTGTGAAGCAATGATTCTGTGCCAACATATACAGTAGTCTACCGAGCCGATACGTGGTGTGTGGGACCTTCATAACGTACCAGATGAAGAGTGATGTGGCTTGCATCTTTGAAATCCCAAATACGCCCGATACCATCCCGTCAATCAGAACAGCTCTATTGAACGTAGCCGATGAACCAACAAAATTATGCGTCCATAGCTGTCTGTAATACTGTGCCTCTGCTGCCTTAATGGAGATGATCTGTACCTTGCTTTTCTCCGTTATCTCGTAATCTCTCGGCAACATACTACAGGCAATCGGTGCCAACTTACTTTCGGAAGGTCTTTTGATTTTTCTTCCCTCTGCCAGTGCCGCCGCTTCTTCTCCTCTGTTCGAGGTAATGTAGCTGTTCAAATCTGCTCTCGTACCGGCTCTTGCAAATATCGGCTCTCCTACAGCCTCTCCGGTTCTTTTTTCCTGGTAGCAAACAACCAGCGCATTCGCATTCATGCACCGGTCAAACAACTCAACGTGTCCTGTTTCCGGGTCGAACAGCTTATACTCTGGTTCCTTCCAGGTCATTTTCCCCTGTGTGTCATAGAACTTCTCATAGCCGGAGAAGTAGGTCGGTGGATTGGCAATAACCAGCGTGTGTGGATCGTCAAGCACCTCGTCCAGATGATCCCACATATCCAACGGGCGATACGTCATGCCATACATTTCCTTCTTGATATTCTCCAGGCTCTGTCGGATATGCTCAATATGTTCCTCTCTTCTGTCTCTTAAATCTTTCAGCAGATTAAAGAAATACTCATTGCCGGCCGTCTTCGATGTTCTCAGATACATCTGAGCATACAAGGCAACCGCCGGGTCCAACAGTTCCTCATCGGAAAATCCCTGGGCGTGTATCTCCAGTTCATCAAGTGGCTTGCCCGTAATGGCATACCCCATAACCGAACTCATCATAGACACATCGCTCGTCTCAATCTGCTCCGGCTTATACCCGTTCTGGATTGCCAAGTTGCTCATGGCGAATGTTCCGGCACATGGCTCCACAAACCTCGTATACCCGTTCTTCGCAGCATTCTTTATCAGATTTACCAAGTATCTCTGCTCCACCGTACCCAAGCACCCCAAAAACATCTCTCCTGGGTCTCTGAAAAATGCCATTGCTTATCAACTCTCCCTTCTCTCGTTTGCATCAAAAAAGGCACCGTACCCTTTCGGATGCGATGCCGTTGTTTTTGGACCGGAGCCCTGCGATGAACAGGGCCTCAACTATGGAATAGTCGTGTGCTGCCTACACCAGCTCCGGATATTATATTAAAGCGCCCATACCAAACAGACTCATTTGCTGGTAGCCATCATCTGGCTTCGTCTGCACTTCGGGCTTCTTACTTGTCGTTGCTACCTTCTTTCCCTTCGGGGGATTCGGGTCTGGAAGTTCTTCGATAATCTCTCCAGTGTTCTCCACCCACCACTCAGCAAAAACAGTTCTGTGACACCAATCTTCCGGGATTCTCACATCCTCGTAGCACAGGAGGACCAAATCCTTTCCCTGGGCCGCTGCGTCACGTTCCATCTTCATAACCATGTTGATGATTCTGTCCTTGCCTATGCCGTTCAGCTTCTCGTAATAGGCTTTCTTGAAATCTTCCAGGTTCATTCTCAGCATATACCCTTTCGGTGCCAGTGAGTAGCACTGGTTTTCCAGTCTGTACGCCAGTTTGAATTTCGGCGTCCCGATGCTGATTCCTACACAGTAATATTTGCCATCTGCAAGCTCTTTGTTGCTATATCTGCTCGTATAAATTCCCATTGTCCGTCTGCTCCTTTTCCCTTGAAAAACCGTTGTTTTCCATACTTTAATTATACCAGATTACCTACCTAAGTACAGGGAATACAGGCTGTTTACCGTTTTTTAAGAATCCCTTCCTCCGGCTTTGCGGTCCGAAGACCGCCCAGCCATCAGAGAAGGAAAAGTCGATTCACAGTGCTCCATTTTTATGGTGTGACATATGGGCTTTTGGCACTTACTACGTTACCACAGGTATTTTACCCTCGTCAATTCCATATTTTCTACTGTTTTTGAACCCAGTTTTCTCACACACCCAACAGGTACACCGCTATGATTTTGCAGGCGTTACCGATGTCCTTATAGACAGTCTTCTCACTCACGCATTCCTCACTCGCAATCTGAGCAACCGTCTTTTCTTCCTCCGCTATGTAGTATTCGTACACTTCCCTGTAACACCGCATAGCTTCTGGCTTTTTCGATGTTTCGCACTCCTCCCGGTACGTCTCAATCGCACGCTCTATCCGGTTGATGTAATACATATTCTCCGCCCTGCGCTTTTCCTCTTTCTCTACTACGCTTTCCTGGCTATTGATATGTGCCGAACCCATCAAATCTCTTAGGAACGCCCACCGTTTTTCTACTTTCTCGCCTTCCGTAAATTCTTCATCTTCCGGGATTTCCCTTTTCAGTCTACGGTAGTCTGATAACAATTTCTTGGTTCTTTTTACCTTATCAGCGTTACTCTGCTCACGTTTTTCGGTCTTTTTTCGCTCTTCTCTGCACATTTTGACCGCTTCTCTCGCAGATATTTCCGCTATCTGTGTCAGTTCTCTCCCTGTTACCTGGTAGATTCTGTTTCCCTCCAGACTCTCCGTTTCCACAGGTACGATTGCTAACAGTTCCTGCTCACTCTGCCTTTCCATATACCGCCATACCTCCTTGACTTTTCTTGCTCTGCTCCATATAATGAATTTATCTATGAACATTTGAGGAGCTGCCATGGGGATATGGCGGCTTTTCTTTTTATCTCCGGTACTTCTTGCATGAAGCGAAGTGTGAAATATAACCTGCTCCATCTCCACGCTCGCCTACCAGAATTCTTCCTGCCACTACCTCTCCGTCCGGCGTGACGATTTTTTCTTTTCCGGTGCTGTCCTTCTTGTAATTATGCAGTGCCATGTCTACCGGCATATTCTTTCCGGACTTCATCCGCACCCACAGGATTCTTCTGCCACACTGACGACACGTTCCTTCGCTTGCCCTGTTGATCACAGCCGCACCTTCTTTCCCATTCCTGCCGTTCCGTATCTCAAAGCCTCATTCAGAATCGCAACCATCTCCGTAATGCTTACCGCTATTGCCTGGTTCCGGTTTCTGTCATTGATGCTTACCATGCCGGTCTGCAAACTGGCCTTGATTCCGACATCCGTTACTTTCTGATACAGGATTCTCTTCTCTTTCTGAAATGCTCCGGTTCCTTTGAACTTCGTGTATGTGCCCTTCGTCTCAGCGTACACTCCATCCATCGGTCCTTCCTTCTGGTCTGTAACATGCCCTATGGTAAAATCACTCATATCCTTCCTCCTTTACTCCGGCAATGATGTTCCGGTTACCTGCTTTGCTCCTATGCTGCTTAATTTCTTCAACACTTCCGTGATATTCATTCTTTCAATCGTGTCTTTCGCAAGGTTTTCTTTCAAATTCTGTTCCAGTGATTTTATCAGAGATTCCTCTACCTCTCTCTTAGCATTCGCAATCAGCTTTTCAACCTTCTTTCCAAGTTCCTCTTCCAGATACTGACTCGTGAGCAGACCGGCGGCGGATAATTTCCTGTCACTGGAATAACTTGCAATGCGGCCGTCCCTGTCATATCTCTTTTCCGTAAGGAACAGTTCAAATCTCTCTCCCACGTATTCAGACAGAGGCTTGTACGTTACTTCATCGCTCCAGGTGCTTTTCTTTTCCGGGATAACAATCTTTCCAATCTTCTCCTCGCACACATTCGCAATGAACTGGTCTACGGTTGCCTGTATCGTTTCTTCCGCCTCCAGAATCTTCTCTGCAATTTTATTATCCACTGCCTTTACAGCTTCATTCGTTGCCTTTTCCAGAAGGGCGTTTTCCACGCCCTCCACAATCCGTTCTCTCAACTCATCATCGATGGAATATGCCTCTTCATCCATCCAGTCAAGTTCTACTTCGATATTAAATTTTGCCATTCGACTTTCCCTCCTGTTTCTGCTTTTCTGCTTCTGCCGTCATTCTCTGGAAAATACAAAAGCCCTTGCATCTGTCCGGCGGCACTCCGCATGATTTACACGATATGAACAATGACCCATCTTCTTTTCTCGGCCTTTTATCCATTTATTATCCCTTCATTTCCTCTTCAACCTCTGCTCCGCACCGGCAACAGATATTCTGAATCGGCTCGCCCAGCTCCTCTGAAAATCTGGATGTTATCCATGGAGATCACCGCCGTACACATCGGGTCATAATGCTCTGCCAGGAAACGCTTGATAGGTTCCGCCGCTACCTCGAACTCCTTCATCAGCTTTTCAGCCTTTTCCTTCTCTTCCTCTTCCGGATGCAGAAGCCTCTCATAATCCGTCCAGTGTTCATCAACATACTTTCTTTCCAGCAGCTCTCTCTTGCCATCTCTTTCAATAACAACCTGACTTTCTTCCACTGCCACAATTTTTACCGGTTCGTCCATATACCTCTCTCTATCATCAAAAATCGGTACAGGAACCATAAAATCTAAGCGAATCGCACGGTCCGTTTCCCAAGGCGCAAACCCTCTCGCTTTCTGTGTTCTGATTGCCATTTTCCCTACTAAATCTTTCAGCTCCATTTACTCTTCCTCCTCTGGTTCATCATATCCATACTCATCATCTTCGGTGTCGGTTTCGTCTTCCTCAGAGCCGCTTGTAATCTCTGTACCGTCCTCTGCGCCGTCTAAATCGGTTTCATCAGTAAATTGTGTATCTTCCAGGTTATCGCCCGTAGAATCGTCATATACGCTCTCGTCTGCATCCTCGCATTCTTCCACCGGGCCAGGAAGGGCATGTTCATCTACTACCTCTCCCGGAAGTTCCGGATGTTCGATGTATTCCGGACCAATATCCGGCTCGATTCCTGCCGGTCCCGGCTCCGTCACATCTCTGTAGTCTGCATCAAAAATACTTCTCTGTGTTGTATCGGCTACCGGCCGCATCTCGTACTCCCCGGTCTCTTCATTCAAGAACAGCTCCATCTCGGTGTCCAGGTTACCTTTTTTCATATCTTCAACCTTCATCTGGCTCGTTACCTTGTGACTGAACTTCGGCTTCGCAATCTCTCTGCTCTCTCCAGGAATATTCGGATTGTAGTTCGGCACATACTCTCTCGTGAGTGACACATCAAGTTTTAGTGTCAGTGTTCCTTCCTGGCACTCCTTTTCCTGCATATTACCGAGCAGTCTCTGTAAGACAAAATTCATATCTCTCTTCATGTCATTAAAGGTATCGCCATCAAAATTCAATTCCTTCACAAAATCACTCATCCTACTTACCTGCCTTTCCGAACTGGATATTATGTTCTTTCATGTACTCCTGCAAATCCTTCAACTGCTGGAGCGTACCAATCGCATAGAAGGTTGCCTTGTATTTCTTCTCCTCCGGAAGAACTTCTTTTTCGGCCGGCTTTTCTGCAGGTTCCTCACTCTGCGCATCTGCCGTCTTATCCGGAACTGGTGTGTCGTAGCCAGATTCCGAAGCTCTTTCCTCCTGGGTCTGCTGTTCTACCAGTGCTTTTTCTCTCTCCGCACGTTCCGCAGCGATTCTTTCAGCCTCCTGGCGTCTGCGCTCCTCTGCTTCTTTGGCTCTGGCTTCTGCTTCGGCTCTCCGGCGTTCCTCTTCCTCGGCTTTTCTCTTACGGTCTGCTTCCATCTGCTCTTCAAACTTAATCAGACGGGCATTCTCAGCCATGGCCTTGGACATATCAAGTGTCCTCACATATACATCCTTCGCATTCAGCTTGTACTTGCTATCCAGTGCATCAATAGCCGCCAGGTCGCTCTTTACTCTCTGAACCTTTTCCTGGATTTCGGTTGCTGCCTTGCTTTCCTTGAAGCTCACGTTCAGATACTGTGCCTCAAACACTCGCTCAAAAGGAAGAACCTCTGCCAGTTCTCCGATTGCCTCAGCATATACATCCTGCAATCTGGCTTTCTTCTCCTCTTTTACGCTGTTCTCATATTCCTTTACCTGCCCGTCAATGATGCTGATCTGTTCCTTGATGAGTGCCGTTACATCCTTCAAGTCACTCTCGAACACTTCATACGGCTCCATGCACTTTTTCTTGACGAGCTTTCTTCTGTCCTCAATCTCATTGAGCAATTTTCTAAGGGCAGCTCTGTCATTCTTCGCATCTGATACCGTATCTTCCGTATACACCAATCCCTGGTATGCTGCCACAATGCTTCTGACATTCTCCTCCAGCTCTGCTTTGTTCCAATCAATCCTCTGCAAGAACCCGTCTTCCGTTGGATTTACCAGTCTTATCTCCATTTTTTCATCCACTGTGAATTTCCTCCTATTCTTCCTCTGACAAATTTATAATCGTCACTTCTACTCTCGGATTCTCTGAGTAGAACTTCCGGCACTGGCAGTCAACAATCTGCGTATCATCGTAATATGCCAGATTGTTGAGGCTGTCAGCGATAATCTTTACTACGTTATCCATATCCGGTTTCTTAGTCGGGCGTATCTCTCCTGCCAGCATCGCAGCTCTTTTTTTCTTCGATGCCGACTTAGGAATCCGGTAGTACGCCTTAATCCTCATATCCAGCATCGCCTCTTTCGGAAAACTCTCTGTCCCGTAGGCCGTCTGCCATTCCAGCTTTACCAGATTTTCATAGGACACTGTATCTTTCGGGGTTATGGCATGGCCGGTCTTCGTATTGAATCTCGGTCTGCCTTTTCCTTTCGGCTCCCCGTACACCGTAAACTTCGCTTTTTTCATGTCCGCCTCCTACTGACTTCCCAGGTTGCTTTCTTCAAGCATGGCCTGGATGCAGTACCAGCTACTCTTCTTTCCTTCTCTTGCAACCTTGATATGCCGGGTTGTATAACCATTCATTACCAAGATTCCTGCAATAGTCCGTCTGTCCTCCGCACTGAAAATTCTCAGCGTGGCATCCGGCTCAAACTGCTCATCTGCTGTCTGCATACCGAACAGCTTTGCCGGGTGGATTTCCAGGGTTTCTGCAATTTTGATGAGGGAAGATACCGGAATGTCTACTCTGCCTTTTTCATAATCCGCTACCGCCGACTGGCTCTTACCGATTGCTTTTCCCAGCTCCTCCATCGTCATATCCTTTTCTGTCCTGCAACTCCGGATATTCGCTCCAATCTCTGCCATATCCATATGTCACTTCACCTCCATATCACACCTTCCCCTGCAAGTTCCGCATGACCTGTTGGAACTTCGCCCTCGTTTCCTCAGACATTCCCGGTTCCGGTTCTGTTTTTTCTTCTGCCTGCTTCTTAGCTTCGAGCGCAGGCTGCTCTTTCTTTTCCAACTCCAGTGCATTGCCTCTCATGCTGGCAATCAGCAACCGGATTGATTCCGGCAGTTTTTTCTCTTCGCTGATTCTCTGCACTGTTGTCCTGTAATTCCGGATAAAATGAGACTGTTCTACCGTCTCAACCCTTTCAGAATCCATCAACGCCCACTCTTTCAGATTTGCCGCACTTCCTACGGCTCTCTGGCAAGCCTCCGGTAGTTTCTCAAATTCTTCCACTGAATGATACCCGGAATTTCTGACCGCCTTTCTTACCAAAGACCATGCCTCCAACTCACTCATGCTGCTATCCACGCTCTCAACAATCTGCGTTGCCTTTTCTCTGATGTCTGCTATCGTTGGTGGAAACTTCTCTGTCAGCATATACTTCTGGATTGCTACGTTGGCCTGCTGATACGGAATATCTTTCAGCAACTCAAACCATACATTGAAGGCATCCTGGTCTGGAATGAATGTCGGCTGTGCGTATACAGCTTTCATTCCCTTAACAAGCGTTTTGAACTCCTCTCTTGTCATTACCAGTTATCTACCTCACTCACTCTGTTCTGAATCCTGTCCCCGGCTGGTCTCTGCGGAATCTGCGTCATTTTATCCCAGATAATGCCTTTCCAGTTATTTGACATACACTCCTCAATCAAATCACACACCCGGCCTTCTCCAAATTCTGCTACTTTCTTTTCTACCTGCCGGAGAAGGGATTTCATTCCCTGCTCTTTGTAACCTTCCTTGCGTTCAATCTTGTATGTACACCATTCACACATCTTTTCTCTGATTTCGCCGCCAAGTGCATAATCTGGAACCAGGCGCTCATAGAGCTGCATCGTGTCTTCCTTCTTTGCGGTTGCCTTTTTCGGCTTCGGTGGTTTTTCTACTGGCGGTTTCTCCTGCTCCGGTTCCTGCATCTCTGGAATCAATGCCTCCGGCGTCTGGGAGCCGCTCAGTTTCTTCTCATCCTGGATGCGGCGATAATACTTCCTCTGCCGGTCCGCCTCTGTAGAACTCTGTCCGATGAAATTCTGAATGTCCATCATATAGATTGCACCGTTATCCAGTACCTCTACCAACTTCAACTGCTCAAAAATCTTCATCGCACGTTCTACCGTCCCTACCTGGTGCCTCGTAATCGTTGAGATCATCTCCAGACTGTACGGGATGTAGTCCTTGTACATCAACCGCCCTTCATTTTTCAGGCTCCGCAGGTACATCTTCATGAGTATGTCGCTGTACAAGTACCCGTCCTTCATTCCCTGGAGAAGCAGCATTTCATCAGAATCAAAGAAATCCTCTTTCAGTTTCAAATAGTAATATTTCTTATTGTCTGCCATCTACTCACCGCCTAAATTCCGGCTACCAGATTCGTAATTGAAATCGGTCTCTTCAAAACCTTTGTATGCCTACAACAATCGCACATCTCGCATCTGTCCGGTTCAGCCTCCCCATTCTTCACTCTGAGGATTCTCGGCATATTCGTTTCTACCATGTGTTTCGCTTCATCGAGATAGTTCTGCGTCACTTGAATCACTTCGATGTTTGGCTCCTCTTCCTTCGTTCCGGCCGCAATGTAGAATGGCAGTCTCTCTCCAGTATTCTGGTACACAATTTCCTGGTATATTGCACCCTGGATATCGTAGCCCCAGTACCGCACAAAATCTAGATAACCGATGTCTTTTACCCACTCCAGCTTAGTGATCGATGCCATAACCTTAAGATCCGTAATGGCGATTCCTCTCACGAAGCTGTCAATTTTGATTTTCCATTCTGCCCCGAACAGCTCTCCAGTCATAATGACCTGTTTTTCTCCGCTCATATACTGCATGAACAGTGGGTCTCTCTCCATTCTGGCGATGATTCTCTCTGCTTGCTTATAATTTGCTTTCAACTCGCCTTTCTGAGTGAAGATTTCTGGATTCTCTTTCTTGAACTCTTCGAGCGTTCCTTCAAAGTAGGAATCCACGTAGGAACCCACCAGAAGCGGTGTGGTCTTTTTCTGCTCCCACCGTTCTTCCAGCTTCTCAACCGCCGAAAATTCACACGCCATCTTTCCGTATGTTCCTGCGAAATCCTTATACTGGGACACGCTCATGTACTCTTTGTTCGCTTCTTTGCTATAATAATTCTCTGCCGTCAAAACCATATGCCACTGCCTCCTACGCCTCTTCCAAAACCATTCCGTCAATAACCGGTTCTGCCTGCTTCTGGGCTTTTATCGCCGCAAATGCGTCTACCGGCTTATCATTCTCCGGCAGCAATGCCTGTCCTGTTGTTGCTCCTGGAAGAGACTGCTGATTGAATACCACGTCTCCACCGTCTTCGTAAGCTTTCTGCTGCTCTATATTGTCAAAGTCCAAATCAATCAACTTGCACAATCTTCTCAATACCGTTTTCTTGTACATCTCACCAGTGCTGCTTTTCCATGCCTGGCTGTCTTTTGCTTTAGAGTATGTGTTTCTGACATTTTCAATGTCTTCCGAACTCATCGTGTCATACATCATCGAACCATCTTCAAAAACCACAATAGCGAATGCTCCAATCATCTGTTCATTGGAAAACGGCTTCGGTCTGTACTGCACATTCTGTTTGCCTCCATCTACCTCTTCCATGAAGAAATCGCCCTGCCGTACTACTTTCGCAAAAATGTCTTTAATCTTATTTTTGCTGTACCGCTTGCACAATTTGATCTCGCCCTTATAATCGGTCTGAAAGCTGAGGTTTCCGCCATACGGGATGGCGTAACACTCGCCGTTGAAGAAGTCCAGTCCCAGGTACGCTGCTTTCGCTAAGCAAACCGGGATGGTTTCCGGATTGATTTTCTCCAACTGTGCTTTCTTCTTATCGTCCTTCATCATATCCTGGATCACTGTAATGCAATTCAGAATAAATCTCTGCTGATTAAACCCGGCCGGTAACGCTTCTTTGTTCTCGGTCAGTTTCTTCGTCAGTCCGGTTTTTATCGTGCCGTACCACTGTTCTACGGTCATCTGTCCCATATCCTACCTCCTATGCTTTTTCCAGGCTCTCGCCCAATAATTCAAATATTTCATCAATCGTCATGCCTTTTAAGCACTCCTCGCACACATAACTTCCGCAGCTCTCATAGAATCTGTCACTCGGATAAATTCCTTCCAGACATTTCGAACAGATATGAACCTCTTTCGGTTCCGGAGCATTCGGGCATCTCGGATGGCAAGGATTCTGTCCGCATATCTCACACATTATCCTCTTCCTCATCCAGCATCTCCAGAACACCAGTCACACTCTGTATCATTTCCGGAATCCACATTCTTGCAAGTATCGCCGCCGGAAGAATCAAATACTCTCCTCCAAAAGCTACCCTGTCTCTCTGCTCACAAGCTATCACGATACAGAAGCACTGGAAAATTCCCACGATGCTTATGTATGCTATCCAGCCCAGGACCTCTGCCATATCCACTGTGTAGATTCTGCTCAGTTTCTTCCACAGAACCCTGTGCATCCTACGTCTCATAGCCCTGCTTCTCATGCTGTCTGCCTCCGTTCAGTGAAAATTCCGATGTCGATTCCCTTGCTGGACTCAAATCTTTCTATCAGTTCCTCTTTGCTCTCAATTCCGTAATCTCTTTTCAGAATTTCAAGCATTTTCTGTACGTCCATACTCACACCTTCTTCAAATACTTCTCGCCTACGATTTTCAGCTCACTGATGGACTCCGCAACTTCATCTAAAAAAGCCAGGATCTTTTTCAGCTCCGGCTTCTCCGTTTCGTCGATGATTCCATCTTCTGTAATGTCTACGAGTTCTTTTTTGATGCGGTTCAGCTCATCGCAATCCAGTCTCTTCATCAGCCGAAGGGTTATCCCTTCCAGGCCTTTCGCCTCTGTTGCAACCGGAAGATAACTGCATATCGGGCATTCATGCTTGCAATACCCAGTTTTCAGCTCCGGTGCATTATAGAGGTCCGCCATGAGAACCACCTTGTCTACTGGAACTACCTTCGTATTTCCCAACTCATAATCTGCGAGTGTTGAAACAGATATGCCAAGCAACTCCGCCGCACCTTCTCTGGAGTATAGCCTCTCGTTGTACATTGCTGCCCTTTTTCTGGCAACAAAATACACATTTTCATTACCTTTCGTAGAGCCTCTTCCCATTTCTTCACACCATCTTTCCTGTTACAATTTAACTGTCTTTAGAGGAATCCTGTTTCCCTTGATATTCCTGGATTCCGAGCGCACCGCTTATCACTTTCATAACCGGTGGCGAATAGCATCTGCCACAGATAATTGCATTCAGATATTGTGTGGAGTAACCAGTCTTCTCAGCCAGCTCCGCTGTATTCATATCCAGGTCAATCATGGCTTTTCTTGCATCCATACACCAATCTCTGGTTGCTTCTTTCATGGACGCTGATGCCTTTTCGATATTGAGAAGGTCACTGATTGCACTTGCAATCGAATCCGAGTAAATCCGGCCATTCACAACTCCGGATACCCTGGTTCTTGACTTGCCGATTCTCTCAGCCAAATCGTTGATAGACCAGTCTCGTTCAATCAGACCTTTCTTAACTTCCTTGCCCCAGTCAGTGATATTGCCCTGCATTATGCTTTTCCTCCTTTCTGATGGATTTTTGCATATGTAGTTTACTTTCTCGAAGTAAAATGATACAATTTAACGGTACAAACATACACTACATACGCAATCACAAACTACTTATGTGATTTAGCACTTCCCATTTGCGAATCATTTGCAGCTTGTGATTGTATTGTAGCTCGAAAATTCGAATTTGTAAAGAGTTATTCTTCGATTTCTCGAATTATTTTACGGAGGTGCTACATGGAAGCAATCGACAGAATCGAAACAGTTCTCGAACAGAGGGAACAAACGCCTTATGCACTGTGCAAATTTCTTGGCATTAACCAGTCTTCCTACTCTACCTGGAAGGCTCGAAACACTCTGCCGCCAGCCAAATACATCGCAGACATCGCCCGGTTTCTGCACGTCTCTACCGACTACATTCTGACCGGAAAAGAATCTGCTTACACTGACGTCCAGGCCGAAACTTACACTGATGATGAGAAGGAGCTGCTGAGTATTTACAAGGCTCTGCCAACAGAAAAGCGTTATGAATTTAAAGGGGAAATGAAGGGCTACCTCAAGGCTCTTGAGGAAAGCAAGAAATACCTTGACGGCGAAAAAAGATTATCCGTTTAGATTGGTATCGTCGTTTCAGATGATACCGGACAGGAGGGCTTATGGACTCAAAGAAATACTTTTTCCTGGCCCGGACCGAAGAACAACTGAATTGCGATGCTGCGGCTCTACTGCTCTATCTCTCTTCCTTCTGTTCTTCTCTGGAGGAAGGGCCTGCATCGCTGTCTGCCGGAACGATTAACAAAATAGCGCACCTACGGAAGAAACTCTCGCTTTCGGTTCGTGAGTTCTTGCCGTTGGTTCATACCTATTCCGATACTCTGACAGACACTGACTGCCGCCGGGCGTTGGTTTTCGCTCTTGACGGCAATATTCATGGCATAACCTCTCTCTGCGAAGGGAGGATTCCTGCATGGAGCAATTAACATCCAATAACAAATTTACTTTTCATGGGGAAGACACCGGCTTGTCAGTAGTAGATTTCTGGTCCTGGGCTTACAGTGATCTGCTCAACAACACAGACCGGGGCGTACTTGCAGAATACATAGTACACAGTGCGTTATTCCCCCCCGATTCGAAAATGCGAACTGATTGGCTCCCCTTTGATTTGACCAGTCCTACCGGACAGCGAATCGAAGTCAAATCCGCTTCTTATCTTCAATCCTGGGATGAAGCGTACCACGAGCATATACAGTTCAGCATAGCACCTCACAAAGCCTGGGACCCGAAAGCCGGATATTCTCCGGACATCAAGCGTCATTCTGACCTCTACGTTTTTTGCCTTTACAAAGCACTGACAAAAGACGTTTCGCCGCTTGCCCTGGAATACTGGGAGTTCTACGTGCTACCTACCTACGTGCTCAACGAGCAAAAGCCCAACCAGAAAAATATTTCTCTTAATTCGCTGAAAGCTCTAAAACCTTACATAACGGATTTTGCCGGATTAAGGGATGTAATATTGAATTGCCCGACTAAAAGGGCGTAGAAATGGACATACGCCGTTCTGTAATGGGACGGCGTATTTTTGGAGGAAAAATATGATTTCAAACAGTTCCGCCACTCACGCAAAAGTGGCTATATACATACGAGTCTCTACGCTGCATCAGATTGACAGGGATTCTCTGCCTATGCAGCGTCATGATTTGATTGCCTACGCCAAGCTGATACTGAACACTGACGATGTGACAATTTTCGAGGATGCCGGGTACTCCGGCAAAAATACCATCCGGCCAAAATTTCAGAAAATGATGTCTCAACTCCGGACCGGCACGTACACACATCTTCTGGTCTGGAAGATTGACCGAATCTCCAGAAACCTTCTGGACTTTGCCGAGATGTACCAGGAGCTTAAAGACCTGGGCGTTACCTTCGTCTCGAAAAACGAGCAGTTCGACACCAGTACGGCTATGGGAGAAGCGATGCTCAAAATTATCCTTGTCTTTGCGGAGCTGGAGCGTAACATGACTTCGGAACGTGTCACTGCCACTATGATTTCCAGAGCCAGCAACGGGCAGTGGAACGGCGGACGTATTCCTTACGGCTACGATTATGACCCGGAAGAACAGGGTTTCAGCTTCAACTCCGATGAGTACAACATCGCCCATCTGATTCATGACAAATACGAAGAACTCCGCTCCCTGGTTTATCTGGCCCGGTATCTGAACGAACATGGCTACCGGACTCGTGCCGGTAATGACTGGTCCCCAGTCTCTCTGGATATTATTCTTCGCAGCGTATTCTACTGCGGCGATTACCAGTACAACCGCCTTAAGGAAGGGGACCGGCAGCGTCCTAAGGATAAATCCGAATGGATTACCGTGAAAGACCACCACCCGGCCATCGTAAGCCGAGAACAGAAAGAACGCATCCTTGCACTCCTGGAATCCAACCGCAGGCTCAAATCATTTCGCAAGAGTGGCAAGAGCAAATACACGCACATTTTCTCCGGCCTGCTCATCTGTGGAAATTGCGGTCAACCTATGACCAGTTCCATTTCCACCATAAAGAAGACTACCGGCAGACGCTATTCTCTCTACTTCTGCCCTACGCACAGGAAAAGCAAGCTGTGGTGTACCGGAAAATCTACCTCAGACCCAATCATTGGCGAGTTCGTCTTCAACTACATTCTCAATATGCTCAACGCTCAAAAGGCGTTCTCTCCGGAAACGAGCATGCAGGAACTGGAACAGCAGCTACTCTCCGGCGATACTTTCTCCCCGGTGGCCGCCATTGCCCCGGACGGATTGCAGGATCTGTTTCATACGCTCCGCACCGGAACCATCAAGGGAGAGGTCTTCGGAAAAGACGTCAAAATCAAAACAGGCTCCGAGCCACCATTGCAGCTATCAAAGCTCAAAAAGGAAAAGGTCCGTCTGGAAAGAGCTATTGACCGTCTGAACAAACTTTTCCTCTATTCCGAAAAAGCCATGTCGGAATCTGAATACCTCACTCAGAAGATTCAGCTTTCGGATGCTCTGGAAGAAGTCGAGGACAAGCTGACGTTCCTGGCATCGGAAGACAGCCTGCAACAATCTATCACTGATAATGAATTTATCGCCAAAGCAAGCAACTTCATACTCTCCCAGAAACTCACTGACCGAAACTACGTCAGCTTTCAGTCGCTGAGTGCTACCGTCTCTCCGGAGGTCCTTGATTCTTTTCTCAGCAGCATTATAGACAACATCGTTTTCAAGGACGGAGCTATTCACTCTATCACATTCCGCAACGGATTATCTCACACATTCATTTACAAAGAAAAGCCAGAGGTTTAATTGCCCCTGGCTTTCTTCATATCTCCATATTCCGTTGTATCGCTATTTTGTAGTGAATCGCTCTACAAAATCATCATTGCATCCCCGAAACTGAAGAAACGATATCTTTCCTTAACAGCTTCTTCATAAGCAGCCATAATATGTTCTTTTCCGGCAAGGGCTGAAACTAACATCAGAAGCGTGGACTCCGGCAGATGGAAATTAGTGATCAGTCCATCGATAGCTTTGAATTTATATCCAGGATAGATAAAGATCTCTGTCCATCCGCTTCCGGCCTTCACGATTCCATCTTCTCCGGCTGCGGACTCCAGGGTACGGCAGCTGGTAGTTCCCACAGAAATCACTCTTCCGCCGTTTTTCTTTGTATCATTGATCAGTTTTGCCTGATCTTCTTCCACAATATAAAACTCCGAGTGCATGTGGTGCTTTTCTACATCATCTACCTTTACCGGGCGGAAGGTTCCGAGACCTACATGCAAAGTTACATGTGCAATATTCACACCCTTCTCCTTTACTTTCTCAAGAAGCTCCGGCGTGAAGTGAAGTCCTGCGGTAGGTGCGGCAGCAGATCCCTCATTCTTTGCATATACAGTCTGATAACGGTTCTTATCCTTCAGCTTGTGGGTAATATACGGCGGCAACGGCATTTCTCCCAGCTGATCCAGGATCTCTTCGAAAATCCCCTCATAATGGAACTGGATCAGACGGTTTCCCTCATCTACAATATCAATGATCTCACCCTTCAGGATACCGTCACCAAAAGTGATCTTTGCACCGGGACGTGCTTTTTTTCCCGGCTTTACAAGACACTCCCAGATATCATTTTCGCGGCGTTTCAGAAGCAGGATCTCGATCAGCGCTCCAGTTTCTTCCTTGTGACCATAAAGACGTGCCGGGATAACCTTGGTATCATTGATCACAAGACAGTCTCCCTTATGCAGGTAATCCAGTATATCGGTAAAATGACGATGTTCGATACTTCCATCTTTCAGGGACAGATGCATCAGTCTGGAAGAACTTCTGTCCTCCAGCGGATCCTGAGCGATCAGTTCCTGTGGCAGATCATAATAAAAATCTGATGTTTTCATAATTATTTTTCCACTTCCTCTTTCCACTGTTTGCGAAGCCTGCGGACCTCGTTCCACTCTTTGTTGGTCAGATCAGCTTTTGGTAAAAGATCCGGCCTCCATTTGGCTGTACGGATGATAGACTGCTCTCTTCTCCATTTATCCACATTGGCATGGTGTCCGGAAAGCAGCACCTCCGGAACCTTTTTGCCATGCCATTCCTCCGGGCGGCTGTACTGGGGATACTCCAGAAGATTCCCGGAAAAGGATTCCGTCTCACCGGATTCCTGATTATTCAGAACACCTGGTACCATTCTGGAAATAGAATCCATCATGACCATAGCCGGAAGTTCTCCTCCGGTAAGTACATAATCACCAATGGAAACATAGTCTGTTACGATTTCTTCCAGAACACGCTCATCAATTCCCTCATAATGACCACAGAGGAAAACCAGGTCTTCTTCCAGGGCAAACTCTTTTGCCATATCCTGATTGAAGGTTTTTCCCTGAGGAGTCAGAAAGATCACGCGGGGTTTCCTTCCAATACGTTCTGCAATGGATTCATAAGACAGATATACCGGCTCCGCCTGCATCAGCATTCCGGCTCCACCGCCATAAGGATAATCATCTACCTTCTGGTGCTTATTGAATGCAAAATCCCGTATATTGATTGCTTCCAGTGATAACAGTCCCTTTGTAATGGCACGGCCTGTAATACTTGTGTTCATTCCGTTCTCGATCATTTCCGGAAATAATGTAAGTACATGATAATTCATTTAAACAAGCCCTTTCATCAAATGTACAGTCATGGTATTTTTTTCCACATCCACATCAAGAACACAGTCATGGATCGCAGGAAGCAGGATTTCCTCGCCATCCACACGATCTACAATATAAACATCATTGGCGCCGGTCTCCATCACATCACGGAGCACTCCGAATTTCTCCCCATTCTCCAGAAGTACCTCCATTCCGATGAGATCCGCCACATAATATTCGTCCTCGCCAAGCTCCTGTGCCTCTTCACGTGGGATCCAAAGCTCACGGCCCTTATACATTTCAATATCATTGATGTTGTCAATGCCTTCAAACTTCAGGATCGCAAGATTTTTAAAAAACTTTACATTCTGAATATTCAGTCTGCGAAGCTCTTTTCCTGTGTCCAGAAGCACATATTCAATATCAAGAAAACGCTCTGCGTCATCCGTTGTCGGAAAAACTTTTACTTCACCACGGACGCCATGGGTCGTTGTAATAACTCCTACCTTTAATAAATCTTCCATTTTTGCTCCCTTTCAGAGTAAAAACAGGAGCCATGGAATCCACAGCTCCTGTCTCTTTTTCATTGCAGAATATCTACAATCACTTTTTTGCTGCTTTTTGAAGAAGCCGCTTTCACAACAGTACGGATTGCCTTGGCAATTCTGCCCTGTCTTCCGATAACCTTACCCATATCGGCCGGTCCGACCTTCAGTTCAACAACAATCGCGTCGTCTTTTTCAGTCTCAGTAACGACTACTTCATCCGGATTTTCAACAAGAGATTTTGCAATTACTTCTACAAGTTGTTTCATTACATACCTCCTTGCTCCTGCCTCATTGAGGCCACAGATCCAAATCTGTCAGGTATTATTTCTCGATTCCGGCAAGTTTAAGAAGCTTAGCAACTACCTCTGTAGGCTGAGCACCAGCTGCAAGCCATTTTTTTGCTGCCTCTTCATCAATTTTGTATACGCTTGGGTCGAGGTTCGGATCATATGTTCCGATCTCTGCGATGCATCTTCCGTCACGTTTGCAGCGAGAATCTGCTACTACGATTCTATAGAAAGGTGCTTTCTTCTGTCCCATTCTTCTTAATCTGATCTTAACTGCCATTTTTGTTTTCCTCCAATTATCTTTCTGAAAATTTATTGTTATTTATTAAAAGGGAAGCTTAAAGCCGCCTCTTTTTCCCATATTCATCTTGCCGCCTGTTAATCCCGGCATCTGTTTCATCATCTTCTTGCTCTGCTCAAACTGCTTCACAAGACGATTTACTTCTGTAATATCCACTCCGGCGCCTCTGGCGATACGGTTCTTGCGTGAGATGTTCAGAATGTTGGGGTTACTTCTCTCCTGAGGTGTCATGGAAAGAATGATGGACTTGGTACGGTCCATAGCCTTTTCATCGATCATACCCTCGATATCCTTCATCTTACCGCCCATTCCGGGAAGCATGTTCAGGATACTGGAAATACCACCCATCTTGTTCATCTGCTCCATGCTGGTAAGATAATCATTGAAGTCGAAGTCCATTTTCTTCAGCTTCTTTTGCATCTCCTGAGCCTGTTCCTGATCCACAGATGCTTCCACCTTCTCGATCAGACTCATTACATCGCCCATTCCAAGGATCCTGGAAGCCATACGTTCCGGATAAAACTGTTCCAGATCAGAAAGCTTCTCTCCCATACCAACATAGAAGATCGGTTTGCCGGTCACGGCTTTAATGGAAAGCGCAGCGCCGCCTCGTGTATCACCGTCCATCTTAGTCAGGATCACACCGTCAATGCCGACTTTATCAGAAAAGTTCTGCGCCACATTTACCGCATCCTGTCCTGTCATGGCATCAACTACAAGCACTGTAGCATCTACATTCACATTCGCTTTGATATCCTCAAGCTCCTGCATCATATCCTCATCAATGTGAAGACGTCCTGCTGTATCGATGAGCACAACATTCTGCTGATTGGATTTCGCATGCTCGATAGCTGCTTTTGCAATATCCACGGGATTCTGCTTATCTCCCATGGCAAAGACCTCGACGCCCTGTTTCTCACCGTTTACCTGCAGCTGTGTGATCGCTGCCGGACGGTAAACATCACAGGCCACAAGCAGTGGTCTCTTTCCCTTGGATTTCAGTTTGCCTGCCAGCTTGGCAACCGTCGTTGTCTTACCTGCACCCTGAAGACCGACCATCATAAGAACGGTAAGATCCATTCCCGGTTTGATCGGAAGCTCTGTTGTCTCACTTCCCATCAGGTTGACCAGCTCATCATTTACGATCTTGATCACCATCTGTCCCGGATTCAGACCATTCATAACATCCTGTCCGATAGCCTTTTCCTGAACGGATTTCGTAAACTGCTTAACGACCTTAAAGTTAACATCCGCTTCCAGAAGCGCCATCTTAACTTCCTTCAGTGCTACCTTGACATCAGCCTCTGTGAGACGGCCCTTGCCCTTCAGCTTCTTAAATACATTCTGCAGTTTATCTGTTAAACTCTCAAATGCCATTGATCATAACTCCTCTAATATCACATTGGAAATCGCCGCAATATCTTCGGCGTGGTACTTGTCAGCCAGTTCATGGATCTTTATGACCTGACTGCGGATGTTCAGGAATTTCTCGACCAGATGAAGCTTCTCTTCATATTCTTCCAATGTCCGATTGCACCGTCTGATCATATCATGCACACCCTGTCTGCTGATGCCAAGTTCCTCAGCAACCTCACTTAAGGAATAATCCTCAAATACCACACTGGTGTACACCTGCCGCTGCCTCTCTGTCAGAAGCTCTCCATAAAAATCAAATAAAAATGTCTGCTCTACAAATTTCTCCATCTGTAATCACCTTGGCTATCATACACGATTCCATCATACCTGTCAAGGGTTTTTGCTTTACAAATTTATTTTTTCCTGAATTTCACAAAAAAAGGCCGGAAAAGCACTTTTCTGCTGGGTTTTGCAGGCTTTTCCGACCTTTGTTATTCTATTTACTTCTTATTAATAAATGTGATATCTTTTCCATATTCTTTGATTAGCTTCGGAAGATCATTAACAGACATACAGCCCTGCCCTTTTTTCTGCACTTGTTTTTTCCTTATGATTCTATTATACTGTAAATCAAAAGAATCACAATTCCACATAACACGGCTATTATTCCTGTTTTTTCCTACAAAATATAGGAGGGAGGATTTTCCTTGAAACTCAGTGCAAAACTCATCTGCTATCATTTACAGAAATCTTTTCCCCTGCATACATCCAGGCTGGATACATTCCCCACCCTTTCCTGCCCTTCCCGCTTTGAAAAGAACACCTCTCTTCAGGATGGGCGTGTTTACCTTATCACAGATCCGGATTTTCAGCTCACTTTTCATCATCCCAAAAATATTCTGTTCCTGATGATTGGAAAAATCTATCAGAACTACGAATTAACTCAGCCAAACATGTGTATCATCCCTGAAGATATTCCGGTCAATATTGTCTTTAACAGGATTCAGGATATTTTTATCCTCTATGATCAGTGGAATCAGTCCCTGATGGATTCCCGTCTCCGGAACGCATCTATCCAGGAGCTTCTAGATCTTACAGCTTCCGTTATCCCTAATCCAATAATGCTGATCGGTATGGATTTTACTATCATTGCCTCCAGAGACTGGAATCTAAGTGATCTTTCCAATTCTGTTTTGGGTTCCACTGAAAATTCCTGGGCTATTGTGGACAGCCTGAAGCAGGATCCTCATTACGAAGAGACTTTTTATAAAACCGGATATTTTTATTATCCGGGAAATGGCCTTACTGCTCCTTCTCTTTGCGTAAATATCTCCAATAGTGATAAAGCAGTATACAGGCTGATGTTTTCCGAAGGTGAGGTTCCCCTGGATGATACGTTTGGTTTTGTTCTGGAGTACCTTTCCCAGATGGTATCCCATGCACTTTCCACAGGTATCATGCACAGTCGGGATAAAGCTTTTCCTCTTCATCAGATTTTTATGTCCATTCTGACAGATCCCGGAGCTGATTATGTAAAAATCAGTCAGCAACTGACAAATGTGGGATGGCTTTCTTCCCATATGTATCAATGCATCCTGATCCAGACCGGACTGATCGACCAGAAAAATCTGACACTTAATGCCATCTGTAACTATCTGGAAAATACAATTCCTGCCACCTGTGCCACGGAACATAAAGGCAATGCTGTGCTTTTTATCAATCTGGATCTCTGCACTCTGACTATCCATGAGATTTCCGATAAGATCGAGGGCTTTATCAAAAGCAGCATGTTAAGCGCCGGATACAGCCGGAAGATGCTTGGACATTTTAATTTCCACCGGCAATACACGCAGGCTTCTGTTACCCTGCAGGTTGGAAAACGCAAAAATCCCGCAGAAAGTATCCACTATTTTGACTCCATCGCTCTGCCCTATATTCTGGAACAGGCAACCAAAAAGCTTCCTGCTTACATGATCTGTCACGAAAAGCTTCTGTCAATGAAATATAAGGATGAGGCAAAGCAATCTCATCTCTATGAAACACTGCGTTGTTTTCTGGAGCACAACCAGAACATTTCTCATACTGCCAGCGCTTTATTTATCCACAGAAGTACTCTTCTTTATCGTCTGGATAAGATCAAAGCTTTTCTGGATTCAGATCTTACAGACAGAAACGAGATCCTGTATCTGTTGCTTTCTTTTCATCTGATGGATATGGAAGAAGAAAACCGGAATGCAAGATCATAAAAAACGGAAACTCTCTTAAATATTTAGCGTTTTCCCAGCTGCCAAAATGCAACTGCACTGGCTGCCGCCACATTCAGTGAATCCACACCGTGTGCCATTGGAATACATACCGTATAATCACAGTCCGCAATGGTCTCCGAAGCAAGGCCATCCCCCTCTGTTCCAAGAACTACTGCCAGTTTTTCTTCTGCCATCAAATGAGGATCATCAATATCAAAGGAATCCTCCCTAAGAGCCATGGCTACCGTCTTAAATCCCATCGCTTTCAGAGACCGGATTCCTTCCGTTTTCCACTCTGTTTTTTCATCAAAAAATGTCCATGGTATCTGGAATACGGTTCCCATGCTGACACGGATCGCACGGCGGTACAATGGATTGCTGCACCCCGGTGTCAGCAGCACCGCATCCATCCCAAGAGCCGCCGCAGAACGAAAGATCGCGCCTATATTAGTAGGATTTACCACATTTTCCAGAACTGCGATCCTGCGGGCATTTTTGCATACATCGACTATATCAGGAAGCGCCGGCCGGCGCATTGCACAGAGCATTCCTCTTGTCAGCTTGAATCCAGTCAGCTGCGTCAACACATCAAATTCTGCCGTATAAACCGGGATGTCTTCACAACGACGGATCAGTTCTTTTGCCTCACCCTCAACATGTTTATGTTCCACCAGAAAAGAAATCGGCTGGCACCCGGAATCTAAAGCTCTCTCAATAACCTTCGGGCTCTCCGCAATAAAGATCCCCTTCTCCGGTTCTGCCCGGTTCAAAAGCTGTATCTCCGAGATCCTGGCATATACATCCAGCTCCGAAGCGTTGAAATCTGTGATTTCTATGATATTTGACATGGTTATTTTTCTCCTGTTCTGTCTTCTTGTTTTCATCCTGCTATTGTAACAGAATCTCTTTGCAAAAGAAAGCCAGGTGTTATATGTTTCCACCTGGCTTTGCTGCTACTTGTAAAACAATTTGTTTATATTCAGATTCTCACTTCCATCCACCGGATCATATCCCCGATCACTTCATCTTTACAATACTCATTCAAGATCTCATGAAAAAGTCCGCCGTAGATCTTCATCTGCTTGTCTTTTGATCCTGCTTCTTTAAAGAAATCATAGGTATCCTGTACACTTACCAGACCGTCTTTCTCGCCGTGTGTCATAAGGACTGGATAATGGAACTCTGCTTTTTTCTCTTTGAACCAGTCAAGTCCGTCGCAGATCGCATAGCATAACCCCGCTGTAAAGGACTGTTTATTGTATGGATCTTTTCCGTACCAGTCTACCACTTCCTGTACAGAGCATACGCCTGAACCCAGCTGATTGGCAAGGCGCGTATGTACATCCATTTCTCCCGGCACACCACGTATCAGATTGCCGTTATCTGCGGTCAGCGCACCACTGGTAATGATCCCCCGGAGCTTTTTGTCCGGATATTTGGCTCCGTACAGAGAAACCGTAAATCCACCCATGCTGTGTCCCAGAAGAAATACCGGGATATCCGGATTTTCCTCAATTGCCATATCCACAACTACGTTGGTGTCGTCCAGAAGCTCATTGAAATCTGAATAAAAAGTCTCTTCACCCTCAGACCGTCCATGTCCTCTGTGATCAAAACGATAGGTTCCGATTCCCGCCTCATGAAGTTTTTCCGCAAAATAATCGTACCTGCCTTGGTGCTCACAAAGTCCGTGGAAAATCACGATCACAGCTTTATTGTCTGCTGCTGTTTCTTTTTTCAGATACAGTTTCGTTCCGTCAAACGATGTGATCATACTTTCACCCATAATAAAACCCTCCCTTTTCTTTCTGCGAGATACATATCCCCATTATATGTCTCACGCTATCTGATAGATTTATCATATCATGAAATCTGTATTTTGATAACCCCTATTACTAATTATCAGCAATTATATGATTTTTACAAAAAGTAATGAAAAATAGAGGAGTGACATATTTTGTTCTCTGAACTATAATCACCTCAGTACAAAGGGGCTGTCGCACTAAAAAATTAGTGCGACAGCCCCTTCTTTTTTCATTGTTAGGGCAAATCCCTAACAAAAACGGCAGCGGAATATCTACATTTCCGCTGCCTGAATTTCTTATTCTACTTCTTCCGGCTCCATGCTGAGCATATGGCCTTCCTGATTTCCAATATCATATTTCTGTCCGTATTCCTTGAAATACTGGTAGTAGTCCGCATTGTTTGTGGGATAAATCTTGGAATCGTGAATATGAAGATCAGATCCTGTCTCTCCGCTCTTCATAAGTGCCACCATAGCACTTGCACAGTGAGTTGCGATACGACAGAAACTGTTGAGGATATCACTAAATACCGTTCCCTCTTCCAGTCCACATTTGCCTTGGCTCAGTCGCTCTGCATGACGCATCTTCAGTACATCACAAAGTCCTGTGATCACAGCTCCGAGAGGTGCTACTCTCTGTGCCATTTCTTTATCGTCTTTCATGAAAGCATTGCAGGTTATATTGATATCCTCACGAACTGCCTCCATAACAACATTCAGCTCATCCCAGGCTTCCTGTGAAAAATTCGTATGGTTATCATGCATTTCATTGGACATATGAGCAATGTAAGAAGCATGATCACCGATACGCTCAAAGTCATTGATCGTATGCAGATACAGTGAAGTCTGTCTTGTCTGTGCAGAATTCATCTCTCTCTTTGTCAGCTGGATCAGATACTCTCCTAGACGACTTTCATACTTGTCGATCAGATCCTCTTTTCGCTGAACCTTATCATACTTATCCTGCTGATAATCATTCAAAAGATTCATGGCTCTGTTGACATTCTTACGGAGCTTCTTGGACATTCCGTTCATTACACGGTGACACTGTGCGATAGCAAGGGCCGGGTAATTCAGAAGACGCTCTTCCAGAAGATCAAAGTCTGCCTCATCTTCCAGATCTTCTTTGTCATCCTTCACAAGCCAGCATACCAGCTTCTCGATCTTTGGAATGAATGGAAACAGCACGATAACCGTTGCCAGACGGAACACCGTATTCAAAAGTGCGATCGCTACCGGTGTCATGGTCATATCCATAAATGTAAAATGTACAAACGCATTCACGGTATAAAAGATCACCGACCAGAGGATCAGACCAAACAGGTCATTGATCAGATATACAAGAGCAGTTCTTTTACCGTTCTTATTTGCTCCGATGGCTGAGATCAGAACTGGACATGCAGCACCAACACCGATACCAAGAACGATCGGAAATGCACTTGCAAATGTCAGGATACCGGTTACGGAAAGAGCCTGGAGCACACCGACTGTTGCAGACGCACTCTGGAGTACCGCAGTAAAAGCGATACCTACGAGAATACCTGCAATCGGATTGGAAAACATAGTCAGCATCTTGATGAACATCGGACTCTCACGCAATGGAGATACCGCACCACTCATCATCTGCATACCTGTCATCAGGATCGCAAAACCAAGCATGATATTTCCCACGTTCTTATGTAAGGTACGCTTACAGAACATACGGAAAATAATACCAACTACAGCCACAACAGCAGAAATAGTTGCTGTGGAAAGAACGCTGGCGATTCCATTGGATCCTTCAATATAAGAAAGACATAAGATCCAGCCAGTAATACTGGTTCCGATATTGGCTCCCATGATGATACCAATCGCCTGTTTCAGTTTCATCATACCGGAGTTTACAAAACCGATCACCATAACTGTCGTCGCAGAAGACGACTGGATCACACTGGTAACACCAGTACCAAGTGCGACACCCTTCAGCGGAGTATTGGTCATCTTATAAAGAAATGCTTCCAGCTTATTACCAGCTGCCAGCTTCAGACCATCGCCCATTAGGGACATACCAAACAAAAATAATGATACTCCACACAACAAAGATAAGATCATTGAAAAAATTGCCATAATTTTCTCCTTTGTCATACTCGCTTCCTGTCATAATCTGTCAGGAGCCATGTTATCCTGAAAATGCAACCTTACATTTCCTTAATCTGGATTTTTCTTATTTTTAACATTTTCCCATTTATTATGCCACATCAATTTCCATATTACAACAACAGATTTATTTCGAAAATAAAAAAATTCGAAGGCAGCGGATCATCTTCTAAAACTCTGCCTTCGAAATTAGTATTTTTGAGTTATTTTTCACAAAATTTTCTATTTTTCCAGGCGCATCAGCATATCATCCAAAATATCTTCCAAATACCCTCCCGTTGTTTTTTCCCCTTCTTTTTTTATCTGGAGCATCGCTTTCAAATCTTCATCGGACAGGCAGATGATCAGTTTCCCGCTTTCCCGTAGACTTCCCCGTGCAGCCATTTTCGCATGTTTATCCGCTCCTTTTCTGGAAATAATGATCGCAACTTTACGGAGAGCTTTTTCGTACAGATATTTTTCTGTAGTGTAAATTTCCCTCTGAGTAATAGGCTTTTCATAGTTTTTAAACTCGAACACGATATACTTCGTAGAAAAATACTTACAGATCGTGTCAAAAAAATCCTGTGTCACCCCGTTTTTGATCTTACAGCACATGTCAAAACGATACAGATTTTCCTCTGTTGTCTTCTGCTGCTCCCACAAAGTCAGATATTCTCCAAGGATATATTTCAGAATAGAAACACAAAGTTCCTCATATTTCTTGAAAGCTGCACTACCGGTCTCCAACACTTTTAACTGCGCTATATAGCTGTCAGCAACCGATTCCGGATCCGTATTCTCCATCTGGCTGCTTTCCTCAAAGATAAAAGGCTCCGGTCTCTCCGGTTCTATGTTTTCCACCGAATAATTCAGAATCGAGATCAGTTCGTTCTTCAGTTCCGGATAGTCCTCAAAGAGCCACAGCACATTTCGGATGTCCCAGACATATCCAAGCTTCGCCTCTTCGTACTTTCTCTTAGTCTCATCAGAGACCAGATTCGCCACTACACAGATATTTTGTAATGGCAGATCCTTTTTCTGATCTGACACTGCTTTTCCAACCAGACGGCTATAACTCTGCAACCGTTTAAGTGTAGCGATTTCTTTGGAATCACTGTACATTCTGGTCATAAAGACCCATTCATCGCTTTGGAAAGAAACCCCTTTATATGTAAGGTATTTTTCAAAAAGCTGCTTAAAGCGGGCCATATTTTCCCAGTTTTTCATCTGCACATCACCCTCTGAATTTATATAGGGTTCTACGCAGAGATTGCGAACGACCTGTTCTGTCACTTTTATGTTCGGCGCATATATCAGGCTTCTGTACATCCGGCTTTTGTTTGGCACAGAACGTGGAAAATCTTCCGGAAATCCCTTTAATCTGGCTATTTCTTTGTGTGTGATCTTATGATAGACGCCATGGATACGGATCAGCGGCATTTTTATCAGATTCAGACGAACCTGCCCGGATTCCCGATAACCGCCTTTTTCCCAACACAAAACGCTGTCACCGGCATGCGAAGCATCAATCTTCTCTTTCGCAAAATCAATTCTGTAATACCAGGAATCCTGTGGATTCATTTCCACCCAGCCATCCAACAGGATACTACTCTTATGGACCTGCACCGGCATGATCATATCCGAAGCATTCACTCTTTTTGAAACAATATATGCAAATTCTTCCCGCAGCGGAAATGCAGTAACCTCCGAACTCTGGATATTTTTATGCGTGATATGGTATCCATATTCTTGCAGCTGAAAAATGTGCTCCTTTATGAACCCTTTCCATAATTGCTTTTTCATAACAAAAAGAATGGCCGGCGGTCGTCTTCTTTGCACCAGGGTCAAACTATAAAACACCTCTTCTGCTTTCGACTGCGTCAGATCAAAAGCCCAGACATCACTGTCCGGAACTGTGGCAGGATCTATGGAAGAAAGGCTGCATGCAGTTACATTTTGACTTATATTTTCCTGATAGATCTCTATCACTTTTCTGTCCGGCTCATATGCTTTCAAAATCTCATAACCGGCATTTTGAAAACCAAGAGTCAGCGCACCGATACCGGCATTAAAGATCACCACTGTATTCTTCATATATTTTTTCCTATCTTATTATTTGTACTGTGACAGCAGCTCCAAAAGCTTACCACTGTTGATTGGTTTGTTATAATTGATCCCCACAAGCCAGGATATTCCCTGTACATTTCTGTAAAGACTCCGGATAATTTTTCTCCTTTATCTGCTCTATGGCTGTCCGGGCACTCTGGTTTCAGTTCAATCTCCTCTCTGGCACTACCGGCATAAGCATGTACCCGTCACCCCTTCTTAATATCCCCTGAAAAGCAAAATAATTTCACAGCATCATATGTCTATATGATACCATGAAACTATTTTTGCGTAAAGATTTTATAAAAAAGCCTCAGAGTATTTTCACACATACATACTCTGAGGCTTTCTCTATAGTCCATATATATTTTTATTCCACTGTCACGCTCTTCGCCAGATTTCGTGGTTTATCCACATCCAGGCCTTTGGCTACGCTTACGTAGTAGCCCAGAAGCTGAAGCGGGATCACTGCCAGGGATGTTGCAAAGTGCGGGTCTGTTTTCGGGATATAGACGGTGAAGTCTGCGGTATCCTCGATATTGTAATTGCCAAATGTGGTCAAGCCCATAAGGTAGGCGCCACGGCTCTTACACTCAACCATATTGCTGACTGTTTTTTCGTAGAGATCCGGCTGGGTCAGCACACCGATCACAAGAGTTCCGTCTTCGATCAGGGAGATCGTTCCGTGTTTCAGCTCTCCGGCAGCATAGGCTTCAGAGTGAATGTAACTGATCTCTTTCATCTTCAGACTGCCCTCCAAGCTGATAGCGTAATCAATTCCTCTTCCTACAAAGAAAGCATCTTTTACATTTGCCTGTTTTGAGGCAAACCACTGGATACGCTCCTTATCTTCCAGGATCTTACAGATCTTATCCGGAAGTGTCTGCAGTTCACTGATATAATTGCTGTAGGCTTCTTCTGTGATCGTTCCTCTTACCATTGCAAACTGGATCGCAAGTGTATAAGCTGCGATCAGCTGTGTGCTGTACGCCTTGGTAGTAGCTACAGAAATCTCCGGTCCGGCCAGAGTATAAAATACATTATCAGCCTCACGTGCAATGGAAGATCCCACTACATTAACGATTCCCAGTGTACGAATACCATTTTCCTTGCATTTACGAAGTGCTGCAAGACTGTCTGCTGTTTCACCGGACTGGCTGATGATCACTGCAAGGCTGTTGGTGTTAAGGGCCATTTTTCGGTAACGGAATTCGGAAGCGAGCTCTACCCTTACCGGGATCTGTGCAAGATCCTCGATCACATACTGTGCTGCCATTCCTACGTGATAAGCGGAGCCGCAGGCTATGATATAGATCTGCTGGATGTTCCGGATGCTTTCTTCTTCCAGGCCAACTTCACTGAGGTCGATCTTTCCATCCTTGAGCACGGAATTCAACGTATCCAGTACTGCCTTTGGCTGTTCATGGATCTCTTTCATCATGAAATGCTCATATCCGGCTTTTTCCGCTGCTTCTGCATCCCATTCAATGGTTTTCAGCTCTTTCTCGATCTCATCTCCATCAAGATTGTAGAAGGTGACTTCGCCTTTTTTCACACGCGCCATCTCCAGATTGCCGATATAATATACATTGCGGGTGTATTTCAGGATCGCCGGTACGTCAGAAGCGATAAAGGATTCATCTTCTGCCACTCCAAGGATCATGGGGCTGTCTTTTCTGGCTACATATATTTCACCCGGATAATCCTTGAACATGATCGCAAGGGCATAGGAACCACGGATACGTACCATGGAATGTGTGATGGCATCCACCGGTGTTCCCTCATATTTCTTGTAATAATAATCGATCAGCTTGACTGCTACCTCGGTATCGGTCTCAGAATAGAAAGTATAGCCTTTACGGGTGAGCTTATTTTTCAGTTCCTGATAGTTCTCAATGATGCCGTTGTGGACTGCTACGATATTACCGTCGTCTGTCATATGCGGATGTGCATTGTTCTCAGAAGGTTCACCATGAGTTGCCCATCTGGTATGACCGATACCACAGGTTCCCGGTACAGTCTCTCCGCCGTTTGTCTTTTCTGACAGAACTTTCAGTCTTCCCTTGGCTTTGATCACTTCCGTCTCGTCCTCGCCGTCACGTACGGCGATTCCAGCGGAATCATATCCTCTGTATTCCAGCTTGGAGAGTCCATCTAAAAGGATCGGAGCTGCCTGGTGTCTACCTGTAAATCCTACAATTCCACACATATTTATCTGTCCTTTCTGTCTATGCAGGTATTTTCGCAAAAGACCGGGCTGTTACATCATATGCAACAGTCCGGTCAGAAGTTTCAGTTATTGCAATATAACACGTCCTACAGTATAGCACGTACCACTCTCGGTTTGCAACCCGCTTTTTCCAGAGCTGCAACGATCTGATTCTTATGATCTGTTCCGAATGCTTCCATAGTGATCCGAAGTTCTACGGCTGCATTTCGGTTGGTACTTACAAACTGGTTATGATCCAGTTTGATAACATTACCCTGATTTTCAGCGATCACACTTGCAACACGTACCAGTTCACCTGGCTTATCCGGAATAAGTACGGATACGGTAAAGATACGGTCACGCTGGATCAGTCCGTGCTGTACAACCGATGACATGGTGATCACATCCATATTTCCACCGCTTAAGATGGAAACGATCTTCTTATTCTTTACATCCAGATGACGGAGAGCGGCTACAGTAAGAAGTCCGGAGTTCTCTACGATCATCTTGTGGTTTTCTACCATATCCAAAAAAGCCACGATCAGCTCATCATCATCGATGGTAATGATATCGTCCAGATTTTCCTGGATATATGGGAAGATATTTTTTCCCGGAGTCTGTACTGCAGTACCATCTGCGATAGTATTTACGTGAGGAAGCGTTACGACCTCCCCTTTCTCCAGGGATGCCTTCATACATGCTGCGCCTGCCGGCTCAACACCGATGACTTTGATGTGTGGGTTCAGAAGCTTCGCAAGTGTAGAGACACCTGTAGCAAGTCCGCCCCCTCCGATCGGTACCAGAATGTAATCTACAAGCGGAAGTTCCTGTACGATCTCCATGGCGATAGTTCCCTGACCGGTTGCTACTGCCGGATCGTCAAATGGATGGATAAAGGTATAGCCTTTTTCTTCTGCAAGGGCAAGTGCGTGTGCGCAGGCTTCGTCATACACGTCGCCGTGAAGGATAACCTCAGCACCGTAACTCTTGGTGCGCTCTACCTTGATCAGTGGTGTGGTAGTTGGCATGACAATGACTGCTTTTACTCCATATTTATGTGCAGCATAAGCAACACCCTGGGCATGATTTCCTGCAGATGCAGTGATCAGACCTTTGTTCCTCTCTTCGTCAGAAAGTGTGCTGATCTTGTAATATGCGCCACGCACCTTATATGCACCGGTACGCTGCATATTCTCTGGCTTCAGATAAACCTTATTTCCCGTCATATCTGAGAAATAACTGCTGTATATCAGCTTTGTTTCCTGTGTCACTTCTTTTACTTTTGCTGCCGCTTCCTCAAAGCTCTCTAATGTAAGCATTTGTATTTAGCTCCTTTCTTCTACGTCAAAGAGGGCGTTTACAAATGCGTCTGCATCAAATTTCTGCAGGTCATCGATACTTTCGCCTACTCCGATGTATTTTACTGGTATGTCAAGCTCAGACTGGATCGCTACTGCGATTCCGCCCTTGGCTGTACCATCAAGTTTGGTAAGAATGATTCCGGTAACGTTTGCGACCTCGGCAAACTGTCTTGCCTGGGAAAGCGCATTCTGGCCCGTGGTTCCGTCAAGAACTACCAGCGTTTCCAAATATGCTTCCGGATACTCACGTTCCAGAATACGGTAAATCTTGCGAAGCTCTTCCATAAGGTTTTTCTTATTATGAAGTCTTCCTGCGGTATCGCAGATCAGAATATCTGCATTTCTGGCTTTGGCTGCTGCCACGGCATCATAGACAACAGATGCCGGATCTGCTCCATCCTGGCCGCCGATGATCTCAACGCCTGCACGGTTGGCCCACTGTGTCAGCTGCTCCCCGGCTGCCGCACGGAAGGTATCTGCAGCTCCGAGGATGACCTTTTTTCCCTGATCCTTTAATTTACCGGCCAGCTTGCCTACAGAGGTAGTCTTACCTACTCCGTTGACACCGATCACAAGGATCACGGATTTCCGGTTCTCAAACTCATATTCTGTGCTTTCTACCTGCATCTGTTTTTTGATGCTGTCGATCAGAAGCTGTTTGCACTGGGACGGCTCCTTGATATGCTGCTCAGCAACCTGCTCCTTTAAATGCTCCAGAATGGAAGTGGTTGCGTTAATGCCGATATCTCCCATGATCAGGATCTCTTCCAGTTCTTCATAAAAATCATCATCAATACTGGAAAAACCGCTGAAAATGGAATCAAAGCCGGCAACGATATTGTCTCGCGTTTTGGTAAGTCCGCTTACCAGACGTTTAAAAAATCCTTTTTTTTCTTCTGTCATACTGATTCATCCCCTCTGCTACTGGGTAAGCTGGTTCTCTACTAAATCTACGGATACCAGCGTGGATACCCCTTTTTCCTGCATGGTAATTCCATAAAGCCTGTCTGCTGCATTCATGGTACCACGTCTATGTGTTATTATAATAAATTGTGTGTTCTTCGTCAACTTCTGAAGATATCCCGCAAAACGTCCTACATTGGAATCATCCAGTGCAGCCTCGATCTCATCCAGAAGACAGAATGGTGAAGGCTTCAGATTCTGGATAGCAAAAAGAAGTGCAATGGCTGTCAGTGCTTTTTCTCCACCGGAAAGCTGCATCATGTTCTGAAGTTTTTTTCCGGGCGGCTGGGAAATGATCCGGATCCCTGCCTCAAGGATATCCTCGTCTTCCGCAAGTTCCAGAGTTCCCCGGCCTCCGCCGAACAGTTCTTTGAAGGCTTTATCAAATTCTTTCTGGATCTCTCCGAATTTTTCGGTGAACTGCTTCCGCATGCCCTCATCCAACTCCTGGATGATCTGTTCCAGCGTTTTTTCCGCTTCCAAAAGATCGTTGTACTGACCGCTTAAGAACGTATGCCGTTCCAGAAGTTCTTTGTAATCCTCAATGGCATTGACGTTGACAGAGCCAAGAGCTCGGATCTCGTCCTTTAATTTATGGATCTGCTGCTTCATCACATGCCTGTCATTCATTTCTTCTTTCCTGTACTGCAAGGCATTATTCGGAGTGATCTCGTATTCTTCCCACATATAGGAAATCCTTGCTTCCCGGTTCTCTTCGATCTTTTCTGCCTGAGTCTTCAGTCGGAAGCATTCTTTGTCCAGAAGACTGATCTGGCCAGACAGCTCATCACGCTTTTCAAAAAACTCCTTATGGCTTTTTGTGCGCTCTTCCTTTTCCTGCTGCCATTTTTCCAGCTGTTTTGCAGCCGCCTCTTCTTTTGCGGCAAAGCCTTCAATCTCCTTACGGACCTTGTCGATCGTCTTTCTCTTTTCTGCAGTTTCCTGGCTGCCTTTTTCCAGAGAATCCAGAATTTCTTCCCTCTCTTTCGAAAGAACTTCGATTTCCTCTTTCAGGCGCCGCAGATTTTCCTTTATGAAGCTTTCCTTCTGCTGGGATGCAGATGCGTCAAGACGGATCCTTTCCAGCTTCTCTGAAGTCTCCGCTTCGTCCTTTTTCCAGTCCTCCAGCTCCTTCTGCCGGGTCTCGATAAACGTTTCCAGCTCTTCCTCATCCCTTTTGGATGCTTCAAGTTCCTGCGTGATCTTTATGTTATCTGCCTGCATGTCTCTTGCCTGAAGACGGATCTCCTCCTGCTCCCTCTCGATCCTGGTATAACCGCCGCGGATCTCCTCCGCTTTTTTCTCCAGCTGTTCAATGTTCAACCTAGCTGTATTCTGCTGAATGGATTGTTCCTGAAATTTCTGCTGCAGCGCCGCCACAGTATCACGCATCTCATTTCTTCTGCTGCGGTTATCTTCCATGGACTGTCGGATCTCATTATACCCGGCTGCCAGCTCTTTTACCTTCTTTTCCAGTTCCTCGATCTCACGACGACGCCCAAGAAGATTGCTGTTGTTCTTAAAAGCTCCACCGGTCATGGAACCGCCTGGACTTAAGGATTCTCCCTCCAACGTTACCATACGGATACTGTGTCGGTATTTTCTGGCAATGGCAATAGCATGATCGATATGATCCACCACCAGCACTCTGCCAAGAAGATATCCGATCAGACCGTCATATTCCTTCTCTGCAGTTACCAGGCCACTGGCAAGACCAATAGCTCCCGGTTCGTTCAAAGCACCTCTCTGATTAAACTCGCCTCTTGAAGAAATGCTGTTTAACGGGAGAAAAGTCGCACGACCATACCGGTTTTTCTTCAGGAATTCGATCATCTGCTTAGCAGTCTGCTCGTTATCCGTAACGATATTCTGAATACTTCCGCCAAGAGCTGTCTCAATAGCGATCTCATAATTTTTTTCAACGTGAATGATATCCGCCACTACGCCACGGATCCCAGGAACATGATTCTTCTGTTCCATGACACGGCGGATACTGTTTCCATATCCATCATAACGTTCTGTGATATTGCGGAGGGATTCCAGTCTGGATGCCTCTCTATGATAGGACGTCTGTTCCTTTTCCAGCTGTGTATTCTGCTGTTTAAGGGTTTCCTGTATGGCATGTATCTCTTTTGTAAGACGGCTGCCTTCTTCTCTGGTTTCCTGAATGGCCTTCGTGATAGTGTCGTATTCCTTCTGTGCCTGATCGATCGCTGACTGCTGCTCCTCTTCCTGGGTTTTCAGGGAAAGGATCCTCTGACTGATTCCTGCTTTCCGGATATCCAGCTGCTCCTTCATGGCATCAAAACGCTGTGCCTTACCTTTGGTGTTTGCACGGGAATTAAGGATCTCAATGATCTCATTCTTACCATCTTCCACTGCCTGGGTGCATTCTTCGATGCTGCTCTGGATATTGTCCATTTTTTTCTGCTCGTCAGCAAGTTTTCTGTCGATCTCCCGTAAATTTGCCTGAAGATCTGCTTTTTGCTCTTCCAGAGCCTCCTGGTCTGTAGATTTTTTCTCCGTATCTTCCTGAACTGCTAAAAGACGGCTGCGATAATGACTGTCATTCTGCTCTCCTGCCAGGATCTGTTCATGAAGAACATTGATCTCACCGGACAGCTGTTGTTTACGGATAGCACGATCCCGGCTTTCTTCCCTCAACGCCTCCATCCGCTCATTCAGCTCTTCCAGTATTTTTTCCAGACGTTCATATTCATCCTTGGTACGACTATGAGCATCCTGGGCTTCTTTTAACTGATTTTCTGCGATCCTGGTTTTTTCTTCCAGCTCGCGGATCAGATTTCCGGTGTGTTCATATTCCAGGAGGAACATATTTATATCCAGCTCTTTCAGATTTTCTCTTTTTGCCAGATATATTTTTGCAGTCTCAGACTGACGTTCCAGCGGTTCCAGCTGCTTGGTCAGCTCACTTAAGATGTCCGTGACACGGACCAGATTCTGTTGTTCTTCCTCAAGCTTCTTCAGTGTGGTATTTTTTCGTCTTTTAAATTTGACGATCCCGGCTGCCTCGTCAAAAAGCTCTCGGCGTTCTTCGGGTTTTCCACTTAAGATCTTATCGATCTGACCCTGTCCGATGATGGAATATCCTTCTTTTCCGATACCGGTATCATAGAACATCTCATTGATGTCCTTTAAACGACAGGAGCTGCCGTTGATGCGGTATTCGCTCTCACCGGAACGATACAGTCTTCTGGTAACGGTTACTTCTTCAAAATCCACCGGGAGCTTGTGATCACTGTTATCAAGTGTAATAGCCACGGACGCAAAGCTCAGAGGCTTGCGAAGCTCCGTTCCTGAAAAGATAACATCCTGCATATTCCCGCCTCGAAGCTGCTTGGCGCTCTGTTCTCCCAGAACCCAGCGGACTGCATCGCCAACATTACTTTTTCCGCTGCCGTTAGGTCCTACGATGCCGGTGATCCCGTTATGAAATTCAAAATTTATTTTCTGTGCAAAGGATTTAAATCCCTGCACCTCTATATTTTTCAGATACATTGGCCACCTGCTGTTATTTTATACTGCGTATTGCCTCTAGGGCTGCAGCCTGTTCTGCTGCCTTTTTTGTATGGCCGATTCCGGTTCCCATACTTTTTCCATTGATCAGCGCCTCCACAGTAAAGCTCTTGCTGTGGTCCGGTCCCTCTTCTTTCAGAAGACGATATTCCACCGGATGATTTCCGCCTTCCTGTACCATTTCCTGAAGCACTGTCTTGCTGTCATAAAAAATCCTCTTATCCTCCAGATCGTTCAGGATAAATTTCATAACAAAAGCCTGTGCCGGTTCAAATCCACCGTCCAGATACATAGCCCCGATCAGAGATTCCAGGGCATCAGAAACGATGGAATCTCTTTTACGACCGCCCATCATTTCCTCACCTCTTCCAAGGAGGATAAACTCCGGAAGCCCGAATTCTCTTGCACAGTAGGCAAGACTCTTTTCACATACCATGCTGGCACGTTTCTTGGTCAACTCACCTTCCTGATTATTCCGGAATTTTTTATACAGGAAATCACTGCTGATCAGCTCCAGCACCGCATCTCCAAGAAACTCCAGACGCTCATTGCATCCAAGCTTTCCAAGGTGTTTTTCGTTGGCATAGGAGCTGTGTGTCATTGCCTGCTCCAGTAAAGATTTTGCGGTAAACTGGTATCCGATAGTCTGCTCCAGCTTTTTTAAATTATTTTCCATTTCTTCTTCCCTTCGTTACTCGGCGAAGAGTCTCCACTGCATCGCCGACAGTAACGATCTCCTCGGCTTCCTCCGGGGCGATACGAACATCAAAAGTTTCCTCCAGATCAATAAGAATCTGAAAAAAATCCAGAGAATCCACTCCCAGATCATCCACAAAGGTAGTTTTTTCTGTAATGGCATCCATATTTCTTCCCAGAGTTTTTTCGATGATGGTCTTCAGCATTTCCAGTTCCACGACTGTTCGCCTCCTGTTCTGTCTGTAATATTTCCGGCAATCCCGGTTTTATTTTTTTTCGCTTTTTTCTTCTGCCTGTGCTTTCTGCTCAGCTGCTATAAACTCCTCGATCTTTTCATTGATCTTCTCTTCCTTAAACTGCTCGCACTGAAAGATCGCATGACGGATTTCTACGCTTTTGGCACTTCCGTGGCTTTTGACCACAAGACCTTTCAGACCAAGAAGCGGTGCTCCGCCATATTCACTGGCATCAAATGATTTTAAGGTTTCCTTAAGAGCAGGTTTTACCATCAGAGCTCCCATTTTACTGCGAATGTTTGTCATCATACCTTTTTTGATCATAGATATCAGAGTAGCTCCAACACCTTCATAAAGCTTGAGGATCACATTTCCTACAAAAGCTTCACAGACTACTACATCTGCATAACCTGACGGGATATCTCTCGCCTCAATACTTCCGATGAAATTGATATCCTTACATGCTTTTAACAGAGGGAAGGTAGCCTTTACCAGCGCATTGCCCTTTTCTTCCTCAGCACCGTTATTAACGATAGCAACTCTCGGTTTCTTAATACCCACTACATTTTCCATATAGATGGAACCCATCTGCGCAAACTGTACCAGATGATCTGGTCTCGCATCTACATTGGCACCACAGTCGATCAGAAGGGAAACGCCCTTTGCCGTAGGGATCAGCGGAGCAAGAGGTGGTCTCCGGATCCCTTTGATCCTGCCTACGATCACCTGGCCTCCTACCAGTACCGCACCGGTGCTTCCGGAGGAAACAAAGGCATCGGCCTCCTGTTTTTTTACAAGATTTAATCCCACTACAATAGAGGAATCTTTCTTTTTCTGGATAGCCATGACCGGAGGTTCCGCAGTCTCGATCACCTGAGACGCATGCACCACACGAATCCTGTCCTTAGGATAATCCGGGTATTTCCGAAGCTCTGCTTCGATCACATCCTGTACTCCTGTAAGGATAACCTGGATGTTCTCTTTTTCTTTCACAGCTTCCACTGCGGCTTTTACCGGTTCCTCGGGAGCATTGTCACCACCCATTGCATCTACAACGACTTTTACCATTTCTGACATATGTTGTCCTTTCTCTGTCCGAAATCTTTTCGGAATGCATATGGTACACTGTAGTGAAAATCCTCATACACATCCGTATAAGGATTTTCATTGCAGAGTACCAAAAGTTAAGCGGATATTCGAAATCCGCATTCGCTACCTACTCATAACCGAATAACTGCTTTGCAGTTTATCCGGTTAACGTACCGTTATTTATGATACTAGAGTTTTGCCTGAGAAGTCAATATCTTTTACTCTTTCTGATTTTCAATCTGTTCTGCAAGATCATTTAAATATACCCAACGATCCATTTTTTCGTCCAGCTTCTGCTGGATTTCCTGCTGCTCGTCGGAAAGCTCCCTGAGTTTTCCCGCATTTGTGGCATTGGCAGCCATCTCTTTGTCAATCTGCTCCAGACGTTCTTCCAATGCTGCGATGTCATCGTCAATAGTGTCAAATTCTTTCTGTTCTTTATAGGTGAATTTCAGTTTCTGTTTCCGGTTTTGTTTCCAGGTATCTGCAGCGGATTTCTTTTTCTCAGGCTCAGCTGTTTCTCCCTGTACTGTACCGCCATTCATATCTGAACGCGTTTCCAGAGACTGTCCCTTTCTTTCCTTTGCTTCCAGATAATCCGTATAACCGCCCTCATACTGGACAAGCCGGCCATCTCCCTCAAATGCCATAATACGGTTCACCACATTATCCAGGAAATAGCGGTCATGGGACACCGTGATCACGATGCCGGAAAAAGAATCCAGATAGTCCTCAAGAATGGTCATGGTGGGAATATCAAGATCATTTCCGGGCTCATCAAGAAGAAGAACATTTGGCGCCTCCATCAGAACCTTCAGAAGATACAGTCTTCGCTTCTCACCTCCGGAAAGCTTCTCCACCGGAGTGTACTGCATGGCCGGATCAAAAAGAAATCTCTCAAGCATCTGGGAAGCTGTGATCCTTCCTTCTTTTGTCGGAACATATTCCGCCACCTCACGGATATAATCGATCACCCGCTGTCTTCCATCCATATCCGGAACGTTTTGGGCAAGATACCCGATACGGATCGTTTCTCCGATCTGAATCTCTCCGGAATCCGGCAAGATCAGTCCATCTGCCATTTTAAGAAGTGTGGACTTACCGCAGCCATTTGGTCCGATGATCCCGAGACGCTGATCACGGAGAACAATATGATCAAAATCATTGATCAAAAGACGACCTTCGATGGTTTTAGTTACATGATGAAACTCTATGGTTTTCTTTCCCATACGGGTCTCAATGGAATCCATTTCCACATTCTGCTCTTTCAGCGGGGTTTTTCCCGCCTTCAGTGCTTCCAAACGGTCAAGCCTTGCTCTCTGTTTTGTACTTCTGGCACGACAGCCTCTTGCTGCCCATTCCAGTTCCATCCGAAGTACACTGCGGCGCTTCCGGTCACTGGCAAGCTCCATTTCCTCTCTCTGCGCTTTCAGCTCCAGAAATCTGGAATAATCTCCTGCATAGGAATATAATTTTCCGTGGCTGATCTCCAGAATCCGGTTTGCCACACGATCCAGGAAATAACGGTCATGAGTGACCATGATCACCGTCCCACGAAAATTCCGGAGAAAATCTTCCAGCCATATGACCATTTCTCCGTCCAGATGGTTGGTAGGCTCATCCAGGATCAGAATGTCAGCCGGATTTAAAAGCATCCTTGCCAGCGCCACTCTTTTCTTTTCACCACCGGAAAGATTATCCATATTAATATTCTGATCGGTAATACCAAGTGTATTCAGCATGCGTCTGGCCTCACTTTCGGTACTCCAGTCCTTCTGCCATTTGCCTTCTGCCACATAGTCCAGAATGGTCATATGCTGCGGAAATTCCGGAGTCTGGGGAAGCCAGCTGATCCGGATCCCGTTCTGGGTGATCACCTGCCCTTCGTCCGGTTCTTCCTCTCCAGCGATCACGCGGAGCAAAGTAGTTTTACCGGTTCCGTTTACACCGATGATACCTATTTTTTCTCCCTGATCGATGCCGCAGGAGATATCATCAAATATCACCTTATCTCCAAAAATTTTGTGGATATGTTCTATATTAAGAATGTTCATGCGCATTTTCTCCGTTTTCTTCCAAAGTATATAAAAATCATTTCCATGATAGCGAATTTCCACGATTCCGTCAAGAATCACTGTTATGACAGGGGAAAGGGCTGTACCTCAAATCTGGAAGTACAGCCCTCTTGGGGGATTGTTTTTTATCTGGATTTTGGTCAACAGTTTCTGGTGTCGCCAGCTGCTGCCCTTATTTTTCGTATATCCACCGCCTTTCGTATCTTTTGACGCTATTGTAAAAAAATTATCAGGAAATGACAACAGACCTGTGACAAAATGACAGTTTCCATGAAATATGACATTTTTATGTTAAATATCTACTAAAAGCACGTTCATTCCTGATAATTTTCTACACAATACGTCATTTCAGGCCAAAATCCGATATTGGATATACATAAAAGTTATGATATACTATTTTTACTACTCTTTTATAAACCGGAGGTTATATTATTTTGAATATTGCAATTATTGATGACATCTCAACGGATGCAGAAGCCCTGAAGAATATCGCTGTTTCCTATTTTGAGAAAAAACAGATCCGGGCAGAAATCTGTCATTTTTTCAGCGCAGAAGAATTTTTTGAAGATTATCAGCCCGGAAAATTTCAGATCCTGTTCCTGGATATTTATATGGACGGGATGACAGGTATGGAAGCTGCGCGCAGGATCCGAAGACAGTCCGATAACTGCATCCTTGTTTTTGTCACTACCAGCAGTGATTTCGCTGTGGAAAGCTATGATGTAGGAGCCTCCTATTATCTTCTGAAACCATTTCAGCCAGAAAAACTCTGTTCCATTCTGGATTCCTTTCAATCCAGGCATTTACTGGCATCCCGTTACATTGAAGTCGTTTCTGACCGGGTTCCCATCCGGGTCCCTCTGCGCAGTATTTTATATGCAGATACATTCCGAAATGCAGTGTGCCTTCATACCGACGCCGGTCCGGTCCGTTCTTATCTTACCTTTCACAAATTTGAGGAGCAGATCCGGGACTGTCCCAATTTTCTCTCCTGTTACCGTGGCTGTGTCGTCAATATGGACCGTATACAGGAAGCTTCTGAAGAAGGCTTCCTTCTGGACAACGGAGAGGTCGTCCAGATCCGGAAACGTGGCTCTTCTGCTATCCGTAAAGCCTATCTTCAGTATCTCTTTGCGTCAGATGAAGAAATATCTCAGCTTTAAAAATGCCATTTTCAGACTGAAAATCCGCAAACCCTCCATAACGTGCCGCAATTTCCATGATCGACGCAGTTCCGATCCCCTGTCCGGAATGCTTACCTGAAAAAAATCCTGTTTTATTTCTGCGTAAGGGATCTGTGCAGCTGTTCTCTTCTTTTATAAGAAGTTTATTACTTCTGGTACGTATCTGTACACGGACAAATCTGGAACTGCCTTTCGGACAAAGCTGTGCCGCTTCTATGGCATTTTCCAGAAGATTACCAAAGAGACGACAAAAATCTGTATCCTGGATCCCTGTTTTTTCCGGTGCTTCTACCTGACACTGAAAAACGATCCCGTTTTTTCTGCATAATTCTTCATAATAATGTAAGATCGCATCGGCAACCTGATTTTTACAGTAAGAATGATAGGGCAAACGTTCCTGGAATTCCCGGGTATACCGGCAAAGGTATTTCTGCATTTCTCCATACTGCTCACGTTCCAGTAATGCAGACAGAACACGAAGGTGCTGACGCATATCATGACGGACACGGCTGGTTTCTTCCATCTGTTCTTTTAATCGGTCGTAATGATTTTTCTGGGCAAGGAGACGAAGTTCAGTCTGATGACTGTATACCTCATAAGTCAGACGGATCTTATATGCTTCTGACAGATCTCTCCACAGAACACAGCCAAACGCAGCTGTCAGTATCAGCCCACCTGTCTCCGGGAAACCTCCTCCCAAAATCGGCTCATAAAGATACCCTATCCGATCTGCCACAAGGGAACAGGCATAAATCGTTGTTCCCACCAAAACAATCTTTCCATATCTGCAATCTGTTTCTCCAAAAGTATTGAGCAGCATATAGATCGCTGCCACCCATTTGACTGCCTCACTGATCCAGACAACATCATAAAGAAGCCTGGCTGAAGGAAGTATATCCGCAAAAATCTCCAGAAAGAAAGCTACTACGATCCAGAGATCGATCAAAAGAAACAGATATATGCCCCTTTTTTTTCCTATAATACAATCCTCAAGCCGGATCATGCAGGAAAGGATCAGATAATAGATCATAGTTTCCAGGGCATACCAGGGCTTTGTGGGAAGAAGAAAAAAATTATGTACCAGGGAGCATAACGAATATCCTGCCACACAGAGACAGACCAGATTAAAAATAGCAAATTCTTTTGTCCTGGTTCTGACATGTACCATAAGAGTCCCAAACATGATACAGATACAGAACGCAATGGCACAGCCGCTTCCGAGTACCCGCAGTCCTCTCTGTATGCTTACACGAACCGGAGATCCCAAAACCGGAATAGCCTGGATTCCGGATCTGATATGGCTTTTGTCTGCTACTGCTATGACAATCTCCACAACCCCGGATCCCTGAAACGTAAAAACACGGTTCATGACCCGGTCCATATAGGTTTTTTCGTCAGGATCCCCCACTTCCCCGGCCAGTTCTCCATTGATATAGATTCGGTATGCGGAAAAAACCTCCGCCATAGATATCGCCCAGATTTTTTCCTCTTCGGGCAGGATCAGAAACATCCGGTATGTCCCACATCCATACGTAGAAGCCTCTTTATTCCCCAGCTCCATTTCATTACGTTCTCCGATCGAAATATAACAACTGTAATATCCTGGATCCTTTTTCAGCATCTCAGGTGTAAGCAGCTTTCCCGGAAAATATTGCCATTCCCTGGCAAGATAATGTAGCTTTGCCGCCGCATCTTTATCATCCAGACAAAGGATTCCCTGAATGGGCTGCTCGCCTTTCGCTGTATATTCATTATTTATGAGATACATCATAAAAAAAGCAGTCATAGATAACACCACAGTAAGTCCAAAGATCAGGATCCATTGCCTACTTTTCTCCTTTATGACTGTCACCTCGCTTTCCGGATCTGCTTCGGATTCCTACGATCAGCACTGTTATCATTGTTGCTGTCGTCAGGACTGCCACTGCAAAAGGATTCTCTTCTATATCATCTATTTTCCGACCTCTTACGCAGAAGATTCCTGTCTCGTCCGTGTCAACGATCAGAAGATCCTGCTTTTTATCCAGGAATGTCTTTAGTTTTCTTCCTCTGGAATCCGTAATTTCCATAGTTTCCGGACCTCCGTTGGGAAACATCTCTTTTACCGGTATCATGATCCGGCTCCCCGGAATATCCGTGATCTTCTGAGTGCCTTTATAGATCTTTATTTCATATGAATGATTGGAAACCTTTTGTACCAGTGCCTGTATTGTACCATTCTCTGCTACCTTCCAACTTTGTGCCACAGAAGCAGGGATACGAAGACTGATTCCTTCTTTTTCAAAATTTATATCTCCCATATATTTCAGGATAAGATCCAGACGTTTTCCACTGATCACAGTCCATTTTTCAGTAACAACTTCTGTTACCTTTCTGGCCGGCTGCTGCACTTCAGGTTCAGCCCGTACAGTTCTCGCGTTATAAATCATACCGACACACAGCGCAATAACTTCAAGTATCAACCAAAAACCATATCGTATTGTTTTTTGCAGATTATACATATCTGGTCATCCCCATTACATATGTTTCATCTATCTGCATCCAGAATACCTCTTTTTCAGCTTTCAGGCAATCAAATCTATACGTAATAAATCGACATCTTTCGAACAAAACAAAGGTGCTGATCACTGCTATTACACAGAATCAGCACCTTTTCATATATCGTTATTTCTTTTTCTGCATACCTGGAAATCGCCGAAAATAATAGATGACAAACAGTACCGCAGTAATTATCCAGGACACCGGATAACTGAGCATGATACTGTCGATCCCCGGATGAGATCTTACAAAGGCAAACAACCAGATGATACGTAAAAGACAGACTCCTCCACAGGTCAGGATCATAGGAACCAGTACTCTTCCGGCACCACGCAGCGCTCCGGAAATAATTCCGATCACAACATAAATAGCATAGGACGGAATCAGGAAACGGATCATATGCACCCCAATGTCTACAACCACCTGATCTGTTGTAAACAAATGGTAGATCGGATTTGCGAACAGAATAAGTGCTCCGCTTACAATAAACGCCGAAATGTATGCCATCACCATACAGACGCGGACACTTTTTCGCATGCGGTGGTATTTTCCGGCACCATAATTCTGTCCCACAAAGGTGGTAATTGAGATGGCAAAAGCATTGCATACCATCCAGAACACCGCATCAATCTTTCCCATAGTTCCCCAGGCTGCCACTGTGTCAGTCCCCAGTTCATTGACAAAAATCTGAATGGTGAGATTGGCAATATTATACATCACCGATTCCAGTCCTGCCGGAAGTCCAATCCTGAGAACTGCCCCCAAAGACCGGAGATCAAAACGGATCTCATGAAATTCCAGACGATAAATATCCTCTGCGCGCATCAGGAACCAGGTTACAAGGATGGCACTGACTGCCTGGCAGCTGACTGTTGCAAGTGCAACACCGAGGACTCCCATATGGAAGATCACTACAAATACAACATCCAGCAAAATATTCAACAAACAGGTAATGATCAGCACATAGAGCGGTCTTTTGGAATCTCCTACCGCTCTTAGGATACTGGATACCATGTTGTAGACCAGATTGAAAAATGTTCCCGCAAAATAGATATGCAGGTACAGCACAGAATCGGGAATTACTTCTGCCGGTGTTTTCATCAGGTGAAGGATCGGCTCAGCCAGGATAAAACCTGCTGTTCCCACAATAATACTGGCAGCCAGGCAGAAGATCATGGATGTGTGAAGTGCTTTTTTAAGGTTTTTGTGGTCTTTCGCTCCGTAAAACTGAGAAATCACTACAGACGCACCGGAACATAAACCTACAAAAAAACCTACGATGAGATTCACGATCATACTGGATGAGCCTCCTACTGCTGCCAATGCTTCTTTTCCCACAAAGCGGCCTACTACAACTGTATCGGCAGTATTGTAGATCTGCTGGAACAGAGTTCCAAACAAGATCGGAAAAAAGAATATCAGAAGCTGCTTCCAGATCACACCCTCTGTGATCTGGTTCACGGCGGTATTTTTCTGATTCTTGTTCTGTTTCATATTTTTTTATTTCCCCCCAGAGTATAAAAAAAGCCGGTATACTTATCTCAGCATACCAGACTCTTTTCGCATCATATATTGACTGTCTAATTAAAATTAGTCCTCAACTTTGATGATTTCCTTCTTATTGTAGCTTCCGCAAGCTTTGCAAACTCTGTGTGGCATCATAAGTGCTCCACATTTGCTACATTTAACAAGGTTCATAGCGCTCATTTTCCAGTTCGCTCTTCTCTTGTCACGTCTAGCTTTGGAAGATTTGTTCTTAGGACAAATGGACATAGGTTACACCTCCTTAAATTTACTGAATATATCACTGATAGCTGCCATGCGGGGATCCTTAGGCTCCTCCTTGCATCCGCAGGGACCTTCGTTCAGGTTCTTCCCGCAGCGGCTGCAGATACCTTTACAGTCTTCTTTACATAAGACCTTTAAAGGCCAGCATATCAATACCTCAAGATAGACCAACCGGTCCACATCCAGGTTCATACCTGTGAGATAGCTGCTTTCATCCAGATCATTGACACGCTCTTCATCAGAAAGCTTCATATCGAGCTTCTTCTTAAATTCCAGCGGTATCTCGACGGCTACTGTCTCAAGACAGCGGTCACATGGAATGCCCACTGTGATCTTACCAGTTCCTGTAAGCTCAAGAACCTTATCACCGGTATTGGTGATCGTAAGCTCTACCGGTTCCTTCGCAAGTACCGGAAAACTTCCCATCTGAAAATCAATCTTCTCCAGTTCAGGAGCAACTGATTCCTGGATCGTCTTGCCATCACAGGAAGAAATGTCTAATAAATGAATCTGCATAAGTCTCTCCTATCCACACTCAATCCATTATACATATGGTCTTGTGATTTGTCAACGTTATTTTCGGGAAAATATTACATTTTTTTAATTTTTTGTTACTGTTGGCTTAATCAGAAATTCGGGGTAAATTACGGGGGTGGACCTTTAATTGTCCGCCCCCCGAATGTATACTGCTGATCCACAGTAATATATAATTCTGCCTGATTACCGATCATGCCCGAACGGTTCTGTACCGGTACTGAAACAGCTGATTATACCAGTGCTACAGTCTCACGGCAGATTGCAAGCTCCTCGTTTGTCGGGATAACTGCAACCTTAACCTTGGAGTCCGGTGTGGAGATCACGATTTCCTCGCCACGATGTCCGTTAGCATCTTTGTCAAGTGTTACGCCAAGGTATCCGAGATAGCTGACAACCTTCTCACGTACCGGGATCGCATTCTCACCGATACCTGCTGTGAAGACGATCGCGTCAACACCATTCATTGCTGCAACATATCCGCCTACGAATTTAGCGATGCTATAGCAGAGAACGTCGATGGCATTAGCTGCATCCTCGTTTCCGCCTTCAGCTGCCTCGTTGAGGTCACGGAAGTCGCTGGAAAGTCCGCCGGAAAGTCCGAGAAGACCAGATTTCTTGTTGAGTACATTCATAACGCCCTCAATGTCCAGGTTCTCTTTCTTAGCAATGAACTCCATGATAGCCGGATCGATGTTACCGGAACGAGTTCCCATAACAACACCTTCAAGTGGTGTAAGACCCATTGTTGTATCTACACATTTGCCATTTACAACTGCGCTGATGGAAGATCCGTTTCCAAGGTGGCAGACGATAACTTTGGAGTTGTCTTTGTCAAGGCCAAGGAAATCAACAGCTCTCTTGGATACGAAGCTGTGGGATGTTCCGTGGAAACCGTATCTTCTTACTTTATATTTCTTGTAGAAGTCAAGCGGAAGTCCATAAAGATATGCTTTAGCAGGCATTGTCTGATGGAAAGCGGTATCAAATACGCCTACCTGTGGTACGCCTGGCATAAGCTCTGCACATACACGGATACCAATGAGGTTAGCCGGGTTGTGGAGCGGTGCAAGGTCATTGCACTCTTCTACTGCTTTGATCATCTCGTCTGTGATCACTGCAGAAGAAGCAAATTTCTCGCCTCCGTGTACGACACGATGTCCAATCGCATTAACCTCTTTAAGGCTTCCGATTGCACCTGTTTTATCGTTTGTAAGAGCATCCAGTACCATCTGGATCGCTTCTTTATGTGTTGGCATAGCTGCCTCTGTGATCTCTTTGTCACATCCGGCTTTCTGATATACCAGTCTTCCGTCAATACCGATTCTCTCGCAGAGACCCTTTGCAAGTACATTCTCTGTCTCAGAATCGATTAACTGATATTTTAATGAAGAACTTCCACAGTTGATAACTAATACGTTCATGATTTAACTCTCCTGATCTTTTAATAATTATTTATCCTCTGCCTGGCACTGTACTGCTGTGATCGCTACAACACCTACGATATCATCTGCAGAGCATCCGCGAGACAGGTCGTTTACAGGTTTTGCGATACCCTGTGTAACAGGTCCGTATGCTTCTGCTTTACCAAGACGCTGAGCAAGCTTGTATCCGATGTTACCTGCATCAAGGTCAGGGAATACCAGTACGTTAGCTTTACCTGCTACTTCGCTTCCCGGTGCTTTGGATGCGCCTACGCTTGGAACGATAGCTGCATCAAGCTGGAACTCTCCGTCAAGTTTAAGCTCCGGATGCTCCTCTTTGGCAATTCTTGTAGCCTCTACGACTTTATCTACGTCAGGATGCTTTGCACTTCCCTTAGTGGAGTGGGAAAGCATAGCTACGATCGGCTCCTCCTGAACAAGAAGCTTAAAGGACTCAGCAGAAGATGCTGCGATCGCAGAAAGCTCATCCGGAGTCGGGTTCTGGTTCAGACCGGAATCAGCAAATACGAATGCACCGTTTGCACCATACTCGCAATCCGGAACAACGATCAGGAAGAATGCGGATACAAGCTTGGTTCCCGGTTTTGTCTTCAGGATCTGAAGGCATGGACGAAGTGTATCTGCTGTAGAATGGCATGCACCGGATACCATACCGTCTGCATCCCCCATCTTAACCATCATTACGCCATAGTATGGGTACTGAGTATGAAGGATCTCTTTCGCTTTCTCAGGTGTCATTCCCTTCTTTGCTCTCAGCTCTACAAATTTATCAATATATGCCTGAGTTCTGTCAGATTTCTCCGGATCTACGATCTGTGCACCGGAAATATCAAAGCCGCCCTCTGCAGCTTTCTTGTTGATCTCTTCCTCATTACCGATGAGGATGATCTTTGCAACTCCCTCTTTCAGAATCTTGTCAGTTGCCTCAAGAGTTCTCATATCCTCTGTCTCTGGCAGTACAATTGTTTTTACGCTTTCTTTTGCTCTTTTTTTAAGCAGTTCAACAAATCCCATGATTAAATGGCTCCTTTCTTGATGTAACAAAAACGCTAGTGTCTGTTCGGGCACTACACTATGTTTATTATACCCCCTTACCCTTTTCTTTTCAAGCGTTTCATTGTCAGAAAATGGCTATACTGCGTATTTTTTGAAGTGCAATTGTTACTGTTTACCGACAATGTTCTGCGATGTGTTTTTTGTGGATAAAGATCACAGATGGCCCAAGGATTTCGGCGCATGATCATAAATTTGCGTGATTTCTGTATCTCACAAAGGGTGTTGCCGGGCCCAGAGCGGACAGCAGCATTCGGGTTTATGGCAGCAAAACAGATTTCGAATGCCGCTTAACTTTTTACATTGCTTATGTTAAAATAGCACCATTATAATTTTCAGAAATGGCAGGTACTTTTTTATATGAAAGTTGTTGGAATCATTGCAGAATATAACCCATTTCACAAAGGTCACGAATACCAGATCCGCTATGCCCGGGAGATCCTTGGTGCTAATTATATTGTGATCGCCATGAGCGGGGATTTTGTCCAAAGAGGGGCTCCTGCCCTTATGGAAAAACATCTCCGGGCTGAGATGGCTCTTCTCGGAGGCGCCGATCTGATCCTGGAAATGCCGGTACAGACAGCAACGGCCAGTGCGGAAGGATTTGCCGCAGGTGGCGTAAGCCTTCTTGACGGGCTTGGTGTTGTAGATGAGCTATGTTTCGGAAGTGAATGCGGAGATACAGAGACTCTTATGAATATTGCACAGATTCTTGTAAAGGAACCGTTTAAATACCGCAAACTCCTTCAGCAGAATCTTCGTACCGGAATGAGTTTTCCAGCTGCAAGAAGCAGTGCTTTGATCCGTTACATGCGAGAAAAAGCCACTTCCGTGCATAACACATTCGGCGTTTCATCAGAACATATTGAACTCATTCTTTCTTCTCCCAATAACATCCTGGGAATCGAATACTGCAAAGCGCTTCTCCGTCTTAACAGCCGTATCCTTCCTCATGCACTTTTAAGAAAGGGAAGTGGTTATCATGATACGGATTTTTCTCTTCTTTCCGACGAAGAATTTCCCTCTGCTTCCGGCATCCGGAGCCTTATGAAAAAATCCGAAGGAACTGTGCAGTCTGCTGATCTTTCCCGGTTGATCCCTTCTGCTTCCCTTCCCGGATTCCTGGATTCTCTCAAAAAAGGAGCATGGCTTTCTGACTCAGCACTGGATCTTCCTCTGCATTACAAACTGCTTCTGGAATCCGAAGAAACTTTAAAAATGTATCCGGAGCTTTCGGATGCACTGATCCGGCGTATCCTGAAATCCCGAAATCAATATGAAGGTTTTTCCCAGTTTGCGGATCTTTTGAAAACACGGGATATTACCCGTTCTGCTATCTGCCGCAGCCTTGTCCGGATCTTTCTTGACCAAAAAACAACAGCACCCGGACACATTCCCTATGCCCGGGTACTTGGCTTTCAAAAAAACAGCGCTCCGCTTCTCAGCCAGATCAAGAAAAACTCCTCGATCCCGCTGATCACCAAAGCCGCCGATGCATCTGCGATCCTCGATGAAACTGCGCTTCGACTTTTTAATGAAACCTGTGCGGCTTCCAATCTTTACGAAATGCTTCTCTGCCACAAAACAGGTCAGCCTTTCATCCACGAGATGAAAAAGCCGCTGCGGATCATTTAAGCTCCACAGCGGCTTGAACGCTGATAAGTAATCTTTTCATGGCTTGAGATCGGATTTTGAACAACTTTCAGTTATTCAGTTTAATCCGCTTTTTCGGATCGCTTCCACTGCTTCCCGGATCTTCTCCGGCGGAAGTACCAGGGCGAAACGTACGTAGCCCTCTCCGTGGGGACCAAAGCTTGCTCCCGGAGTCACGATGACGCCGGCCTTTTCCATCAGTTCCATACAGAATGCCATGCTGTCGGTGCGGCCACCCGGGATCTTCGCCCAGACAAACATGGTGCCTTTTCCATTTGGAAGTTCCCATCCGATATCACGAAGTCCCTGGCAGAGAGCATCTCTTCTCTCCTGGTACTTCTGACACTGTTCTTTTACGCTGTCCAGCGGTCCCTGAAGTGCTGCAATAGCTGCTTTCTGAAGCGGCAGGAACATGCCGAAGTCGATCTGGCTTCTCAATTTGCGAAGCGCTGCGATCACATCCGGCCGGCCTACCAGAAAGCTAAGTCTTGCGCCTGTAACATTGAAGGATTTGGAAAGACTGAAAAATTCCACTCCAATATCTTTCGCTCCCGGAGTGGCCAAAAAACTTCCTCCAAATGCCCCGTCAAAAATAATATCGCTGTACGCATTATCATGAATGATCAGAATATCATATTTTTTCGCAAATTCCACGATTTCTTCGTAAAGTCCCGGAGTGGCAATGCTTCCTACCGGGTTGGACGGCAGGGATACTACCATATATTTAGCCTTATTCGCTATTTCTTCCGGAATTCCCTTTACATAGGGAAGGAAATCATGCTCTGCAACCAGCGGATAATAGTAAGGAACTGCTCCTGCCATCAGACTTCCTGCTGCAAATACGGGATAGCACGGATCCGGAAGAAGTACTGTATCTCCCTCATCACAAAGCGCCATGCCAAGATGCCCCATTCCTTCCTGGCTTCCATAAACAGTCATTACCATGTCCGGTGTCAGTTCCACATCAAAACGTTTCTTATAATAAGTACAGACTGCGTCCAGAAGCTCCGGCAGATCGCGGAGACTGTATTTCCAGTTGTTATCATCCATAGCTGCTTCCGCTACAGCTTTCTTGATATATTCCGGAGTCTTGAAATCCGGAGTTCCCACACTCATGTTATAGATCTTCATGCCCTGTGCTTCCAGCTCCATACGCCGGTTGTTCAGAGCAGCAAAAATTTCATCTCCAAATCGGTCCAGTCTTTTTGAAAACTGCATGTCATTCGTCCCTCTTCCATAATAAAATTAAACGGATATTCGCAATCCGCTTCGCTACTTGCTCATAAATGAAATCACAAAGTGATTTCATTTATTTTATCACGGTAACGTGACATACTCAAGAATTTTCATAAAAAAAGAACCGTCACCTGTGTAAAGCAGCTATTCATTTTCCACTTTACACATGATCGATAACGGTTCTTCATTATTTATTCCGTTTATTCAGACAAAAGAATACGGTCATTATCCAAAGCCTTGCCCACTCCCGTTTTAAATTTCTCAAGAAGGCCATCCACGGTCATATCCTTCTTCTCTTCCCCTCCGATATCCAGCACGATATTGCCGGAGTCCATCATCAGGATACGGTTACCAAGATCAATTGCTGACTGCATATTGTGTGTGATCATCAGACAGGTCAGCTGATTTTCTTCCACGATCCGTCTGGTGAGATTAAGGACTTTCTCAGCAGTTCCCGGATCAAGGGCTGCAGTATGCTCGTCCAGAAGAAGTAATTTCGGCGGATTCATGGTTGCCATCAAAAGTGTCAGTGCCTGTCTCTGTCCTCCGGAAAGGAGACCTACCGGATGACTCATCCGCTCTTCCAGTCCAATGTCCAGCTTCTTCAGTTCTTCCCGGAAACGTTCTTTTTCCTGCCGGGTCGTGCGGGAAAGCCACCCACCCTTGCCGGCTGCAAGTGCAAGATTCTCTTCGATCGTCATTCCCGGTGCAGTACCACGCATCGGATCCTGATAAAGACGTCCGATCTCTTTTGCGCGTGCATGCTGCGGCATAAATGTGATATCCCTGCCATCCAGCTCGATCGAACCGGCATCTGTAAGAAAATCACCGCAGATCGCATTAAAAAGTGTTGATTTTCCTGCACCATTGGAACCGATGATCGTAGCAAAGTCGCCTTTTTTCAGTTCCAGGGAAAGATCTGTGATCGCCTTTTTTTCGTTTACGGTTCCCGGATTAAATGTTTTTGAAATATGGCTGATTTTCAGCATGAATCATCTTCCTCCTTTTGTATGAGTCATTCTTCTTCGGATCTGCGGCCACTGTTTCTTAAGATACGGACCGGAAATTGCAAGAACAACGATCACAGAGGATACCAGCTTCAGCATAAATGCCGGCATATTGAACCGAAGTGCGATGGTATACACAAGGCGGAAGATAAAGGAACCAAGCACCATTCCCACCGCTCTCGCAAAAATTCCTCCATGTCCGAGAAGAGTACCTCCGATCAGCAAGGATGCCAGTGCGATGGTGACCATACCCTGACCGATGTTGATATCTACGGATTTCTGTGACTGAGACAGAAGACATCCGGAAAGTGCGGTAAATGCATTTGCCACGCAAAGGCCGATGACCGTTGTAAAGACCGGATTGATGGAGGAAGATTTTACCATATCAGAATTATTTCCGGTTGCCCGGATCGCAAGACCAAGTCTTGTTTTCAGAAAGAATACCAGAAATACGATCACGAGGATCACTGCGATAGCTGCAATGAGGATATCTTCCCTACCTTTTAACGCTGTACCTGCAAGCGCATCCTTCATCATGGTAAATACTGTGGTCGTCCGATTCATATTGATCAGGGATGACCCTCCCATGACCGCGATATTTACGGAATATAATGCAGTATTTACAATAATACCTGCAAGCAGGCTGTCTACCCCCAGCTTCGTCTGCAGGATAGCCGTTACAAATCCTGATGTAACACCTGCTGCCATGGCCGCCGCAATGGACAGAAACGGATGTCCGCTTACAGCAACTACGGCTCCTACAGCGGCCCCGAAGGTAAAGCAGCCATCTGTAGAAAGGTCGCAGACATTCAGCATGGAATAACTAAGGAACAAAGCAAGAACTGTCAGAGAACAGATCAGTCCAAGCTTCAGGGCAGTCTCCCCGAGGGAGAGCATAGTTGCAATCGTCACAGTGATTTCCTCCAATTGGATTTATTTCATAACTGCTCACAAAAGTGAGCGGTTAATTTATTTTGATTCTACTTCATCAAAGCTTTCTGCAGTTGTGATCTCATTTACCTGTGTGCAGAGAGGCTCAAATGCCTTCTTTACGGTATCGAAATCAAGTCCAAGTGCCTTGCAGGTTTCTGTATTAACTGTTGCAGTACCATTGTCAAAGGTTTCAACAGCTGTCTTAGACGGATCCGCATTATCTATCAGGATGTCAGCGATCATATCGGCTGTTTTCTGTCCCAGATTTGCATAATCAACCCCATATCCTACAAAGGCACCATTTAATGCAAAGGAGTCGGCACCTGTGTAGTGCGGGATTCCTGCGTCGATGAATTTTTCATAAATAGAAAGCTCTGCTGTCATGATAGTGTTGTCCGTAGGTGTAAATACGGCATCCACACCGTCAGCGATCAGTGCATCTGCTGCGAGCTGGACTTCATCGGTAGTGGTTCCTGTACGCTCTACATATTCGATTCCCTCTTTATCCAGATAATCTTTTGCTTCCTGGATCGCTGTTGTAGAGGAATCCTGTCCGACATCATAGAGAAGACCGATCTTCTTTACATCCGGATTCTGTGCCTGAATCAGCTTCATGATAGAAGAAGTATCCAGGTAATCGCTGGTTCCTGTGATATTTGCACCAGGAGCATCCAGAGAATCTACAAGACCGGAGCCAACCGGATCAGATACTGCGGAGAAAACAACCGGTGTATCGCTTCCCTCTGTAGCGGACTGCATACGCATTGCCACCGGTGTAGCCACACCAACCATCAGGTCAACCTTATCCGCCTGAAAATCTGAAATGATCTGTTCCATAACACTGGCATCTGCATTACAGTTATCATAAGACACATCAAATGTGACACCCTTTTCTTTGCCAAGCTCCTCCAGACGGGACTGGATGTTGTCTACGATCTGGTTCAGGGAAGCATCATCTACATAATTGCAGATGCCTACTTTAAAATCCTCCGCCATAACCGGGCTTGTCATCATCATAGTTGTTGCTGCTACTGCTGCTGCGATCACTAACATTCTTTTTTTCATGGTTTTGTTCTCCCTTCTTATTTCCGCTTATGATTACCTTTTGTACACCTTGCGGTCTGCTTTTCCGGAACAACTTTCATGCAACAGAATCGCTTTTCCTGTAACACAAAAACCGTCCCAAGCTTATATCATGCTTGAGACGGTAATAAAAGTTCTTTATTATCGCGGTACCACTCAAATTGACGAATCGTCCACTTTCCGGTGTACTAACATACACTCCTCATTGGTAACGGGTTCGGTTCCCGTCGGCGCCTACTGTACAGATAAATAGTTCGGGCCGCCCTCGAAAGTCCATTCAACATCTGGTCCCCTGCGGATTTCCACCATCACCGCTCTCTGTGAAGCTTCCTGAAATGTTTACTTCTCTTTCTCACTGGTTTGTTTTTTAAGTTGTGTTTACTTTAGCACATCAACGTGAGTCTGTCAAGTCCAAAAATAAAATTAATTCTTAAAGCTGTGGATTGGTGCCGGGATCCTTCCACCTCTCTGTACAAATGCATCACAGGAGAAGGAATTTACTGGCATGATCGGAGCATAGCCAAGAAGACCTCCGAACTCAACCGTTTCGCCCACACCCTTACCGATAACCGGGATGAGACGTACTGCAGTTGTCTTCTGATTTACCATACCGATGGCAGACTCATCTGCGATGATACCTGCCAGTGTAGTCGCCTTGGTATCTCCCGGAACTGCGATCATGTCCAGACCAACAGAGCATACACAGGTCATGGCTTCCAGCTTCTCCAGAGTAAGAGCTCCCTCGTTTACCGCATCGATCATTCCCTGATCCTCGCTGACAGGAATAAAGGCACCACTTAATCCGCCCACAGCAGCTGCTGCCATAACGCCGCCTTTCTTCACCTGGTCGTTGAGAAGTGCAAGCGCTGCAGTTGTTCCAGGTGCACCGGCTCTCTCAAGGCCGATCTCTTCCAGGATCTCAGCTACGGAATCACCGATAGCCGGTGTCGGTGCAAGAGAAAGATCCACAATACCAAACGGCACGTCAAGACGCTTGGATGCCTCACGTGCAACCAGCTGTCCAACTCGTGTAACTTTGAATGCGGTACGTTTGATCATCTCGCAGAGAGTTCCGAAGTCCTCGCCACGAACCTGCTCCAGAGCTTTCTTTACAACGCCAGGGCCACTGACACCTACGTTGATGATGCAGTCCGCCTCTGTGACACCGTGGAACGCGCCTGCCATAAACGGGTTATCATCCGGTGCGTTACAGAATACTACCAGCTTGGCACATCCAAGAGAATCCTGGTCCTTAGTAGCCTCTGCTGTTGCGAGGATGATCTCGCCCATCAGCTTTACGGCATCCATGTTGATACCGGTCTTGGTGGAACCAACGTTTACAGAACTGCAGACGCGCTCTGTTTCTGCCATTGCCTGAGGAATGGAGCGGATAAGAAGCTCCTCTGCCGGAGTCATTCCTTTGCTTACCAGTGCAGAATATCCGCCGATAAAGTTAACGCCAACTTCCTTGGCACATTTATCCAGCGTTCTTGCGATGGTCACAAAATCCTCCGGTTTCTTACATGCAGCCCCGCCAACCAGAGCAATGGGTGTTACGGAAATTCGTTTATTTACAACCGGGATACCGTACTCGGTTGCGATCTCATCACCGGTAGCTACCAGATTTCTGGCCTTTGTGGTGATCTTTTCGTATATTTTCTGATTCAGTGCATCCAGGTCAGGATCGATACAGTCCAGAAGGCTGATCCCCATGGTGATGGTACGCACATCCAGATTCTCCTGCTCGATCATTTTATTTGTCTCGTTTACCTCAAAAATATTGATCATTTTATTTTCTCCCTGATGATTGATGTAAAGTAGATATCATATGCATTGGCAATCCGCATTCGCTGCTTGATCATACTCGATGCATCATGTTAAAAATATCTTCATGCTGGCAGTGGATCACAACACCGATCTCCTTACCCAGATTTTCAAGCTCTTTTGCAAGTTCACCGCCATCCTTTTCACATTTTGCTGTGTCTGCGATCATCATCATGTTGAAGTAACCCTGAACGATGGTCTGAGAAATATCCAGAATATTAACCTGATTCTCTGCAAGATATGTACAAACCTTTGCAATAATTCCTACTGTGTCATTTCCTACTACTGTGATAATTGTCTTCTTCATCGTTTTTTCCTTTCTACACTGTGATTATTTCTGATATGTGATCCCTCTTCGCTACCTGGATCTTAAAATCCCTAGAACGGTACGGGTTGTCACCAAGTGTCACCTCCGAGCACACAGTCTCGTAGGCAAGTTCTTCATAGTTGTTTTCTCTGCTTAAATGGCCAAGAAAAACCGCCTTCAAATTATCATGGAGGATCCGACAGAGCAGACGTCCTGCATTCTCATTGGAGAGATGCCCACGATCTCCCAGAATCCTCTGTTTGAGATAATAAGGGTATTTTCCAACCTGAAGCATGCGGATGTCATGATTTGCTTCCAAAAGCACCGCATCCAGATTCTCCAGATTTTTTACAATGTAATCATTATATTTTCCAAGGTCTGTGGCAATGCCCACAGAATGCTCTCCGCATTCCAGGCGGTAACCCACCGGCTGTGCAGCATCATGGGAAATGGTAAAAGGATTTACCGTCAGGTCCTTGATCCCAAAAGGCTCATCCTCCCGGATCTCGTGGATCAGTCCCTCCGGCATTTTTCCAAGGGATTTCATACGAAGCATGGCATCTGCGGTTCCACCTGTGGTATAGATGGGAATTCCATATTTTCTGGAGATCACTCCCAGTCCCTTGATATGGTCGGAATGTTCATGTGTGATCAGGATACCGTCCACATCTTTTCCGGTAAGATCCAGGGAATTCAGGCCTTTTTCAATACTCTTCCCGCTGATCCCCACATCTACCAGAACATGTGCCTCCTCAGATCCCACATAAATACAGTTGCCGCTGCTTCCGCTGGCAATACTACAAAGTCTCATTTCTCTCTATCCCTTCTCTGATCTGTCTCCGGGTATCCTTCAGATCTCCATTATTCTCGATCACATAATCCGTATGTTCTCTGAAAACCTGGTCAGATACCTGGTTTCGGATAATGCCAAGAGATTTCTCTCTGGAATAGCCACGGCTTTCCATCAGACGACGGATCCGGATTTCCTCCTCTGTATACACATACCAGACTTCATCACAGAATTCCTGATAATTCTCTTCCAGAAAAAGAGCAGCTTCCACAACACAGATCTCTCTTCCAGCTTCCTTTTGTTCTCCAAGAAGATCCAGGATTCTCTGCTTTACAGCCGGATGGATGATCCCGTTTAATTTCAAAAGCATATCCTTATCTGTGAATACTACATCAGAAATCCGTCTCCGGTCAATAGTTTTATCTTTTTTTATGATTTCTTTTCCAAACAATGCGATCACCGCATCGTAACATTCTTCCCCCGGTTCCATCAGAATGTGACCAAGCTGGTCTGCCTGGATCACATATGCCTGGAAATCTTCTTCCATGATTCCAAGTACTGTACTTTTTCCGGCCCCTACTCCGCCGGTTACTCCGATCACTCTCATTTATTTCGCCTCATACCAGCTGTCACCCTGGTGCATATCTACGTCAAGTTCCACTGCAAGGTCTGCAGCTCCCTTCATCTCTTCTTCCAGAATACGGGAAACTTCCTCGATCTCTTCTTTCTTTGTCTCGATCAGAAGCTCATCGTGAACCTGCAGCACCAGTCTTGAACGCAGTCCCTCTTTTTTCATTCGTTCATAAACATGGTTCATGGCTATTTTGATGATATCTGCTGCAGTACCCTGGATCGGAGAGTTCATGGCTACACGTTCTCCGAAGGAGCGCTGCATGAAATTACTGGATCTCAGCTCTGGCACAGGCCTTCGTCTGCCGAACATAGTTGTCACATAACCGTGTTCCTTGCCATCCTTTACCAGACCGTCCAGAAAGCCCTTGATCTTCGGATAGGTCTCGAAATATTTCTCAATATAGGCAGCTGCCTCTTTTCTGGTAATACTCAGATCCTGGCTCAGTCCAAAGGAACTGATCCCATAAACGATTCCGAAATTTACCGCCTTGGCATTTCTTCGCTGAAGAGATGTCACTTCATCCAGCGGCACATGAAACACCTGGGATGCGGTGAGCCGGTGGATATCCTCCGCCTCACGATAAGCCTGGATCAGTTTTTCATCACCGGACATATGTGCCAGCACACGAAGCTCGATCTGGGAATAATCTGCATCCAGAAATACAAATCCCTCCTCCGGCACAAAAACCTTACGGATCAGCCTGCCCAGCTCCATGCGGACCGGTATGTTCTGAAGATTCGGATCTGTGCTGCTGATACGACCGGTTGCTGTGATCGTCTGATTAAAAGTAGAGTGGATCCTTCCATCTTCTCCGATCACATTTCCGAGACCATCTGCATAAGTGGATTTCAGCTTGGTCAGCTGGCGGTACTCCAGGATATCTTTTACGATGGCATGATCCGGCGCCAGCTTATCCAAGATATCCGCCGCTGTGGAATAGCCGGTCTTGGTCTTCTTTCCACCTGGAAGTCCCAGCTTTTCAAAAAGGATCACACCCAGCTGTTTCGGGGAATTGATATTAAACTCCTCCCCTGCTTCCTGCCAGATGGTTTTTTCCAGCTCCTGGATACGGACTTTAAGTTTTTCACCATAGTTCTTAAGCTCTTCACCCTTAACGGAAATCCCCCATTTTTCCATGGAATCCAGGGTAAAGACAAGAGGAAGCTCGATCTCATCATAAACCTTACGCATGCCTGTTTCATCCAGTTTTTCAAGAAGAACCTTTCGGGCCATGCAGGGCACAAACGCCTGATAGCAGGCATAATTTCCAAGGCATTCCAGTTCCTCTTCCCAGGCCTTTTTCAGAGAAGTCTTTCCAAGAAGGTCTTCCTTTGAGGGGAACATCATACCATCCAGATATTCTTTGGCGATATCATCATGGGAATAGGAAGATTTCAGCGGGTTCAGAAGATATGCAGCAACCCCCGCATCAAAAACCTTCTTCGGATCATCAAGGGAAACATGTTTGAGAACTGATTTAATATCCATAGCACAGAGCACCGTACTGTCCGCCAGAGTTTTCAGTTTTCCGCAAAGGTAATCCCCTGTGAGAAGTCCTCCCACCGGAATCTGATAGATTTCTTTTTCATCCAGGACCAATCCCACGGTATACACCTGATCCGGATCTGCAAGAACAGAAATACCCACCTGATCTTTCTGCGCTGCTTTTTCAAACAGTGCCTCCACACCGGAAAGATCATTACAGGTAAAAAATTCCAGTTCCATGGAGGAATCTGCTGTCGTAGCCGGATCAAAACGGTTCAGCATGTTCTTAAATTCCAGGCGTTTACACAATTCATATGCCTCCGGAGTATAGGGATTTTCCACTTTCGCTTTTTCGTAGGAAAATTCCAGCGGACTATCTGTGTTGATGGTTGCAAGCTCTTTGGAAAGCTGTGCCAGATCATAATGCTCACGAAGAGATTCTTTCGCCTTATTAGGCTTTACTTCTTCCAGATGCTCATGAGCATTCTCAATGGAACCGAACTGCACGATCATCTTGGTCGCGGTTTTCTCTCCAACGCCCGGGATTCCCGGAATATTATCGGAGCTGTCGCCCATCAGCGCTTTCAGTTCTATGATCTGCGGCGGCGTTACCTGATATTTCTCAAGAACTTCCGCTGTATGGTAATTTTCAACGGTTGTCTTTCCCCGGACAGTCTTCGGAAGCCGGATCAGCACCTTATCTGTGGCAAGCTGAAGAAGATCACGGTCTCCGGAAAGAATGGTAACATCCATACCCTTTGCTTCACTTCTTCTGGCGACCGTACCAAGAAGATCATCTGCTTCATAGCCTTCCAGGGACATGATGTTGATTCCCATGGCAGAAAGCATCTCCTTGATCAGCGGAACCTGTTCCCGAAGCTCCTCCGGCATGGGTTTTCGGGTACCTTTATAAGCTTCATATCTCTTATGCCGGAACGTAGGTGCACTCAGATCAAATGCAACGGTAAGATACTCCGGCTTCTCTTCCTCCATGATCCTGAACATAATATTCAGAAATCCATATACCGCTCCTGTATGGCATCCTTCTGCATTGGTAAGATCCGGCAGACCATAAAACGCACGGTTCAGGATGCTGTGACCATCGATCAGTAATATTTTTTCACTCAAAATCAAATTCCCTCCTTCAGTTCCAGGATCACAAAAACAAGAAAGACCACCAGTGCCGCGATCAGAACGCAGACTGCCACTGCAGCGATCGCTCTGTGAAATTTCTTTTTTCGGATATACCTTCTGGATTTTCGGATATCCTCTTCCAGAAGCTCCTTAAAATCCAGAACAGTATCTTCCTGTTTCTCATCCAGCTGCTGCATGGCCTTATGTACAATGAAATATGTGGCAAGCTCATCGTAGCAGGAGGAACACTTCTCAATATGCTCTAGAAAATCCTCCAGATCATTCAACGGCAACGTATGATCGATATATTTATTAACCATTCCCTCTGCAATACGACAGTTCATATTTTCCCTCTCTTTCAAAGCAGCGGATTCTCCCATATGATAAGCCTCTTCTGAGATCCCGCTTCACAATTTGCCCCAGACTGGGGAAATATTTCCCAGAATATTATATCATTATAGCGAATTAAACGTTGAATGACAAGGGCGGTTTCCTGTGGTATACTTGAGATATCCCGGTCAGAAAACAGAAAAACTGACCAAATATGAAAATCCAGGCAAGGAGGATCACCATTATGAAATCTATAGCAATCGTTACAGACAGTAACTGCGGCATGTCTCCCGCTCAGGTAAAAGACCTTGGCATCTACATGCTTCCAATGCCGTTTTTTATAGATGATAAGGAATATCTGGAAGACATTGACATGAACCAATCAGAGTTCTTTCAGCATCTTGAACAAAATCCAGGCTGCAAAGTTTCCACATCCCAGCCCACACCGGAATCCGTCACTACCCTCTGGGACAAGCTGCTCAAAGACTACGACGAGATCGTACATATCCCCATGTCCAGCGGTCTCTCCAGTTCCATGCAGACTGCCCGCATGCTTGCAGAAGACTATGATGGCCGTGTACGTGTCGTAAACAACCAGAGGATCTCCGGAACCTTACGTTACTCTGCCATCGAGGCTATCCAGCAGGCTAAAAACGGTCTCTCTGCCGATGAGATTGGAACTTGGCTGGAAGAAACCCGCTTCGACTCCAGCATCTATATCACTGTAGCTACTCTGAAGTACCTGAAACAGGGCGGCCGCATCACTCCTGCAGCTGCAGCCATCGGAACCATGCTCCGTCTGAAACCGGTTCTGCAGATCCAGGGCGAAAAGCTGGACGCCTTCTCCAAGGCCCGCACCATGACCCAGGCAAAAAACACTATGACTAAAGCCATCAAAGATGACATTGCAGACCGCTTTGGAGAAAAGATCAACCTGGATGTCATCCACTCCCACAACCTGGAAGCAGCCGAAGAATTCCAAAAAGAAGTCCTCACCACCTTCCCGAATATCGGTGAAGTCAACATCTTCCCTCTCTCCCTGAGCGTCTCCTGCCACATCGGCCCCGGAAGTCTGGCACTCACCTGTTCCAAGGTACACCCGGAAATATGGTAAAGACTAGTCAGAAGCAATCCACATGGCCAGAGCACAGCCGGAGGGAATACTTCTGTATGGCTCTGTCTCTGGAGGAGGGCTGCTAGTCCTTAGGTTCTGGAAATCTGCGTTATAAAAAAAAGTTCGGCTGTCTGAGCGGCAACAAGCCGCGAGTTCCGAACTTTTTTTAATGGTTTTAGCAGATTTTCAGGGCCTTAGAACTAACGCCCAACGGAAGCCGAAGACCTTACAGAAGTATTCCCTTCGGCGTCCCTCCCGCCAACATATTTAATTTTCCTGTGTATTCTCAATCTCCACCGGCGCTTCATTCAAGATCTTCATAAACTCCTCACCGGTGATCGTCTCATGCTCATACAGATACTTGGCAATCTCATGGAGCTTTCCGATGTTATCTGTCAGGATCTTCGTAGCCTTTTCATGCTCCCGTCTTACAAGCTCCACAACCTTCTTATCCAAAAGCGTCTGCGTCTCAAAGGAACAGGTTAGACTTGCATCTCCGCCAAGATACTGATTGCTTACATTTTCCATGGCAACCATGTCAAAATCATCACTCATACCATACCTGCTGATCATCGCTCTGGCAATCTTAGTCGCCTGCTCAATATCATTGGAGGCACCGGTAGTAATGGAATGGAAGATCAGCTCTTCCGCTGCACGGCCGCCTGTAAATGTAGCGATCTTATTCTCCAGTTCTTCCTTAGTCATCAGGAAATGTTCCTGCTCATCTACCTGCATGGTATATCCCAGTGCACCGGAGGTACGTGGAATGATCGTGATCTTATGGACCGGTGCAGAATCTGTCTGCTTGGCAGCAACCAGTGCATGACCAACCTCATGATAGGAAACGATCAGCTTTTCCTTATTGGAAAGTACACGGTTCTTTTTCTGATATCCGGCAATAACAACTTCGATGCTTTCTTCAAAATCCGCCTGTGTGGCAAATTTCCGTCCGTCGCGGACTGCACGGAGAGCTGCCTCGTTGACAATATTGGCAAGCTCCGCACCGGAGGCACCGACTGCCGCCTTGGCAATTTCATCAAACCGGACTGTATCCGCAATTTTGATCTTCTTGGCATGAACCTTCAGGATTTCCTCACGCCCCTGAAGATCCGGAAGCTCAACCGGGATCCTTCTGTCAAAACGTCCCGGGCGAAGAAGTGCAGGGTCAAGGGAATCCGGTCGGTTGGTAGCTGCCAGGATCACAACACCCTTGGAACCGTCAAAACCGTCCATCTCTGTCAAAAGCTGGTTCAGTGTCTGCTCACGCTCATCGTTTCCGCCGCCCATTCCGGAGCCGTCACGTTTCTTGCCGATCGTATCGATCTCATCAATAAATACGATACATGGTGCCTTCTCATTGGCCTGTTTAAAAAGATCACGGACCTTGGCAGCACCCATACCCACAAACATCTCCACAAATTCCGAACCGGAAATTGAGAAAAACGGAACCTCCGCCTCACCGGCAACTGCCTTGGCAAGAAGAGTTTTACCGGTTCCGGGAGGGCCTACAAGAAGGGCACCCTTCGGCATGGAAGCACCGATTTCTCTGTATTTCTCCGGATTATGAAGGAAATCTACAATTTCCGTCAAAAGCTCCTTGGCTTCATCCTCACCGGCAACATCTGAAAATTTGATTCCCGTAGAGGATTTCACATAAACCTTGGCATTGCTTTTGCCAAAGGACATCATTCCTCCCGGTCCTCCGTTTCCCATGGAACTCATCATCTTCTTGCTGAGCCAGCGTCCCAGGAGAATAAAGATTGCGATCGGGAGTACATATCCCAGGATCAGAGATAAAAGCAGGGACTGTCTCTGAGGTGCAGTACCCTCTATACTTACGCCCGCATCGTAAAGATGGGATACAAGATCCTGATCCTCTACAGATACCGTCTTACAATAGACATCATTTCCATCTACCTTCATCGTATAATAGATATAATCAGAATTAATAGTTGCTTCATATACTTTTCCTCTGTCTACAGCTTTCAGGAAGGTGGTGTAATCGGTCTCTTTTACACTTCTCTCAGAAAGAGCAGGAAGAGCAAAAACATTCAGCAAAACAATAATTACGACCGCAATAATGTAATATACATACAGCGGCCGCTTCTCTGGTTTTTTTGAATTCAGATTCATGCAGTCTCCTCCGTTATCTTATAGTATATTGCTATATCCACAGTGCTATATCAAGTGGTACAGCCTTGTAGTACACTCTACCACTTTTTTCAGTCAATTTCAAGGATGCCTCATCCGATTTCATAAACTTTTTAGAATTAAAAATATTTCCAAATAATACCTTTATTCTGAAAAAATCCTTGCAAGCCACCTGATACTGTGCTATTATAATAAATGGTTATGCCGCTGTGGCGGAATTGGCAGACGCACTTGACTCAAAATCAAGCGGAGCGATCCGTGCCGGTTCGAGTCCGGCCAGCGGCATTCGCATAAAAGACCTGACGGAGAAATCTGTCAGGTCTTTATTATATACTATCAAAAAACACGAAAGGAATAAAAAAATGGAAAAAGACAAAAGCTTTTTAGGAACCGAGTCTGTCGGAAAGCTTCTTCTGCAGCTTGCACTTCCTACCGTTGCCGCACAGCTCATCAATATGCTCTACAATATCGTCGATCGTATCTATATTGGTCATATTCCCGGAGAGGGTGCTCTTGCCCTTACCGGTGTAGGTGTATGTATGCCGCTTATTATGGTCGTATCTGCCTTCGCTGCTCTTGTCGGAAACGGAGGCGCTCCCAGAGCCAGCATCTTTATGGGTAAAAATGACACGTCGAAAGCCGAACAGACTCTCGGAAACTGCTTCACCATGCAGATCATCATCTCCCTGATCCTGACTGTTATCCTGTTTCTCGGAAACCGCAGCCTTCTCCTTGCATTCGGCGCCAGTGCAAACACCATCGACTATGCGGTGGGTTACATGAATATCTATGCAGTAGGAACTATCTTTGTACAGCTGACTCTTGGCATGAATAATTTCATCACAGCCCAGGGATTCGCAAAAACCGGAATGCTCTCCGTATTGATCGGTGCGATCTCCAACATTATTCTGGATCCGGTTTTTATTTTCGGATTCCACATGGGTGTCCGGGGCGCTGCTCTGGCAACAGTGATCTCCCAGGCATTTTCCTGCATCTGGGTCCTCTCCTTCCTCTTTGGAAAAAAGACCTTCCTGAAGCTTCGGAAAAGCACCATGAAACTGAAAGCCGATATCATTCTGCCCTGTATGGCTCTTGGCTCTTCTCTCTTTGTCATGCAGCTCAGTGAAAGCGTTATCTCTGTCTGCTACAACTCCTCACTCTTAAAATACGGCGGGGATGTTGCAGTAGGAGCCATGACTATCCTTACCAGCGTCATGCAGTTTGCCATGCTTCCTCTTCAGGGACTTGGTCAGGGTGCACAGCCTATCATCAGCTACAACTATGGTGCACGTAACGAAAAACGTGTACGTTCTACATTTAAGCTTCTTATAAAAACAAGTGTTTCTTATTCCGTGATCCTGTGGCTGATCATTATGATCTTCCCGCAGATCTTTGCCGGAATGTTTACTTCGGACAGTACATTACTTGCTTTCACAAAAACAGCGCTCCGGATCTATATGGCAGTTGTGTTTATCTTTGGTATCCAGATTGCCTGCCAGATGACCTTTATCTCCCTTGGCAGAGCCAAAGATTCCATCATTGTGGCTATTGTCCGGAAATTTATTCTGGTCATCCCGCTGATCTATATCCTGCCCAATATTTTCCGTGCTGACCGGACAAATGCAGTTTATATGGCCGAGCCGGTTGCGGATATCTTGGCCGTTACATTTACTGCCATCCTGTTTTTCTTTGAGTTTAGAAAAGCCCTGGCAGAAATCTCCGGCAGCCGGAAGCTGTAACCCTGCATTTGACCACCTTCCGCCCTGCTCGCGATCTTATGCCTACCAGATACTTAAACATAAAACAGCCCTCTATGCATCATTACCAAGATGCATAGAGGGCTGTTTTTATATATTTCCGCTATTTTATTTCAGTTCGTCTTCATCCTGAAGAAGTTTCTCAAAAACAGGGAAGCAGTCAAAGGTTGCAAAATAATCTCTCGGTGTCTCGGCACGACGGATCATCTCAAAGCTGCCGTCCTCATGAAGAAGGATCTCTGCAGATTTCAGTTTACCATTGTAGTTATAACCCATTGCAAAACCATGAGCACCTGTATCATGGATCACAAGAAGATCTCCCTTGTCGATTTTCGGAAGCATACGGTCAATGGCAAATTTATCATTATTCTCACAGAGGGAACCTGTCACATCATATTTATGATCGCACGGCTCTTTCTCCTTACCCATAACCGTAATGTGATGATAAGCACCATACATAGCCGGACGCATCAGATTTACTGCACAGGCATCTACGCCGATATACTCTTTATGTGTATGCTTCTCATGGATTGCTTTTGTGACAAGACAGCCATACGGTCCCATCATGAAACGGCCAAGCTCTGTATAGATCGCAACATCCCCCATTCCTTCCGGAACAAGGACTTCTTCATAAACCTTGCGGACACCCTCACCGATCACACGGATATCATTTGGCTCCTGATCCGGTTTATAAGGAATTCCGATACCACCGGAAAGGTTGATGAATTTAATGTGTGCACCTGTCTCCTTCTGAAGCTTCACGGCAAGCTCAAACATAACCTTTGCAAGCATTGGATAATAATCATTGGTCACTGTGTTACTTGCAAGGAATGCATGGATTCCGAACTCTTTGGCACCTTTGGATTTCAGGATACGGAATGCGTCAAAGATCTGCTCGGTAGTCATTCCGTATTTTGCATCTCCGGGATTATCCATGATACCGTTACTGATCTTAAATACTCCACCTGGATTGTAACGGCAGCTGATCACTTCCGGGATTTTTCCGAGAGCTTTCTCTACGCTCTCAATATGTGTGATGTCATCAAGGTTGATGATCCCACCGATCTCATCTGCATATCTGAACTCTTTCTCCGGTGTGTCATTGGAAGAAAACATGATATCGCCCTTTTTGCAGCCTACTGCCTTGGCCATCATAAGCTCTGTTTCTGAGGAGCAGTCGCAGCCACAGCCATACTCCTGCAGAATATTGATCAGATATGGATTCGGTGTTGCCTTTACCGCAAAAAATTCCTTGAATCCTTTGTTCCATGCAAAGGCCTCTTTCAGGGCTTTTGCATTCTCACGGATCCCCTTCTCATCATAGAGATGGAAGGGTGTCGGAAACTTTTCAGTAATTTCGTTAAGTTTCTCAAGTGTCACAAATGGTTCTTTTTTCATAATAACTGCATCTCCTGTTTTTCCGACTGCTGTTCCCGAAGAAAACTCAGTCTTATTCTGCCTCAATCACGTGCATCATATTTGTCACTGCACCACGACCGTTTGTCATGTTGGTCGCAGGGTCTCCTGCTGTAAATACAACAAGGTCTCCTTTATGTATCAGATGACGACTGCGGACAACATTCATGGCCTGAGACATGATATGGTCCGTGGTATCTCTCTGATATCCTTTCAGAGGTGTTACACCCCAGATCAGCTGAAGTTTATGCTGGATGGTTGAGTTTGGTGTGATCGCATAGATTGGAACCTTCGGGCGGAAATTGGAGATCAGTCTGGCTGTATTTCCACTCATTGTCGGTGTTACGATAGCGTTCGCCTTCAGGTTCTTTGCAGTACGCACCGTTGCAAGTGCCACTGCACTGGAGATCTTCTCTCTTCCATCCATGGAACGATGTTCAATAAACACTTTATAATCCAGATGCGGCTCTGTCATCTCTGCGATATCTGCCATCATCTTAAGAGCATCAACCGGATATTTACCAGCTGCTGTCTCTCCGGAAAGCATGATCGCATCGGTTCCGTCGTAGATCGCATTGGCAACATCAGCTACCTCTGCACGTGTAGGACGCGGATTACGGATCATGGAATCAAGCATCTGTGTTGCTGTGATAACCGGTGTATAATGTTCGTTACACTTACGGATGATCTCCTTCTGGATGTGAGGTACCTGGCTTGCAGGAATTTCCACACCGAGATCTCCTCTGGCAACCATGATACCGTCAGATGCTTCAATGATGGAATCAATATTCTCAACACCCTCTGCATTCTCGATCTTCGCGATAATACCGATATCCTTTCCACCATTATCATTCAGAAGCTTACGGATCTCACGGATCACCTCTGCGGAACGGACAAAAGATGCCGCGATGAAATCAAATTTCTGCTCGATACCAAAGATAATATCCTTTTTATCCTGCTCTGTGATTCCCGGAAGATTTACTTTTACATAGGGAACATTTACACCCTTCTTCTCTCCCAGCTCACCACCGTTTAAGATATCACAGACAATATCGGTTCCCTTGATTGCCTTAACCTCCAACTCGATCAGACCATCATCAATGAGGATTCTGTTTCCCGGTTTTACATCCTTGTAAAGTGTCTCATATGTGATAGCAACCTTTGTGCTGTCGCCTTCAAAATCGCCAATTCCAAGTACAAACTGTTTTCCCGCTTCCAGCTTAACCTTCTGTCCGTCCTTTAAAAGTCTGGTACGGATCTCCGGTCCCTTTGTGTCAAGAAGCATGGCAATAGGCATATCAAGCTCCTCACGAAGCTCCTTGATCATATCCACACGGCCCTTCTGCTCCTCGTGGTCTCCGTGAGAAAAGTTGAATCTGGCAATATCCATTCCATTCTCCATAAGAGCCTTCAGAGTTTCCCTGTTATTACTGGCAGGTCCAAGTGTACAGATAATCTTAGTTTTTTTCATAATAATGTTCTCCTTCGTTTGTGCGTTTTACTGTACGTGTTTATGTGTAAATAAATGATCCTGACAATATTCATAATTTCCGTTGCACTTTGAGCAGAAACGAAACTCCAGGTTTGGGTCATCCTTTTCGGTACGTCCGCAGATCGCACATTTATGCTTGGCGATCCCATTCGGACCGGACCCTGTTCTGGAAGGAGCCACAGCCTTCTTAAACTGCTGCCTCCTGTGGATCTCTTTCGGATTGTATCGGTTCATATCACGGGTACTGAAATAAAAGATCACAAAGTTTAAAAGTGATGCTACGATCGGTACTACACCTACCCAAAGCCCGACTCGAAGATAAGATACGATATCCCACGCAATGAACAGTCCGTATACAAAGGCCATCCATTTCATCCTGATCGGGATCACAAACATAAGAAGCAGCTGAAGATCCGGATATGTGACTGCATAGGCAAGGAAAATAGAAAGACTGATATAATATGTGGTAAAAATATTTCCGCCAAGAGAATAGGCGATCCCGTTCATCACCACATAACCACCTGTAAATACATGTAAAAGCACTGCTGCGATCACAGTAAACAAAACACCTGAAAAAATATACAATGTGTACCGGAAAGTTCCCCAGGTACGTTCCAGTGAAGTACCAATCGGATAATAGAAAAAAAAGATTGCGAGAAGGAACATCACAAGATTGCCGGTTCCTCCCACACTGGACGGCGGATAGATCACCCATGTCACCAGTCTCCAGATCTGTCCCTTCATGACCATGGACATATCAAGACTCAGCATATTCAAAACTCCTGGAGCAAACATAGCCAGAAAATACCCCAGCACATAACATCCGATGATGTAAACAGTCAGATTCGGAACCCCGAATCTTCCGAATTTACGTTCCAGTTTGTCGATAAATTTCATTAAAATCTCCTTTCAGAAAACTTTTGAAAATCAGAAAAATCGCTTCTTGGAAAGAATGATCGCTGCCACAACACTGATTGCCACAGAAATCAGGATAATGATCAGAAATCCCAATGGACTCCTTGATAAGGGCATACCGGAACCAGCCACATTCATTCCGTAAGCACTGAACACAATAGTCGGAATACTCATGACAATAGTAATGATCGCCAGTACCTTCATAACGATATTCATATTATTGGAGATGATCGATGCAAAAGCATCCATAGTTCCGTTCAGGATACCGCTGTACACATTGGCCATTTCGATCGCCTGCTTATTCTCAGTGATGACATCCTCCAGAAGATCGGTGTCCTCCGGATATTTCTTGATGCTGTCTATCTTCAGAAGCTTCTCCAGCACAACCTCATTGGACCGGAGTGATGTGATAAAATAAGTCAGGGATTTCTGCAGCTCCAGAAGCTCGATCAGCTCTTCATTTCTTGTGGAAAGATGCAGTTTTTCTTCCACCTGCTCACTTTTTTTGTCAATGATACGCAGATAACGCAGGTACATGCTCGCATTTCTGTAAAGGATCTGAAAGATAAAACGGGTCTTCATATAGGTAAAAAAGCTCCGGACTCTTCCCTCCATAAATCTGGTAAGAACCGGTGTATCCTCCAGACAGATGGTAAAGATCATAGACCCCGTCACAATGATGCCAAGCGGTATTGTCCCATACCAGTCCTTGTCATTACGTTCCTCGATCATAGGAACATCAACCAGGATCAGTGTATAATTATCCTCAACTTCGATACGTGACCGTTCTTCCTCATCCAAAGGGGATCGTAAATCGTCAACCTCTATATCAAACTTCTCGGAAAATTCAAAAATCTCTGTTGCCGTCGGATTCGTCAGCGCAATCCAGCAGCCTTCCTCCGGTTCCTGTATCTGGTGGATGGCTCCGTCTATTGTCTTGTAAATCCTTACCACGATTCCCACTTCCCTTCTCTTGCTTTTCTTTTGCCAGGGCAAAATTCTTTTTTATTATAAATAGTCAAAATAGCTTTGTCAATTCATACCTTTTCTTTTTAAAAGAGCTTTTAAATAATTTCACATGATCTTTACATGAAAATTCATTCTGCCTTCCACGTTCTTTACATTTTTTCCGGCTTCCTATATAATGATTCCAGAATTCCAACGAAAGGAAGTTATACAAATGAGTCAGTCATCATTCGGAAAAAAATTCGTGGTTACCACCTGGGGAGAATCTCACGGCAAGGCTATCGGTGCCGTTCTCGACGGCTGTCCCGCAGGTCTTTCTCTCTGCGAAGAAGATATCCAGGTTTTTCTTGACCGGAGAAAGCCCGGTCAGAGCCGTTATACAACTGCCCGTAAGGAAGGAGATCTGGTGGAGATCCTTTCCGGAGTTTTTGAAGGAAAGACTACCGGTACTCCAATTTCTCTTCTGATCCGCAATACAGATCAGCGTTCCAGAGATTACGGAAATATCGCATACTCCTATCGTCCCGGTCACGCAGACTTTACCTTTGACCAGAAATATGGATTCCGTGATTACCGTGGAGGTGGACGCTCCTCCGGAAGAGAAACCGCCGGACGTGTGGCAGCCGGTGCCATTGCCATCAAGCTGTTAAACGAACTTGGCATTACATTTACTACCTACGCAAGATCCATCGGTCCTGTGGAAATCCGGTCCTTCTCAGAAGAAGAGATCCGAAATAATGCACTCTGCATGCCAGATGCCGACGCAGCCGCAAAGGCATCTGCCTATCTCGAACAATGTCTGAACAGTCAGGACAGTGCTGGCGGCGTGATCGAATGCCGCATCAAAAACGTTCCTGTCGGTCTGGGCGATACGGTTTTTGACAAGCTGGATGCTACCCTCGCTCATGCGATCATGTCCATCGGTGCTGTAAAAGCTGTTGAAATCGGTGACGGCATCAATGTGACACGCCTTACCGGTTCCGAAGACAACGACGGTTTTGTACAGAAAAACGGCATTATTTCCAAAACCTCCAACCATGCAGGTGGTATTATGGGTGGTATGAGTGACGGCAGTGATATCATACTCCGTGCACATATCAAACCTACTCCTTCCATCAGTCAGTCTCAGTCTACTGTGACCAACACCGGAGAAAACCTGGAGCTTGAGATCAAGGGCCGGCATGATCCGGTGATCGTACCGCGTGCAGTAGTCGTTGTGGAAGCTATGGCAGCACTTACCATTACAGATGCACTTTTTAACAATATGAGTGCACGGATGGATCGTATCCACGAATTTTATCAGCGGTAATTTCACATTTTGACCTGTCAGATAAAAAATTATAAATGCGCAAAAAAACAGACTCAGGGAAAGTTCCTACTCGTCCCTGAGTCTGTTTTTGTTTGCCTGTACAAGACTTACTTTGATCAATCCTGTTCTTAGTCCAACTGCTCGCATGTATCCGGTACCGGCCAGATATGGATACTGTTCGGTGTCTCGATCTTTCTCGGTTTTTCGTTCATCATGATGATATTCTTTTCATAATCCACAGTGAAAACGGTAATACTGTTGCTGGCATGATTGGCAACAGCAATATGCTTGTTATCCGGGAAGATCATAAGATCCTTCGGGTAATCACCACTGATCGGAAGTGTAAATTTCTTGGTCAGAAGGCCTGTTTCCTGGTCTACTGCATACATAGTCACAGTATTTTCACCTGCTGTTGTACAGAAAAGATATTTACCGTCCGCGGAAAGAGACATACCGGAAGCTGCGTTATGGAGCGCATCATTGGAATCCTCTTTTCCAAGAGTGGTAATGCTCTGAAGCAGCTGAAACTCCGGATTCTTACCACTTCCGTCATAGCTGTATACCTTCACCTCATTGCTGAGCTCAAAAAGAAGATATGCAAATCTTCCGTCATCACTGAAACGGATGATACGAGGGCCGCTCTCTCTCGGGCAGCGAAGAATGTCAACCAGCTCCAGTTTGTCTTTCTTCTTATTGATACGATAGATCTTAACCTGATCGATACCATTATCTACCGCACAGAGATACTTATTATCCGGTGTCGGACGTACACAATTAACATGCGGACGGAAGTTACGCTCTGCCACGCTTCCAAGTCCCTTGTGGAAAACGCCGTCCATAACACTTCCCAGACGGCCGTCTTTATGTGTATGTACAACCGTTACCTTACCATCATGGTACCCTGCCACATAAAGATATCTTCCGTCCACATCTGTTGCAAGATAGCAGCCTCGCATTCCGTTGATATCCACACTGTTGAGGCGGGTAAGATCACCGTTCTTGTCTCTTTCAAATACAGCTACACCCTCATCCTCAATGGAATACAGATATTTACCGTTTTTTGATACTGCCAGATGAGAAGCATTGCTAACTTCCACTTCGCTTCGTTCTGTGAGTGTTCCTTTTTCTACATCTACATCGTATACCTGAATTCCCTTACTGGTTCCATGGGTATATGTTCCCACGTAAGCCACGTACTTCTTTTTTCCCATAAGTTCTGGCCTCCTGCTTTTTACATTGGTTACGTATTTTTGTGTTTATTTTATCACAAAGCTTCTGCAAGAACAAGTTACCATCCTGTTATCTTTTGTGCAATTTTTTATGCAAAACTGCCGTTCACACATGATCCACGCAAATGGATCGACTCCTGCGCATCCATTACGCCTCTTTACAGATCTCCCAAAGCGCCTCTCATTGCTTCCAGAGTTTCATCAATTACTTCATCTGTATGCGCTGTGGAAAGGAACATCGCCTCAAACTGGGAAGGTGCAAGATGAATGCCTCGTTTCAGCATTCCCTTGAAATATTTTGCAAAAAGCTCCAGGTTGGATGTTTTTGCAGAAACATAGTCTTTTACCTCCTGGTTTGTAAAGAAAATACTTGCCAGAGAAGAATCATAGTTTACCTGATATGGAAGACCTTTTTCCTCCACGATCTTCTTCAAGCCGCCGTAAAGCTTCTCACCTTTGGCAGCCAGATCTTTGTAGATTTCCTGATGCTCATAGAGATATTTCAGCTGTGTGAAACCTGCAGCCATGGCAACCGGGTTTCCGCTTAAGGTACCTGCCTGGTATACAGGACCACACGGTGAGATCAGATCCATGATCTCCTTACGTCCGCCATAAGCGCCTACCGGCATTCCTGCGCCGATTATTTTCCCGTAGGTGACAAGATCCGGACGGATACCAAAATACTCTGCTGCTCCGCCAAAGGCAAGTCGGAAGCCTGTGATCACTTCATCAAAGATCAGCAGGCAATTGTGCTCATCGCAAAGCTCACGAAGCCGCTTTAAGAAGCCTGGTTTCGGAGGAACCACACCCATGTTTGCTCCTACTGCCTCCACGATCACGGCTGCCACATTTCCCTCTTCCTGTTTGAGAAGTGCTTCCACACTGGCGGCATCATTGTAGGTAGCCGTCATGGTATCCTGTGTACAGCCCTTCGGAACACCGGCGCTGTCCGGAATACCACTTGCCATGACACCGGAGCCGGCACTTACCAGAAGGCAGTCACTGTGTCCGTGATAGCAACCTGCAAATTTGATGATCTTGTCTTTTCCGGTAAAACCTCTTGCTGCACGGATGGCACTCATAACAGCTTCTGTACCTGAGTTTACCATACGGATCATATCTACATGTGGAATATGTTCACAGATAAATTCTGCGATCTCTACTTCGATTCCTGTAGCACAGCCAAAGCTCAGGCCATTTTCACAGGCTTTTATCACGCTTTCACGGATCGCCGGGAAATTATGTCCCAGGATCATCGGGCCCCAGGAATCAATGTAATCCACATAGCGGTTTCCATCCACATCATAGATGTAACATTTATCTGCTTTTTCAATAAAACGAGGTGCCTCACCGATGGCTCCGTAAGATCTTACCGGGCTGTTTACACCTCCCGGGATTCTTTTTACCGCACGCTCAAATAACTGTTCTGATTTTGTCATCAGCCGATTCTCCCTTCATCCATAAGCCTTGCCAGAAGTTCTGCATAATAGGTAAGATAGATCTGTGCGCCGGAACGGAATGCTCCGGTAGCCATCTCACCTACGATTCTTTCCTCGTCGATCCAGCCGTTTGCAGCTGCTGCTTTTACCATTGCATATTCACCGCTGACACTGTATGCGGCAACCGGAACGTTTGTGATCTCCTTTACCTGCCAGATCATGTCCTGGTATGCAAGAGCCGGTTTTACCATGATGATATCTGCGCCCTCTTCCACATCTGCAAGTGCCTCTTTCAGTCCTTCTCTGCTGTTGTGTGGGTCCATCTGGTAACTCTTTCTGTCACCAAAAGACGGAGCAGAATCTGCTGCCTCACGGAACGGACCATAAAATGCGGAAGCATATTTTACTGCATAGGACATAATCGGTGTTGTATAATGTCCTGCCTTGTCCAGACACTGACGGATCGCTGCAACACGGCCATCCATCATATCAGATGGAGCAACCATATCCGCACCTGCCTCCACATGGGAAAGTGCTGTTTTTGCAAGAAGCTCCAGTGTCTTGTCATTATCCACATCATGACCGCAGAGAACGCCGCAATGGCCATGGGAAGTGTACTCACACATGCATACATCTGTTACATAATAAAGCTCCGGAAATTTCTCTTTTGCAATGCGAAGAGCTCTCTGAACGATCCCCTCCGGATCATAGGCACCGCTGCCCACTTCATCCTTATGGTCAGGAATACCAAAAAACATCACACTGCCTACACCGGCTTTGGAAAGCTGTTCCAGTTTATACGGAAGACGGTCCAGGCTGTAACGGTACTGCCCGGTCATGGACGGAATTTCTTCTTCCTTATTTTCTCCTTCCATTACGAACATAGGATACATAAGAGAAGATTTATCCATTCTTGTCTCACGTACCATCTTACGAAGGTTTTCGCTACCTCTTAATCTTCTTGGTCTTTTTGTCAGTTCCATGATCATTCGCTCCTTTTCATATCCTCCACCAGCTTGACAAGACTGTCAATGGTGGCTTTTTCTGACATATATGCTTTCATTCCAAAGCTCTCAGCAGCCGCCTTCGTCTGTCTGCCGATGCAGGCCGCCTTAACCTTTGAATAATCCAGTCCTTTTGTTCCCTCTACAAATCCCTTCACAGTGGAGGCACTTGTAAACACCGCACAGCTGATCTGTCCTGTTTCAAATTCCTTCTTCTCATCGATGAGCTGGCTCTTTTCGTAAAGAGTCTGATAAGTCGGAACATCCTCGACCACAGCGCCTGCCTGTGCAAGAAATGCGGTGAGCTTTTCATTGCCCTTTTCTGCCCGCGGGATAAGTATCTTTTCTCCACCGGAAAGAAGCTCTGAAAGTTCCTTTCCAAGAGTATCCCCGTCATATACCGACGGCACAAAATCTGCCAGCAGACCTCTTTCCTTCAGGGCCTTTTTTGTTCCTTCCCCGATCACGGCCAGACGGGCATTTCCCATGGCACGGATATCTTTTCCATGGCGGATCAGTTCTTCAAAAAATACCCTTACACCTGTAGGGCTGGTAAATACAAGCCACTGATATTCCTCCAGGTGATCCAGCGCTTTATAGAGACGGCTCTGGTCTTCCATGGGGACAGTACGGATCGCCGGAAGCTCCAGAACCTCCGCGCCTTTTTCACGAAGCATGTCCGCAGTTCTGGAAACAAGCTCCTTCGGTCTTGTGACAAGGACCTTCCATCCTGAAAGCGGCAGTTCTTCATACCAGCCAAACTTCTCTGCCAGTGTACATACCTTACCCACCACAATGATCGCCGGTGTCTCGATCCCCTGGCGTTTCACCTCTTCTTCCAGGGTAGAAACTGTTGCTACGATCCGTTTCTGACCTGCTGTAGTTCCCTTCTGCAGGATCGCCGCAGGCATGTCCTTTTCCATTCCTGCACCTATCAGACCCTCGCAGATATCCGGAAGTGCGGACACGCCCATCAGAAATACAAGCGTTCCCTTTGTATCAACAAGTGCCCGGAAGTCTATATCATATTCTTCTCCGGCTTTCTTGTGTCCTGTAATGATGTGGACTGAAGAACAGAAATCCCTGTGTGTTACCGGAACCCCGTTATATGCCGGTACTGCAATGGAGGAAGTAACACCCGGAACAACCTCATAAGGGATCCCATTCTCCCGAAGAAGCTCCAGCTCCTCTCCTCCTCTTCCAAAGAGGAATGGATCTCCGCCTTTCAGGCGCACCACACGAAGACCCCGCTGTGCCTCCTCAAGAAGTACCTGATTGATATTTTCCTGACGCATGATATGGTGACTGGCACGTTTGCCTACATTGATCAGCCTGGCATTTTCCGGGATTCTTGACAGAACTCCCTGACCTACCAGACTGTCATAGACGACCACATCTGCCTGTTCCAGCACTTTGAGGCCTTTTAATGTAAAAAGGCCGATATCGCCAGGACCCGCTCCTACCAGCCATACTTTTCCTGTTTTCATCTGTTTTCTCCTTTTTTCCGAAGAGTTTCTGCCAGTTCCCTGCCTAAGCTTTCCGCATCTGCCTTATTGCCACGCAGTGTTCCTGTTACATAGGAACCGTCTTTTTCATTATAATAAAGCCCTCTGAGATAGATCTCATCCCCGAGAATTTCCGCATGGGCAGCCACCGGAGAAGAGCACCCTCCATCCAGGAGCTTTACAAAAGCACGCTCCGCACTTCCCGCGGTCCAGGCATCCTTATCACAGTAGCCCTCCAGGAAATCATAAGCTTCCCCTTTTCTTCCCTGTACAGCAAGGATTCCCTGACCAGCAGCCGGAATGATCTCATCTGCTGTAAAATACCGGTTGATCCTGGATTCCAGTCCAAGTCTCTTAAGGCCGGCAGCAGCCAGGATCAATGCACTGTACTGTCCTTCATCCAGCTTCCGGAGTCTTGTCTGAAGATTTCCGCGGATACTTCTGACATCCATATCCGGATACAGTTTTTTAAGCTGTAAGGTTCTCCTTAAGCTGGAGCATCCAAGGGGCTTGCTTTTATCAAGTTCAGAAGCTCCCTCAGGAAGAACCAGTACGTCTCTCGGATCTTCTCTTTTGGAAAAAGCCAGAAGCGGCAGCTCCTCCGGAACCTCCATAGGCATATCTTTCAGGCTGTGTACAGAAAGAATACTTCTTCCATCTATCAGTGCTTTATCCAGCTCCTTTACAAAAAGCCCTTTTCCGCCAACCTTATCCAGTGTACGGTCCAGAATGATATCCCCGGTAGTTTTCATAGTGAGGATTTCCACTTCCAGATCCGGATTTTTTTCTTTTATGTAGTCACGGACCATTTCGCTCTGCAGCACTGCAAGCTTACTCTCTCTGCTGCCGATCACGATCTTATCTCTCTTCATCTTCATCCTGCTCTCCCAATACTTTTTCCAGCGCATTCTGGATCTCTTCCCTTACACGCTTTGCTTTTTTGTGATCCAGTCCGCTGGCTGTAACTCCAACTACCATTTCATCCCGCATATATACGCCTGGGAAATAAAAATCACAGGCTTCCCGGTCGGAGGCTACATTAACATAAATGCCCTCCTCCTTACAGACACGGTGGATCTCATCATTCAGCTTCCAGTCATTGGTGGCTGCGATCACCATATATGCATTGGCAAAATCAGAACGTTTCACGGGACGGATATACAGAGTCACGGTTCCTGCTTTCCCGAGATCCATAAGCTCCTGGGTCACTTTTGTAGCCACTACCGTGATATTTCTTGTAAATTTCAGAAGAGTTTTTATTCTTCTGGTAGCAATATTACCACCACCTGCCACAACGATATTTTTATCGGACAGGTCTATAAACATGGGGAAATAAGGTTTATTCTTCATAAAGTTTCTCCAGTCCTTCCACACATTCCAGAAAAGCATCCTGGTTCAGACTGTCCCGAAGCCCGAAGATCAGCTTGTTCACAACCTTTCCGGCTGCAGTATCCACTGCTTTTTTCAGGTTTTCTCTGTCTGAATCCTCCATAGGAGTTTTCCGGAAGATTTTTTCGATCCTCAGGTTCAGATCTTCCACAGCATCCGCTTTGATCTCCTGGATGCGCGGGATGATATCACGACCTTCCAGCCACTGGAAAAATTCGTTCATCTGGGCCTTCACAATGGCTCCTGCTGCTTCTAGGTTATCTGCAAGTTCCTTCGGTGTCTCGCCGGTTCGGAAGCTGTCCATATCATAAAGTGTGATGTTATCTTTTTTTCGGATCTCCGGATCAATATCTCTTGGAACTGCCAGATCGATAAGGATCATAGGTCGTTCCACACGTACATCCTCAAACAATTCTTCCGTCAGTGTATAATTGGGGCTTGCTGTTGCGCTGACCACCAGGTCACACTCCGGCAGATAATCCATTCTCTCACCATAATTGATCCTGCTGCATCCAACAGGAATGCTCACAACACCACTTCTGTACTGACGGATCGTAACCGTCACATCCGCTCCTGCTTCACGCAGTGTCTGGGCAGCCATCTTCCCCATCTCACCGTTTCCGATCACCATACAGACTTTATTGCGAACATGATAACCGCCCTCTTCCAGAAAACGGATGGCCTGATGGATCACAGAAGGATTTCCATGGGAAAACGGCACTTCCGTTTTGATCTTCTTGCCTGCAGTTACCGCCATACGGAAAAGCACCTCCAGAACACTGTCTGTGGTAAACTCATCCCTTGACATACTCAACGCATCTTTTACCTGGGTCAGGATCTGATCTTCCCCCAGGATCTGGGATTTCAGTCCGCTGGTAAGATAAAACAGGTGTTCCACCGCCTCTTCGTTTTCTCTGCTGGTAAAATACTTCTGGTATTGTTCTCCCTGCACACCTTTCAACGAGCAGAGCCACTGATACAGGTCCGGCTTCTCCTCATCTGCAGTACTTACCCACAGTTCCAGCCGGTTACAGGTCGACAGAATAATACACCCGCAGATCCCAGCTTCTTCTTTCAGCCTGCGCAGCGCCTCTCCGGTATTTTTACGGGTAAAAGCAAACTGCGCTCTGACATCTACAGGTGCCATATTATGATCGATTCCAATCATGAATATACTCATGTCCTACGTTTCTCCTTTGTTTCCACAATCTTTTATAATGATAAACATTTCCGTAAGGAAAGTCAACTACGATTGACAATGTCAGCCCTCCCTTTTATAATATCTTATGGTAGAAATTGCGGATCATCTTTATATTCCAGCGGAGAAATATAAAGAGTTTATCATAATCACCATAATTATCAGGATGGAGGAAATCCCCGTATGAACTCAGCTTCAAAAAAAGCGATCCTAGTAGTAAGTTTCGGCACAAGCTATGAAAACACCCGTAAGCTTACCATCGAGGCCATCGAGCACGATATTGCCGATGCATTCCCGGCCTGTCCCACCTACCGTGCATGGACAAGCAAAATGATCATTGCCAAACTGAAAAAGCGGGACGGTCTTACGATCCACACGGTAAAGGAGGCTCTGGAACAGATGCTTCTGGATGGTATCACCGATGTGATCGTACAGCCGACTCATGTGATCAACGGTATCGAAAATGATCAGATGAAAGCCGATGCGCTTTCTTTTCGTGACCGTTTTTCCAGTATTGTTTTCGGAAATCCTCTTCTCACAACAGAAGAAGATAACCAGGCGATCGTCCGGGTAGTTGCAGATGAATTCCGGGACATGGATCCGGACACTGCACTTGTACTGATGGGACATGGAACAGAACACTACGCAAACACGGTTTACGCTGCTTTGGATTACCGTTTTAAAGATACCGGACATAAAAATATTTTTCTTGGAACTGTAGAAGCCTATCCGGCCCTGGACTCCCTTCTCCGGGCTGCCGACAGCTTTCATCCGAAAAAGATCGTGCTGGCGCCTTTCATGATCGTAGCCGGCGACCATGCACAGAACGATCTGGCCGGTGCAGATCCGGACTCCTGGATGAACCGTCTTTCTTCCGAAGGATATGAAGTCACCCCTGTACTGAAGGGACTTGGAGAATATCCCCAGGTCAGGCAGATCCTTGTGGAACATGTACAGCAGGCCATGAACGTTTCGGTCTGACAGAGATCAGATGATCCATATATCCCTCATAAAAAAACTGCACCGTGATCCATCCCAGGATCTTCCGGTGCATTTTTTTATTTTTTATGAAATTACTTGAAGTTCTGAAATTCCTGTTATTTATGCCATCAGTTCATCCAGTTTTGTCTTTACAGCAAGGATAAACTCTTTGCTGTTCAATACCTGTACCTCTTTCAGGGAAGTGATCAGTGCAAGATCCTTGGTCATCTTTCCGCTTTCAATGGTATCCAGTGTTGCTTTTTCCAGTTTTCCTGCAAAATCAGCAAGTGCTTCATTTCCGTCCAGCTCGCCTCTCTTGCGGAGAGCTCCTGTCCATGCAAAGATCGTTGCAACAGAGTTTGTGGATGTTTCTTTTCCCTCAAGATGACGATAATAGTGTCTCTGAACTGTTCCGTGGGCAGCCTCATACTCAAAATATCCCTTCGGGGATACCAGTACAGAGGTCATCATGGCAAGAGAGCCAAATGCGGAAGATACCATGTCGCTCATAACATCTCCGTCATAGTTCTTGCATGCCCAGATAAAACCGCCTTCTGCCTTCATAACACGGGCTACGATATCATCGATCAGACTGTAAAAATAGGTCAGGCCGGCTTCCTCAAATTTATCCTTAAACTCTGCATCAAAGATCTGCTGGAAAATCTCTTTAAATCTTCCATCGTATGTTTTGGAAATGGTATCCTTGCTTCCGAACCATACATCCTGCTTTGTGTCCAGTGCATAATTAAAGCAGCTTCTCGCAAAGCTCTTTACGGAATCATCAAGATTATGCATGCCACGGAGAACACCTGCTCCATCAAAATGCTGGATCAGCTCCTTACGCTCTTCTCCGTCTTCGCCCTCAAATACAAGATATGCATCTCCCGGCTTGTCAATATAAAATTCTGTATTCTTATAGATATCTCCATATGCATGACGTGCAAGTGTGATCGGTTTCACCCAATTCTTTACACATGGCTCGATTCCCTTTACAACGATCGGCGCACGGAATACAGTTCCATCAAGAATAGCACGGATCGTTCCGTTTGGACTCTTGTACATTTTTTTCAGGTCATACTCTTCCATTCTGGCTGCGTTTGGCGTGATCGTGGCACATTTTACGGCTACTCCGTATTTCTTGGTTGCTTCTGCTGCATCAATGGTAACCTGATCATCTGTCTCATTTCTGTGCTCAAGACCAAGATCATAATATTCTGTATTCAGTTCCAGATACGGTGTGAGAAGTTCATCCTTGATGATCTGCCACAGGATACGTGTCATCTCGTCTCCATCCATCTCAACTAAAGGTGTCTGCATTTTGATTTTTTCCATATTATTTTCTCCTTTTGAGGTTTATTCTCCTGTTCGGATTCCAGGTACTCTTTCCTTTAGAATCTTTCTTCAGCACTTTTACTGTACATTGTACTCATATTTTCCGGTTCCGTCAACGCTTTTGTGCTTTACCACACTATGTTTATAAGAATTGTATAATAATTCAGCCTGCCAACAGTTTTTCACAGTTAAATTTCCCCCATCCCTGCTGATTTCTGGGAAGTCCCATATCTTCTGCATTTTCTCTTAACAACATCTTTACCTCTACATTAGAAAGCCGGGGATCTTTTTCCAGAAGGCAGGCGATCCCTCCTGACACCAGAGGCGTCGACATGGAGGTTCCGCTTTTGAGCCCATATGAGTACGGCAGTCCCGGTGCACAGGCAATGACCTGGCTTCCCGGCGCTACCAGATCCGGTTTGCACACACAGTCAAAAGTAGGGCCTCTTCCGGAAACTGCCTTTCTGCCATTCAGCATATCACTGGAGCCTACGGTAATGATCTTCCGGCTGCTTCCCGGTGCTGTTACCGTGCCGGCCCCCGGTCCCTGATTTCCTGCTGCAGCTACCACCACAAATCCCAGATCCCAAAGTTTTTCCACTCCTTCAAGAAGATCTGTCTGTTCCTTATGATCCCGGGATGTTGTTCCCACTGAAATATTAACGATACGGATATGATAAATGCTTCCAAACTCCATGATCCACCGAAATGCCCGCATCACATCCTCCCTGCTTCCGTTCCCGAAACGATCCAGAACCTTCAGAGCAGCGATACTGCAGCCAGGTGCAGCCCCTTTATATTTTCCACCTGATGCAGTTCCGTCCCCTGCAAGGATCCCGCTGACATGAGTCCCATGTCCGTTATCATCATATGGGCTGCGTCTGACTCCTGTAAAATCACGAAACACGGAAATACGGCTGCCAAAATCTATATGAGGAAAAATACCGGTGTCCAGAACCGCCACGCCTATCCCTTTTCCTGTATACATCCTTTTATACCTTTCCAAAGCTCTCCCGTCGGACAGCTGACCTTTCTTTAGCTTATTCTGCGGACATCTTTCCCGCTACTCGTTTTATATAAAAAGACCCCGGGATCTTACATCTGAATCCCCGGGATCTTTGCTGTATATTTTATTTAGTTTCCTCTTCCTGTACGGAAATTAACTGTTTTCTGGATCTGATTGTCCATTCCGTAGCTGTAGCTTCCATAAACACCGGTATGCCAGCCCTTAGCCTGTCCTTCCGGGTCATAATGAAGTCCGTTTATGATCACCCAGCTATGTCTTGTAAAGCCATCTCCGGCTCCATCTCTGGTTCCCGGAACACGACCACATACCACATATGGATCATATCCGATCTCTCTTGCCAGTGCAGCAAATGCACAGGCATAGCCATAACAGTTTCCCTTTCCTGTAGCAAGCGTTCTCCACGCAGTCATTCTCCACCAGTCATTCTGATTTAAATTCGGATAATAGGCAGATGAATAATAGGTATTATTTATCACATAACTCCAGCACGCCTGCAGCTTCTGGCTTTTGGACATTCCACTTCTTGTAATATTTTGGACCACGCCTATACAATGCAGCTTCAGACTGCGCATATCATTTTTTACAGCCTGCCCCTTTCCGTTAAACCGGATTCCCTCCAGAGTACGGTTTTTGTAAAAACGTCCCCAGGAATCCGCATAGTAAAGATTTCTATCCGGAAGGCACAGCCAACCCTTTGAAGGATTTCCATATTTATTTACGTAATAGGAATATTTTCCTACATTTACGATACGTGACGTCTTTCCGTTCAAAAGGCGTCCTGCAGTATCAAACACATAGATCCTGGAACCGATCTTGTTATGGTAAGTTAACGCATAATATTTAGGCCCGAAATAATACCGTTTTCCCTTTACGGTCTTCCATTGGTTTCTGATCTTTCTGCCCTTGGTGTAGTAGTAATATTTTCCTTTTTCTCTGTAGAGACCGGTTTTCTTCTTTACAGTTGCCGTAGTAGTTGCTGCCTGCGTCTCACAGGTTACGGAAACCGTGCAGATCTGCACCGCAAAAAGCATGACCATCGCCATAAAAAACAATTTTAATCTTTTCATACGTATCTTTCCTTATCGTTCATTCTAATCAATACTCTTCGTATCTCACACTTCCGTCAGAATAGGTGATCTCATAGTAGCCATGGCCACTTCCGTCACAGTCATCATAGGCCTGACGGCTAACCTCGGTAGGTTCTGATGCTGCTGCCTCTGCTGCTGCCTGTGCCTCTGCCGCTGCCTGTGCGTCTGCCGCTGCTTGTGCGTCTGCCGCTGCCTGTGCGTCCGCTGCTGCCTGCGCATCTGCCGCTGCCTGTGCGTCTGCTGCCGCCTGTGCCTCTGCTGCCGCTTTTGCCTCTGCCGCTTTTTTCTCTTCAGCTGCTTTCTGCTCTGCTACCAGCTTGTCGATCTCATCTTTATTGGAAGTGAAGTATGTATGTGCCGCATATCCCTTAACACCATCTCCTTCAACCTTCAGCCATCCAGGGCATACACCGGTTACCTTGAACTCGGTTCCAAGAGATGTTACTTTCAGGGATTTTGATTTTGTATCCGCTTTTTCACGGATATTTACATTGGATTTTGCATAGGTAGTGGCAGCTTCTTCCAGCTCAGTCTCCTTCGCATCTTCCAGCGCTTCCTGAGATTTTCCTTTTTCATCCGTGTAGGAAATATAAAGGATCTCATACTCATTATAAAAAACAGGTTCTTTCCAGTCATCCGGTGTCACATTCCGGAAGGTATGCTCTGTACCATCTTTCATGGTGATCACTAGATCCTGACCTGCCGCATCCTTGGAGTCTTTCTTTTTGCTGTCATCCTCTTTTGCATCCTGAAGCTCTGCGGATTTCACCTCAAGTCCGCTCTGATTTTTTACTGTAAGCTCTCCGATCTGAAAATCCTCTGCGGTCTCTTTTTCTTCTGCGGAATCTTTATCGCCAGTTTTCTCTGCGGTTTCCTCCTTTGTCGTTGTCTCGTCTGCAAAAGCAGCTGTCGGTGCCCCCAGACACATCGCTGCGATCAATGCTGCCCCTAAAAGCACCTGTACTGTTTTTTTTCTCATTTCTTATATCCTCCTTTATAGTGGCAGTCCGCCTATTATACGGGCTGAATCTTTGTTGCCTGTAAGAATTTCGATCTGATTTCCGTCTGCTGCAAGAAGTGAACGGTCCAGATATAAGCAAAAACCGCTGCTGTCCGTTTTTCCATCTTCTGTGGAAACATCCATCGGAAATGCTTCATAAATCTTATCATGGTTCAATCTTATATAAATCCTGCTGTCTATATCCAGATATTTTTCTTCAATACAACCTGTGATCTTTTCCAGATTTCCCTGGATCTCGCACTGAACTGCTCCGGCACCGGCAGGAACCGTATCTTCTTCCGTAACATTCACCTGACACTCCGGTCCTTCCATGATCGGCGGTGACTGTGCCATTTCCGGGAGAAAACGCTCTGCCCGTTCCACGATCACAGTATCTGCATTCTTCTCATCCACTTCACTCATCTGGTAAGGTACTCCTCTGGAAAAATACGCACTGGAATAAGCATCTGCCATAAACGGAAGCAGTGCATTACCAAAAGAATCACGGAACATGACCAGACTTCCTTCCTTCACAGGATTTACCGTTGTGATCTTCGGATCAAAATTACTTACCACTTCTCCCACATAGGCAAATGTTGTCTGTCTGTCATAATAAACTTCCTCTTCCGGTGTCGTTGCAAGAGGATACAGCATCTCATCCAGATCTCCTGTGAAATCTGTTTTTATAGTATAGGGTTCCTCCTTATAGGAAACATGCTCCTTTTTCAGAGAAGACAGCAATGTATCCGCCGCAACTGCAGCACCCTTGTTGTTCCAGTGTGAATCTCTTTTGTGATAAAGAACTTCTTTCTCTTCTGAAAGAGTCTCATACAGATCTCCGTAAGAAACCTGCTCCTGCCTGAGATATTTCTGAAGATTAACAAGGTTTTTGTCCGATGATACCTTCAGGCTGTCATAGTACGGCATGTTCTCTCCATAGAGTGAGTTTTTATTAGGTGCCACAGTAAAAAGAAACTGCACACCTTTTTCATTCAATGTCTCCTGCATCATGGCCAATGTATGTGCAATATTAAAAAGGCTTCTCTCGGAAAGAAGCTCCTCTCCAAGATAATCCTCCAGCGAATCCTTATAATAAAGCCAGTTATCGGTTCCCTGGATCACACCATCTGCAGTAGATACTCCGAAAATCTTCCCGTTCAAAAGGGCATTTGCCGTTACCAGCTCATTTCGAAACGCAAAATGTTCCTGAAAATATTCGCCTGCTTCCGGCAGCCAACGGGTATTGATCTCGTTTTCTTTTTTCAGTTCAGGAAACTCAGCCAGTCTTCGGTTTTCAGACGATGCTTCCTGCTTTGTCACCGCCATCCCCAGAGATGGCACAAGACAAGCTGCAAAAAATGCAGTAATATAAAGCACCTGCAATTTTTTCATGTTTTCTGCCTCCTCTTAAAATCGAAAATAGATGAACGGATTATAGGTTCCACCGGCAAGGCTCAATACACAAAGCGCAAAACCAGCCAGACTTAATACATAGGTAAAGCCTTCATACCATTTATACTTTTTCAGCATGCTGTTTACCGGAACTGCTGCGACCAGTGCCGCTGCCAGCGTTACAAGATATACCGGTGTCAGCTGCTGCAGTGTAAGGCTCATTGCGGAAGCCTTCCATCCAAAATCCGTAAACATTTCTCTGATCCAGAAGCATCCCTGCTTCATAGTGTCCGCACGGAAAAACACAAAGCCAACACAAACTACCAGAAGTGCATAGACATGCTGAAAAAAGCTCTTGAGTTTTCCGCCCTTTTTCCCGATAAATGGGATATACTCTTCCAGCATCAGGAAAAAGCCATGATAAATTCCCCAGAACAGAAAATTAAAGGAGGCACCATGCCAGATACCTGTACACACAAAAACGATCATTTTATTGACCACTGTACGGAATTTCCCTCTGCGGTTTCCCCCTAACGGAATATACAGATATTCCTTAAACCATCCTGAAAGAGACATATGCCATCTTCTCCAGAATTCACGGATACTGGCAGAAATATAAGGATAATCAAAATTCTCATGGAAATGAAATCCAAACATCATTCCGAGTCCCAGCGCCATATCACTGTAGCCGCTGAAATCAAAATAGATCTGCAGCATATAGGAAACTGCGCCCAGCCAAGCACCCAGACCGGTGATTCCGGTTGCTGCCGCACCAAAGAGATTATCCGCCACAAGTCCCATTGTATTGGCGATAAGAACCTTTTTGCTCAAACCTGCAATGAAACGCCGGATCCCTTTTCCGATTTCCTCCGGCGTCTGCTTACGATTATTGATCTCCGCCTCCACATCATGATACTTGACGATAGGTCCCGCGATCAGCTGTGGGAAAAATGAGATATACAGAAGCACCTTTCCGAAATTCTTCTGAACCGAAGCATCTCCCCGATAAACATCGATCACGTAGGAAAGTGCCTGAAAAGTAAAAAACGATATTCCGATCGGCATCCGGACCTGCGGAACCGGAATTCCGGCACCGGTAACAGAATTAAATGTCTCCACCAGAAATCCGGAATATTTAAAGATCACAAGAAGACCGAGATTTATCACCACAGCCAATGTCATTGTGAGCTTACGGATCTTCGGACATTCCCCTGTCAGGCGCGCTAAAATATAGTTGCCCGCCGATGAAGCAACCAGTAATATTACATAAATCGGTTCTCCGTATGCATAAAAGACCAGACTTGCCATTACAAGCAAAAAATTTTTGGCCCGCATCCCAGGTAAAAGGAGATGCAGACAAAAAGCAGCCGGAAGAAATACACACAGAAATACCATTGAACTGAAAACCATAATTATATTTATTTATCGGTCTGGCGAATCTTATTTGCTGATCACGTCCAGTACGATTTCCTTCCCTTTTTTGTCTTTGTATGTATTGACCCAGAATCTTGTGTATTCCAACAGATATTCCTGTCCGTCACCATAACAGCCATCTGTCTTTCTGGTACGAAGAGGTCTGCCAAGGGCTTTCCGCAGTGCTGCAGAACTCTTTTCTCTTACAAATGCTTTCCTTAATCTCGAAGATGTTCTGGCATCGTATACACCGGTTTTTGTATTAAAAGCATAAAATCCGGCTCTGGACTGTCCATATGCGGAATAATAAACGCCTTTTACCATCTGTGCATACCGGTTAAATCCATAGTATTTCCCGCCGATCTTTTTTACAAGGAGATAGTTCTCCCCGAAGAATGTTCCACCTTTATAAGCCTTTCCGGTGTTGGAAAAATAGTATCTGTATGTCATTTTTTTGCCGGTAGTCTTATTAGCGACAGTCACGGTTTTCCATGTATTCTTTACTTTTTTTCCCTTCACATAATAGTAGTATTGTCCGCCCTCTTTTTTGAGACCGTTTTTTACCTTGGCTGCCTTGGCTGTAGATGCTGCCTGTACAGTCTGAACCGCAATAAGCGGTTCAGCTGCCGGCATCTGGAGCATCATCAGACAAAGTACTGCTGCCAGGATCTTCTTTGTCCACTTTTTCATGATCTGCTCCTGTTCTTTAGAGAACGATATCTTCTCTTCCTTCAGTTTTATAGTATTTTTTCATGGATGAAGATTTCTGCATATAATATTTAACATCTTTTCTGGATTTGTTTCCTGCTGCATTTGCATCAAATGTATACCAGGTATTTCCAATCTTGATCTCTGTCCATCCATGTGGCTGCCATTTATTTTTATTAAATACATTACTTTTTCCCCAGCATACACGGACCGGAAGTCCTGTTGCACGTTTAGCCTGTACTGCAAAGGCTGATGCAACACCGTAGCAGTTTCCTTTTTTCATTCCCATGGTCAGATATGCAAACATCTGGCTTTTACCTTTTGTAAACTGCAAAGGTTTTCCGTCAAAGCCCTTCATTCTCATATATCCGTATTTTTTGGAATAGTTAAACACTTTCTGAAGAGCCGTTTTTTTCTGCGCAGTTGTAGTCAGACTTGCAGAAATCTTCTGGCTGCGAAGCACTGAATCTGTCATCTTGATCAGTTCTGCATTTGCTTTTTTGGATTTCCCAGTGTATTTTCCGTTGGAAGCAAACTGCATGGTTTTGTAGGTATTTCCGGATTTTACTGTATACCATCCGGTCTTTCTTGCACCATTCGAGCCTAAATAATATGTCGCACCATTGATCTTTTTTAATTTATTGGTAACTTTTTTACCTTTGATGTAGTAATAATACTGACCGCCCTCTTTTTTCCAGCCATTTTTAACAGCTGCTTTTGCGGTTGTTGTGGTTGCTGTTGTTGCCGCCTGCGCACACACTGTGCCAAATGTCAGGCAAAACAGCATTGTGATCATGAGAACAAGCTGTGCGAATCTTCTCTTTTTCATGGTTTCTTTTCCTCCTGTTTTAAAAATCTTCATACCCGGTGATAATTATAGCATTGCTCTGATTTTCTTGCAATATAATGTATAAAATACATTATCTCCTCCAATACTTAACATATCTGAAAAATAAAGGAGGTTTTTCTATGCTTCTCTTTTTTCTTGTATTCTTCGGACTCCAGATCTTTGTTCTTTTCTGCTGTGCCGCTGCAGGAAATGACGCCGCTTCCCAGGAACTATCTGACCAGGAACAGCTTCAGTTTATCGCAGAATGGAAAAAACAACATCAAAAAAAGGACGTCTGCTGAAGAACGTCCTTTTTGCTTTGCAATTCTATTCTCCATTCATATGATGATACACACCAGTCCGCCTTTGCTGTCATTTACGATCTTCTTCATAGTATCCTGAAGCTTCACCTGACTTTCTTCGCTGATCATGGCCAGCTTGTTCCGGATTCCGTCTTCCACCAACTGCTGGATGGATTTTCCGAAAATATTGGTCTCCCAGATACTTTCCCCTCGCTCCGGGCTTTCTCTGATATACTTTATCAGGTCCTCCGCCTGCTGTTCTGTACCAACGATCGGAGCGATCTCCGTTTCGATTCCCGCCCGGATCATATGAATGGACGAACTTTTTGACCGGATCTTTACTCCGAATTTATTTCCCTGACGGATCACCTCAGGTTCCTCAATAGTGATCTCGGAAAGCTCAGGCACCACAACCCCATACCCTGTTCCTTTTACCGCTTCTAGGGCAGCCTGGACTTTTACAAATTGTTCTTTCATACCGGCAAGCTCTTTTATGGTCTGGATCAGTTCATATTCGCTTTCCATGGATATCCCGCTCATTTCACTGAGCATCTGATAATAATAAATGTCTTTTACTGCGATTCGGATACGGACTTTTCCATCGGAAAGACTGACCTGTTCAAGCAATGTATCTTCCACATATGGACTTTCCAGATATACTGATTCTCTACTTACATCACGCACATGAGTAAGTCTGGTCATCTTTTCCCGAATCTCATTTAACAGAGCCGCCTTTATCTCATGTTCCGGAGAAAGCATCTCCACCCATCTGGGAACAAAAAGCTCTATCTCACTGACCGGGAATTCATAAAGGATCTTCTCCAGGATTCTGGTCACATCCTCTTTTCGAAGCTGTTCACAGTTGACTGCCAGAACGGATACTCCAAATTTCTCTTCCAGATGTTTTACAGTTTTTCCGGTTTCCTCACTGTAGGGAGTCTGGGAGTTTACCAGGATCAGAAAGGGTTTTCCCTGGACTTTCAGTTCTTTTATGGTCTGTTCCTCTGCCGGGATAAAATTTTCTCTGGGAATCTCCCCGAAACTTCCGTCTGTTGTGACTACAATCCCAATGGTGGAATGCTGGCTGATCACTTTTTCCGTTCCAATGCGGGCTGCATCATGGAACGGGATTGCTTTTTCCTGCCAGGGAGTTTTGACCATCCGCTCCCTGCCTTCTTCCACATTTCCAGATGCATCCTTTACCAGAAAGCCCACACAGTCAATGAGTTTTACCCGGATTTTCTGGTTTTCCCCTATGGATACTTCCACTGCTTCTTTTGGAATAAATTTGGGTTCTACGGTGGTGATCATTTTTCCGGCACCGCTTAATGGCAGTTCATCCTGAAGTTCTGCTCTTTTTCCCTCGCTGATCGATGGCAGTGCTATCAGCTCCATAAATCTCCGGATGAATGTGGATTTTCCTGTACGGACCGGTCCCACAACCCCTATGTAGATATCCCCGCCCGTCCGCGCCTGGATATCACGGTAAACCTGAAAGTTTTCCATATAAAAAAGCCTCCCTGCATATACTGGCCTGTAAGTTCCGGGAAACGTCTTAAAAAAGACAGTTCCCGCATACCACAGTATATGCCCGGAAGGCTTCTTATATGCTGCTGTTCACCGGGAACAGCAGCCCTTTGTATTCCTCATATCAGTCTTTGATATAGAACTCATTGTGAAGCAGATGATGCTCTTTGCCTTTGAGGAGTCCCTCATAAAGCTCCAGAACCAGTGGGTTCTCATCGGATTTCTTGATGATCATGGTATTGTCTGCATTGTACAGACCTCTTGCTCTGGCTGCCTTGGTCCTGTCACCGGATCTGGTCGGCTGACCACCACCCATGATACATCCACGGCGGCATGCCATAACCTCGATCAGATGATAGTTTGCCTCGCCGTTCTTTACACGTTCCATAACGGTTCTTGCATTTGCAAGGCCACTGGCTACGCATACATTGATATCCATTCCCTTGTACGGTACGGTAAATTCCTTGATTCCCTCTTCACCACGAACACCGCACTCTGCAATCTCATGCATGGCTTCCTTGCTGTGATCCGGGCTCAGTCTTCGAAGAACTGCCTCGGTAACACCACCGGTAACACCGAAGATAACACCACCGCCGGAACCAAATCCAAACGGCATATCGCATGCTTCCGGATCCAGTGTTGCAAAATCAAGACCAAAGTTATCGATCATGCGGAGAAGCTCTGTGGTTGTGATAACGATATCGGTATCCTGCTCGCCATCGGTAAAGCTGTTGGGGCGGATTGCCTCTGCCTTCTTGGCTGTACATGGCATAATGGAAACCATAACGGTCTTCTTGCCTGCTGCATGCTCCGGATCACGGAAGTATTCCTTGATAACCGCAGACATCATTCCCTGTGGGGAACGGCAGGTAGAAATGTTCGGAACATATTCTTTATATTGATCAGTGATAAACTTCACCCATGCAGGACAGCAGGAAGTCAGAAGCGGAAGATTCTCACCCTTCTCCACTCTGTTTAGGAACTCCTTGGTCTCTTCCATGATGGTAAGGTCGGCACTGAATGTGGTATCGTATACTTCGTCAAAGCCCATTCTGTGAAGCGCGTTAACGATTTTACCCATAACACTTCTGCCCTTTGTGAGGCCGTAGTGATCACCAACTGCTACACGGACTGCCGGCGCAATCTGGGCAACCACACGGGTATCCTTGTCCGCAAGTGCATCCCAAACCTCATCCATATGTGTACGGATGGAGATGGCACCTGTCGGACAGTAAACACGGCACTGACCACAGTTTACACACTGTGTCTCAGCAATCTTTTTATTGAATGCAGGCATGACCATGGCCTCTGTTCCACGGAATGCGAATCCAAGAGCTCCGATTCCCTGAAGTTCCTCGCAGGCACGTACACAGTTGCCGCAGAGGATACATTTGTTCGGATCACGGATGATGGACGGTGAACTGTCATCGATCTCGTGCTGTTCTCTTGTATTTTCAAAACGGATATCCCGCACGCCAAGGCGATGTGCCAGCTCCTGCAGGATACATTCGCCGCTCTTTACACAGGTTGTACAGTCACGGCAATGTGCTGCAAGAAGCAGCTCCACGATCAGTTTACGATATTTCTTAATACGACCGGAGTTGGTATAGATAACCATTCCGTCTCTCGGCTGCTCGGAACAGGAGGCAAATGTTTTGCCTCTGTCATCCTCAACTGTACAGAGACGACAGGCACCAAAGGTGGAAACCTCTGAATGATAGCACAGTGTGGGGATATTGATACCGGCATTCCTGATGACTGTCAGGACATTTTTTTCGTCAGTAAATTCTACTTTTCTTCCGTCAATTGTCATTGTACCCATAAGATATCCTCCCTTCTATGCTTCCACATAAATCGCATCAAAGTTACAGTTATCCTTACAGGATCCGCATTTGATACATACGTCGTTGTTGATTACATGTGGATGCTTGATCTTTCCTGAAATCGCACCAGTCGGACAGTTCTTTGCACACTTGCCGCAGCCGATACAGAACTCAGGATTGATATGGAATTGACGGAGCGCCGTGCAGACCTTCGCACGACATTTTTTATCTACGATATGCTCTACATATTCGTCACGGAAACGCTTCAGAGTACTGATGACCGGAAGCGGTGCACTCTTACCGAGTCCGCACAGGGCCATGCTCTGAACCATGTTTGCAAGTTCTTCCAGCTCATCCAGATCGGAAAGCTCACCCTTACCTGCAACGATTCTCTCCAGGATCTCAAGCATACGTTTGGTACCCTCACGGCAGGGAACACATTTACCACAGCTCTCACGCTGTGTAAAGCTCATGAAGAAACGCGCAACCTCTACCATACAGGTATTCTCATCCATAACAACAAGTCCACCGGAACCCATGATGGCATCCAGCTTCTTAACAGAATCAAAATCAAGCGGATGATCGATCTGATCGTCGATCAGACATCCACCGGAAGGACCACCGATCTGTACACCCTTAAATGCAGCACCACTCTTAAGACCACCACCGATGTCATAAATGATATGACGGAGGCTTGTTCCCATTGGAACCTCGATAAGACCGGTGTTCTCAATGGAACCGGTAAGTGAGAAAGTCTTGGTTCCAGGGCTTCCCTCTGTACCGATGGTGTGGAACCAGTCTGCTCCCTGAAGGATAATCTTCGGTACGTTGGCATAAGTCTCTACGTTATTCAGAACCGTAGGTTTACCCCACAGGCCCTGCTCAACCGTTCTCGGAGGTTTTACTCGAGGCATACCTCTGTTGCCTTCGATAGAAGCAGTCAGGGCAGAACCTTCACCACATACGAACGCTCCGGCACCGCGATTGATATGTAAGTGGAAATTAATACCGGAACCAAGGATATTATCACCAAGAAGGCCATAGGACTCTGCCTGTTCAATAGCCATTCGAAGTCTCTGTACAGAAAGAGGATACTCGGCACGCACATAAATATAACCATCTTCTGCACCTACTGCATAGGCAGCGATCACCATACCCTCGATCATCTTGTAAGGATCACCTTCCATTACGGAACCATCCATAAATGCTCCCGGGTCACCTTCATCACCGTTACATACTACATAACGGACTTTTTCCGACTGGCGTGCAACCTGTGACCATTTCTTGCCTGCAGGGAAACCTGCACCGCCACGGCCGCGGAGACCAGACTTCGAGATCTCGTCGATAACACCCTGTGGGGTCATTTCAAAGAACGCCTTCGCCATTGCGGAAAAGCCGCCTACGGAAATATATTCATCAATGGACTCTGCATCGATCTTGCCACAGTTCTCAAGAACGATCCTTGTCTGCTGGTTCAGGAACGGAATGTCACTGGGATGTGGACAGGCCTCATCATTATGACGATAAAACAGACGCTCAACAGGCAGTCCGCAGATCACGGTCTTCTCTACGATCTCGCGACAGTCGTCTACCTGAACATGTACATACTGATAATCATAGGGTTCAATTCTCATAAGAGGACCCAGTTCACATAAGCCCTGGCATCCGGTCTTAACGATTCCTACATGAGGAACATCCTTCTGCATCTCAACCGCAACACCCTCGATTCCCTCACAGAGTCTTGACATTTCTTCATAAATCTTCTGAGCACCGGAAGCAATACATCCGGTACCGGAACAGACGAGAACACGGCAGGTATAGCCATCAAGATTCTTCTTAACCTCAGCCTGTTTGTTTTTCAGATCTTCCATACTGGTTATACTCATACGCTCTCACCTCTCAATTCATTTAAAAGCTCAACAGCCTTCTCAGGAGTCATCTTCGGGTGAACTTCATCATTTACAGTCAGTGTCGGTGCAAGTCCGCAGGCACCAAGACAGGAAACTGTCTCAACGGTAAACATCATATCATCTGTAGTATGCTTCTTATGACTCAGTCCAAGTTCCTTCAGCATTGCTTCCTTTACAGGCATGGACTTACGTACATGACAGGCAGTACCGTCACATACCTTGATGATGTACTTGCCCTTCGGCTCAAAGGAAAAGTTTTCATAGAAAGTAGCTACACTGTACGCCTTCGCTTCTTTTACACCAATCTGTTCCGCAACATAAGTAAGAAGCTCTCCCGGAAGATAACGGTACTCAGCCTGAATATCCTGCATGATCGGAATCAGTGATGCAGCTTTCCGGCCGTAGTGCTCGATGATCTCGTCCGTTTTTCTGTAATACGTCTGGTCTAACATTCGGTTCCCTCCTTGTTTCTCATAGATTTTCCACTTGATCAACCTGTTCCACTACAGGTTAATGCTTTAACACTCTGTCAGTGCCGCGCATTTATGCAAATCATTATTTTGCACTATTTCATGCTTTCAATTATAACTTATATCGTCATTTTTCACAAGCAGTTTTTTTGCTTTTTTCAGAATATATCGAAATGTTTACAACGGCTTACTGATTTTGTATCTATTTTCCATAAAATATGTTCAATTTTTAACAGTCTTGATAATAAAGATACAAATCTGCTCTTTGTTTCTGCCCCAAAACATTAAAGCCGGTTATTGATTTTATTTCTCAATTACTTTAAGATAGATAAAAAGTGCGTGGAAAACATTTAATTAATTTATTTTGTAAAGGAGAACATCTATGCGAAATCTTGACACACCAGTAAAACAGATCCGGCGAAAGATTTTTACCGAAATTGCTAAGATCGGATTTGAATCCACGGACGAATCAATGATCCATGATATCGAATCCATTCCCTACAATATTGTAGAGGAACGCGCGAAATACCGCGAAAGCATCTATCGTGAAAGAGCTGTTGCAAGCGAACGTGTCCGTCTGGCCATGGGACTTTCCCTCCGCCCGGAAAATCGTTCCGTCCACCTTACCGATGGCGTGAAGGCCAGCAACATTGACGAGAAATATTATGAACCACCTCTTATGCAGGTGATCCCTTCCGCATGTTCCGCATGCGAATCCAACAAATACGAAGTCAGCAACATGTGCCGCGGCTGTGTCGCACATCCCTGTTTACTCACCTGCCCCAAAGGCGCCATTTCCATGGTAAACGGAAAATCCTTCATCGACCAGGACAAATGTATCCATTGCGGAAGATGCAAAGCTGTCTGTCCTTACGATGCCATCGCCCATAAAGAACGCCCCTGCGAACGTGCCTGCGGTGTAAAAGCCATCGAGAGCGATGAACAGGGACGCGCCTCCATCAACCAGGATAAATGCGTATCCTGCGGCATGTGCATGGTCAGCTGTCCATTCGGAGCTATCTCCGACAAATCCCAGATCTTCCAGCTGTCCCACGCCCTTCGAGAAGGAACTGAGATCATTGCAGAAATCGCCCCCGCCTACATCAATCAGTTCGGCGAAGACGTCACCCCGGGCCAATTCCGCTCCGCTCTCAAACAGCTGGGCTTCTCAAACATTTATGAGGTAGCACTGGGCGCAGACATCGGCTGCATCTCTGAAGCACACCACTACGCCAAAGAAGTAGCAACCGGCCACCTCCCGTTCCTCCTCACCTCCTGCTGCCCATCCTGGTCCGTCATGGCAAAGAAATACTTCCCGGCTATGATCGACAACATCTCCCAGGAGCTGACCCCGATGGTGGCAACTGCCCGGATCGTAAAAAAAGAGCACCCCCATGCGAAAGTAGTCTTCATCGGACCATGCGCCTCCAAAAAACTGGAAGCCATGCGACATTCCGTAAGAAGTGATGTAGACTTCGTGATCACCTTCGAGGAACTCTGGGGCCTGTTCGACGCCAAAAGCATCACCCCATCCACCTGCGAAGAGCTCCCGGAAGAAACCCAGGCCGCAACCGCAGCAGGACGAGGCTACGCCATTGCAGGCGGCGTAGCCGGAGCCATCGAAAACTGTCTGAAGGAATACTATCCCGATGTACCAGTCCACATCGAACACGCAGAAAGCCTTGCCGAATGCAAAAAAGTCCTCACTCTGGCAAAGGCCGGCAAGATCAAAAACTGCATGATCGAAGGAATGGCCTGCCCCGGAGGCTGCATCGGAGGCGCCGGAACCAACGCCGGCTTCGCAAAAACCTCCAAGGCCCTCAAAAAATACGTAGACGGCTCAGAACCAAAACTCCCCTCACAGGAACTGGAAAACCTGGAGTTGAACTAACTACCTCAAAATATTCCACTATATAATTCCCCAAATATTTCAATTTGAATAAAAAACGGAGATGCAACCTAGATGATTAAAAATCAAGGTTACATCTCCATTTTTCATCAACCAGGACAGGGCAAAGCCCGCCTCCGTCCCTCATCCACATCCTATCGTTTAGCCAGACAACTTACCCCAACCAACGCACAGGCCCGGAAGGGAGTGCGGTACTGTCTGCGGACGACTCTGCAGGAGGTGTGCTGGATCTTAGGCGGCGGGACTTCTGCGTTATTTTTCAAAAGCCAGCTGTCTGAGCGGCAAAAAGCCGCGAGTTCTGGCTTTTGGAAAATGGTTTTAGCAGAATCCCGGCGCCTTAGATCCAGCCGCCGACGAAGCCCGGCCGCGGACAGTACCGCACTCCCTTCCGGGCCGTCCCGTTCGCCACTACCGTCCCGTTCGCCACCACCACTACTTCTCCACCGTCTCCGTACTCTCCGGCCAGGTATACTCCTCCCCCTTCAACTCCGCCAGAAGACTCCTAAGCTTATATCCATAACTTCTCCCGGCGGCCCATCCGCCACCATAAGGATTCTCCTGGATCCCAAGCCACTCCACATAAGGCGCACTCTCACGGGAAACATACTGGAACCGATTATCCACACAAGCCTGGTTCAGCTCCTCCGAAGAAGCATAAGCCTTCAGATGCTGCACCTGCGCCCGGATCCCGGTCCTTACATCCGGAAAAGAATTTCCGGCAACGCCTCCACCTGTAGTTCCAAGCCCGGAAAAATTAAACTGCCCCGCGCTGGCATCCCCGCCAAACTGGAGCCATCCGGTCTCAAGCATGGCCTGCTCATAAACAACTTCCCCACGGACACCCTCTGCATCCGCTTCCTCTATCACAATCGTGCAAAACGTATCAATATCCGGTGCACCACCCTCTGTCAGGATATCCGAAGGATACTCCACATTCTGCGCCTCATACTGCGCCACCATATCCTCCACATCCACTGTGGTACACCCCATGATCGTATAATATCCATAAGTATTATCTGTGGAATCATCCACAAAACCATCTGCATTATTCTCTCCGGATGACTGCGGCTTCGAGATCTGCCCCTCCATGGAATGATCCACATCCTCTGCCAAAACACCTGCAGGCGTTCCGAACACCAGAACGCCTGCAAGCACCATCATCCGTAAACAAAAACGATTTCGGAATCTGTACATATATAAATAATCAATCCTTTATTACTGCGCTTTTCTCATTGCAGCTTCAACTACATGACCTACAAGAACAGAAGTTGTAACACTTCCAACTCCACCAGGAACCGGTGTAATCGCATCAACGATCGGCTCAACTGCCGCATAATCAACATCACCGCAAAGTTTACCCTCAGCGTTTACATTGATACCAACATCGATGATTGTCTGTCCCTCTCTGACATAATCAGCACCAACAACACCAGCACGGCCAGCTGCAACGATAACAATGTCAGCCTCTTTTGCAACGGATGGCATATCAACGGTTCTTGTGTGGCAGATAGTAACTGTCGCATTTTTCTTAACAAGCATCATTGCAGCTGGTTTACCAACTACAAGGCTTCTTCCGATCACAACAGCTTTTTTGCCTGTGCAGTCGATTCCGTAATGATCCAGGATCTCCATGCATGCCTGTGGTGTACATGGCGGGAATCCGATCTTTTTGCCTGTGAATACACCGGACATGGAAAGATCTGTCATACAGTCAACGTCTTTTTCTGCTGCAAGAGCATTCTCGATCACTGCCTGATCCAGATGTTTCGGAAGCGGACGGAACAGAAGAACTCCATGGATCTTGTCATCTTTGTTTACTTTATCGATGGTTGCAAGAAGCTCATCCTGGGAAACATCCTCCGGAAGAAGGATTTTCTCACATGCAACACCAAGAGTCTCACAGCGCTTTGTAGCACCTCTCTCATAGGAAATATCGCTTGGATTCTCACCAACACGGATAATGCAAAGTGTAGGATCTACACCTTTTGCCTGAAGCTCTGCAACGTTCGCTTTGATCTTTTCATTGAGAGCCGCTGTTACTTCTTTACCTAATAACTGCTTTGCCATTTGTCTGGTTCCTCCTATTTCAGTCTTCCGAGAACACTGTCAAATGTCTCGTCTGCGATCTTTGTATATTTCTCAAGCATAGCGTCTGCTTTTTTGTTTAATTCCTCTGCATACGCACGGTCAGCCATAGATTTTGTGTTAATGTACACATTCAGGCTTGCTCCCTTAAGAGCTGCTTTGCAGAATGCAGCACCTACACCAGCATCACTGATTGCAAGCTTAGAACCTTTTGCTCCGAACTCAACGATAAGTTCAATAGCCTCGCAGCATTTCTCCATGATCTCCATAGGAACAGAGCATGCTTCCTTGAGGGCAGCTTCCATTACTCGAGCCTTCTCAGCCTTCTCTTCTTCTGTCTCTCTCGGCATTCCGTAAGCCTTGGAAAGAGGCTCAAAAACTTCCGCATCTCTCTCGATCAGATGAAGGAAATCTTTCTGAAGCTGATCACATTTCTTTTTCAGCTCCCACATTTCATCTTCTACATCTGCATATTTTTTCTTACCGACAGTAAGGCTTCCAACCATATTTCCAAGAGCTGTACCAACAGCAGCTACAAGGGCAGATGCACCGCCGCCGCCTGGAACCGGTGCCTTGGAGCTTAATACCTCGACAAATTCAGTACATGTACTGGTAGAAAATCCCATAGGACTCTCCTCCTTATATTCTTATTTTAGCACTCTTTAGAGCCCATTGGGGGCTTTATAAAAAGCCCCCTCCGGTTGTTTTTGATCTTATGTTCCGATTAGAAGAGACCTGTGATCTTACCTGTCTCATCTACATCGATCTTGGTTGCTGCCGGAACTTTCGGGAGACCTGGCATAGTCATGATCTCACCTGTCAGAGCAACGATGAATCCTGCACCTGCGGAAATCTTCAGGTTACGTACTGTTACCTCAAAGTCTGTCGGTGCACCAAGTTTTGTCTGATCATCAGTCAGACTGTACTGTGTCTTAGCAACACAGATCGGGCAGTTGCCAAATCCAAGTGTTTCCAGCTGTTTTGCCTGTTTCTGAGCATTTGCTGTAAGAACAACTTTCTTACCACCGTAAACTTTCTGTACGATGTTATTCAGTTTATCCTCGATGGATCCCTCAAGCTCATAAGCATATGTGAAGTCATTCGGCTCCTCAACAAGACGGATTACTTCCTCAGCAAGCTTCATGCCGCCTTCGCCGCCTTTTGCCCATACCTCGGAAAGTGCAACGTTAACGCCAAGCTCTTTACATTTTGCCTCAACCAGGTCAAGCTCTGCCTTGGTATCGGTCGGGAATGCATTGATAGCAACTACACATGGAAGTTTGTATACATTCTTGATATTGCTTACATGTTTCAGAAGGTTTGGAAGACCTTTCTCAAGAGCCTCAAGGTTCTCGTTGTTCAGATCTGCCTTCGGAACACCACCGTTGTATTTCAGTGCACGAACAGTAGCTACGATAACAACTGCGCTTGGATGAAGGCCTGCCATACGACACTTGATGTCAAGGAATTTCTCTGCACCAAGGTCAGCACCGAATCCAGCCTCTGTGATAGCATAATCTGCAAGTTTCATAGCCATCTTTGTAGCTGTTACGGAGTTACATCCATGAGCGATGTTTGCGAATGGTCCGCCGTGTACGATTGCAGGAACATGCTCCAGTGTCTGTACAAGGTTTGGTTTCAGGGCATCTTTCAGAAGTGCTGTCATAGCACCCTCTGCATGAAGATCACCAGCTGTTACCGGTTTCTGCTCGGAAACTTTACCATAGGTATATCCGATGATGATTCTGGAAAGTCTCTCTTTCAGGTCTTTGATGTCACTTGCGAGGCAAAGAACTGCCATGATCTCAGATGCAACTGTGATGTCGTATCCGTCTTCACGAGGCATACCGTTTGTTCTTCCGCCAAGACCATCTACTACATTACGAAGCTGACGGTCGTTCATGTCCACGCAACGTCTCCATGTGATCTTTCTCGGGTCAATGTTCAGGTCATTGCCCTGGAAGATATGGTTGTCGATCATTGCTGCAAGAAGGTTGTTTGCCGCACCGATCGCATGGAAGTCACCGGTAAAGTGAAGGTTGATATCCTCCATCGGAACTACCTGTGCATAACCGCCGCCTGCTGCACCACCTTTTACACCGAATACCGGTCCGAGGGATGGCTCACGAAGAGCTACCATTACTTTTTTGCCCATTTTCTGCATTGCATCTGCAAGACCAACGGTTGTTGTTGTTTTTCCCTCTCCTGCAGGTGTCGGGTTGATAGCTGTTACGAGGATCAGCTTACCATCTTTCTTGTCACTCTCTTTTAACAGATTGTAATCAATTTTTGCTTTGTACTTACCGTACTGCTCCAGATATTTGTCATCAATACCTGCCTTCTCTGCAATCTGTGTAATTGGAAGCATTTCGCACTCCTGTGCAATTTCGATGTCACTTTTGAATCCCATAATGTTACCTCCCTTTAGGTATTTTTACAGTTTTTAATCCCTTAAAACTGCATTTCTATAAAAACAGGTCCCATCCTGTTCTTAACTATTTTTCATTTTTAAAGACATTTCAGAAATGCCTTTAAAGACCCAATGATAACGTCTCCCATAACGGCCATATCCTCAGCCGCAAAGGAAACCGGAAAATTATCGGAAAACAAGATCTGCGAAGACGGCGGGAACTCATCATCGCCCTCCCAGAGGATCATCTGAACTACATATCCCGGAAAGATCTCCACCTGGTATGCAATATCTCCATGATCCACGGGAACCGCATGGATGTGTTCCATGATCTCCTTGAAATCCTTAAGTCTGTTTCCGTATGTGAAAGCCAGGCGTTTGATGCACCTGCCATCAAACTGACGGAGATAAACCTCTCCCCAGGGCATTTCCCTGTATGTTTTAAACCTTCCGCTTCCCTGAGATACATTCCCGTTCAGCAGAAAACGGATAGCTAGGATCTTTGCATAATGCATTTCCTCAAGAGGATAAAATCCCGCATCATCTTCCTCATGAGTTATCTGAAAATCCGGCCAGGAAATATAATAAACGCTTCCCAGGAATTTCAGAGTCAGTTCTTTCTTCTCTTCGTCATAAGGAAGCGAAAGACGTCCGGCAATTTCTGCCGGGTCTGCCTTAGCGAACTCCTCTGTATAATGCTCCCAAGGCATTCTTTCTTTGCTGTCTTTTTCATAATTCAAGTCATTTATACTAAAAGCCATGTTTTACCTCTGCTGTTTTAGTCTGCTTTATCTCTTCTGCTGTTCTTCCATAACAGACGGAAACAGATTTGTGTCCGTATGCGGAATAAAGCATGCACCTACAAACTCATCCATATAGGTAGGAACTGTAGAAAGCTCCAGGTAAGTCATATTGGAAGCCAGTTCATAGGTTTTCTTCTCTGCTGATGTGGAATGAAGCATCAGATAAGCACCTGTAAGAGAAGAGTTTCCAATGTAATGGAACTTCTCAAGAGGAATATCCGGGAACATTCCGATATGCACTGCATTGGCCATATTGATTCCGCTTCCGATTCCACCGGCAACATATACATCGTCGATCATGGAAACATCGAAGTCAAGAGAATTCAACATGGTACGGATTGCTGAGAAAATAGCGCCTTTGGCACGAATAAAGTTATCAATATCTACTTCTGTGATCTCAACATCCTTGGCAGAACCGGCTTCCTCTTCAAACGCGATCACATAGCTTCCCATACCATAATGATCGTGACGGATTCTTTTGCCTTCACGGACAAATTTTCCCTTCGGATTGATGATTCCTGTCATAAAAAGTTCACTGATCACATCAATGATACCGGAACCGCAAAGTCCTACCGGTTTGGTTCCAGGTTCACCTACAACCTTATATGTCGGCTCCATAGTTTCTTTATCAATGGTACATGCCTCAATAGCACCGTCTGTAGCACGCATACCACAGCTGATATCTCCACCCTCAAAGGCAGGACCTGCGGAACATGCACAGCTCATCATAAAATCGGAATTACCGAATACAAGCTCTCCGTTAGTACCAAGGTCGATAAACAGAGAAAATTCCGGTCTGTTCCAGATCATACTTACCAGTGTACCGGCAGTGATATCTCCACCTACATAGCTTCCGATATTCGGAGCCATGATAATATGTGCATCCGGATTGATCTCAATTCCCACATCCGATGCAAACAAGGAATTTGTTTTGAAAAACGTAGGAATATACGGTTCCATACGAAGCGGATCCGCATTGATCCCTGCAAACAGATGATTCATGGTTGTATTAGAAGCAACACACATCCGGTAGATCTGTTTCTCCGGGAAATGAATGCTTCTGCACATCTCATGGATCATCGGGTTAATGGTCTCTTTGATCACCGCGTCCTGAAGTTTCTTCTTTCCGCCAGGTTTCTGAGATTCGATGATACGGTTGATAACATCCGCACCAAAACGGATCTGTCCGTTTCCGGAAGAACTCTTGGCCAGGATCTCTCCTGTTTCCATATTGATCAGGACTGCCGAAACGGTTGTGGTACCGATATCTACAGCAAGACCACCGATCACAACATCTTTCTTACTGTCAAAAATATCATAAACATACATGTCATTTGGTGCTGTACGAACCACGCACTTCACAGAAAATTTACTCTCACGAAGTACATCTGGAAGCTTCTTAAGCACCGCATACGGAATTCTGACACGCTTCAGGTTCATAAACTTCTGAAGTGCACGGGTCAGTCTTTCATTATCCGGCATGGTATCATCCAGTGATGGAATATCCATCTGAAGTTCCACAACATCAAGACTGTTTGTAAGTTCTATGCCAGCCATCTCAACTTCATGCTTGGCATTTTCAAAAATAGCGATTTCTTCTTTTGAGCTCAAATCAGCCACTTTCATTCGGCTCTTATATGCGGATGCAATATCCGGAACAAGAACCTCCACATCTGCACTGATCTTGCTCATACAGGCCAGACGCCAGCCTGCGCCATATTCTTCATCCGAAATATGAAGAGTTTTCTTTGAGTCCAGTTCTCCGCTTTTTAACTGTACCCGACATTTTCCACAGGCTCCGTTTCCGGAACATGGTGCATCGATAGCCACATTGGCACTACGAGCAACCTCCAGTAAATTATCCCCCGCATTGGCAAATGCTTCTACCGTACTGCCATTTTCAAAAGCAAAAGTCACCTTAAACATTCGGCAACCACCTTTCTCGCCTCGTAAAAGTTATTCGTCTTCCACCTGTGGCGTTGGGAGTTAGACTAAACTATATTAGTAAAAAAGAGGCTGAAGGCCGAAGCCCCCAGCCTCTGAAACAGCGCTCCTGTTTTGTTCACACGCCAAATTAGATCTCAAGGTAAGAATCTGCGTAAAGTGTGTTACCCTTGAATACGTCACAGGATTTGATTGTCTCCATAAGACGAAGGTCGTTAGGGTTAACGATTGCAGATGTAAGACCATTCATCATAGCCATAGCTACAAGAGCAGAGTCCATGATCGGACGGATATGTTTTGGCATACCGTTACTGTTGTTGGAAAGACCGCCAGTGGAGTTCAGACCCATCTCGGAGAACATCTTGATTGCCTCAAGAACTTCCATCTGTTTGTCCTGCATTCCTTTTACAACAAGGAAAAGCGGATCAAACCAGAGATCCTCTGCTTCCATACCAAGGCCAAGACCTCTCTCAAGCATGTTCTGGCAGTGCATCATACGCTCGTCATTGTCTGATGCAACCATACCGGAAGAGCAAAGTGCGATACAGATCGCATCGTTAGCTGCTGCAAGGTCGATATTGGAAATTCTGTCTCCAGCATCTGCAGAGTTTACGATCGGTTTACCTTTGCTTCTGTTGTATACGGAAATACCAGCCTCAATAGCTTTCTGGTTTGTAGTATCCAGAGCAAGCGGAACATTGTCAAACTCAGACTGAAGGAGCTGTACTGCCCATTTCATAAGGTCCTCGCCATCGTTCTCAGCAGGTCCGATATTTACGTCAAGATATGTAGCGCCTGCATCAAGCTGCTGTTTTGCTCTTTTGATGATCGGCTCAGGATCTCTCTCAGTAAATGCTTTATTTACTGCCGGTGCTGTTGTTGAAAGTCTCTCCCCAATTGTTACAAATTTTGCCATACTCGTGTTCTCCTTTACATATTAGTAGGATATGGCTGTGTAGCAAACCTGCACAGCCGTTTATAACTGCCGGCGATATTGCCGGACAGCTGATTTCTTAAACCTTAAGTTTATGCATCAAGGTCTTTTAAGAATTTCACAAGCTGTACTGCTTCTCTTGGTCCTACGATGATCTCCCATCCAGGAAGCTTAGCCTCAAGATCGCCCTTAAGAACTGCTACTTTACCAGGAATAACCAGTCTTCTGCATTTAACCTTCGGCTCAACATTCTCTTTGATATACTCGGAGATGCTGTTTCCGGAGAATTTACCTGCTGCCCAGGATGTAAGTACGGAAAGTCCGCCTGCATCATTGATCACCAGGTTAAGCGGAACACCGGAACGCTCCAGCTCGCCAGATACTACGAAATATGTAAGAGCAAAGTCTACTGTTGTTACAACGAGAGAATTCTCGTCTGCTCCGTTCAGAGGATAAATGCCCGGTTCTACCTTCATTGGCTTCTGCGGGTCTGTAAATACGTTCTGACGAAGACCGAACAGCGGAAGTGCCTCTGCATATGTCATCTGCTCCATAACGATGATAGAACCATATTTCATAGTAAACATGGAAGCAAGTGCTGCCTGTAAATGTTTGTCACCCTTCGCAAGTTTAACAAGGTTAACGATAGAAGGATAACCAAATGTTCTGTCCTGATTCTTAAGAGCTGCACGACGAACCTGTACAGTATTTGCAAAGGTCTCTTTGATGTCAGCTCCTGTTGTATCAAGTACAAGATTCTTGTTGCCAAGTTTCTCAATAGCTGCTGTAGTATCATATAACTCATTGATGTCCTTACCGGATACACCGAGAACTACGCCTGCATCTGTAGCAACCTTGCTCATTGCCTCGTAGTTGGAAGCGTTTGCTCCGTTAAGAACCGGTTTGCCGTCCTTACATACTTCAAGGGCAGCTTTTGCGATCTCAGGATCTGTACAGCCAAGGATCAGTGTTCTTCCAAGACCTTTAGCCTTCTCTACAAGTGCTGTAAATTTTGCAGCATCTGCATTCTCATCGCAGTTTACATACACAAGCTCTACATGCATTCTCTCACCGATACGATCATAGTCAACGTGTGGGATCTCTGCAAGTTTTGCTTCTACTTCTTCATCACTCATGCATGTGCAAAGTGATACGGCATATCTTGTTTTGCTTACAAATGTCTTCTCATGTCTGAAAAGAACAGTCTCTCCACCAAGTGTAAACTCTCCATCGCCTGTTCCGATCTTGATAGTTTTCATTGGCGGTGCAGTTGCCTCAGAAAGAGATGCTAATGCATCCTCGGACATATGAGGACACTGCTCAATTTTCATAGCGCCCTGTGCAACTTTCATAGAGAAAGCCATACATGTAGGGCATCCACATTCCTTACAGTTTTTCTTTGGTGTTAATTTAAAGATCTGAATACCATTCAGTGCCATAGCTCTTTATCCTCCTATTTATTACGCAAGTGCTTTGATCAGCTTGGAAATTGTCTTAACAGATTCCGGATGTCTTAAGATAACTGCATCAGAACCAGCTGCAAGATCAGCTGCTGCTGTCTCAACTTCCATGTCGATTCCACGCTCGTCCTGTGGTCCCCATGCCGGCATGTCTGCTTCAGAAGCCATTGCCTCTTTAACATTCCATGTCTCAGCGGATACAGGTGTAATAATAGGCATCTGCAGCATGTTATCATTCTGGCCTAAAGCGGCACCTTTGATACGGTCCATAGTAGATACTACGTACTCATATCCATAACCAACTGCTGCACTACCGATATTCATAACGATCTTCTTAGCATCTACACCAAGCTGTGTAGTAACAACGTTAAGCTGTTTAGCAAGGTTGATATCAACGGCAGACTCAGCGCCTACGATCTGATTGTAAGCAAGACCTGCTGCTGCACCGATCGCTTTGTAGTTCTCCTCTTTCTCGGAAAGGATCAGTGCATTTCTGCCCTGAAGAGCCTCTGCAACCTTCGGAAGGAGCTCTGCATCCTTCTCAACATTCTTGCAGCCCTCTACAACCAGTGGACAGTCAACTGCATCTGCAACTTCTTTAACAACTGCGATCAGCTCATCGATAGATTTGTTAACACCGTTCGGGTCGCCGCCCTCAAGAATAAGTGCAACAAAGTCAGCACCCTCCATAGCTGCAGCTTTCTTAGCAATGTCAGCCATTGTAGTAGCGCCTTCATAGTAAGCTTTGATACCTTCAGATACGCCCTCAAGACCCATATCAGAGATCTCTACACCGATCTTCGGGCAGTTCTCTGACTCTGCGTCAAAGGAATAAAATGGGAATGTACAATCCCCACCAATTGTCACAGTCTTATCTCCGCTTCCGATTGTGACAGCATTAATCTTTGCATTGAACTTTTGTGGTTTCTGATTAAACGGCATTTTTCGTTAGCCTCCTTAAAAATAATAATTAAAAAACTACAGAGCTTCTTATATTATACTACATAGCACCAGTTATTGGCAAGATGCAGCACTATATTTCTGTTAAAAAATCAACAAACTTTTTAACAGTTTGCAGGAGAAAGGATGTCCGCACATCCTTTCTCCCTGATAAATTACATCATCGGATCAAGTCCGAGAGCCGGATGTCCTTTTTCTGTAAGGAATGCAACCAGTGTCTCCGGATCTTCTGCGATCGTCTCATCACCGATCATGTCTGTAAAGTTATCGATTCCGTAAAGCTCTTTTGCAGTCTTATTAAGTCTGTCAGCTACGAATTCTTTCAGTTCTTTCGGCATCCATACGATACGCTCGATACCGCCCTCAGCCTTCATGAACTTCTTGGAGGAAATGAAATGTTTACCATGTCCCATGAATCCAGGTGTCTGAACTCCACCACCTGTCATGGATGCCATCTCAGGGAATGTCATTCCAAGTGGTGTCATGCCTGCATACTCACGGTTAGCAATAACAACACCGTTGGAGAATGGCTCGATACCACAGATACACTCGAAGCATCCGCAGGAAGTCATCGGATCCTGCATGATGGAGTACAGTGTAACGTGCTCCAGAGCACCCTGGGAGAATTTCTGAACTGCCTCATCAACGTCCTCATAAGAACCAAGATTCTCATCGATCGGACGCTCTTTTGTGATGATCTGGCAAGGACCAGCTGGGTCAAGCTGATGTGTAGCTTTTGCATCCAGCCATGAAACCGCACCGCAAAGACCAAGTCTCTCAGGTGTTACTACACATACGTGGCTTGGTGCGAATGCCTGGCAAAGGATACAGCTGTAATATACGTCAACAGACTCATCTGTCAGAGTATCAAGACGCTCATCACGTTTGTCAAAGATCGGAATTGCAACCTCATGACGGATTCTTGTACACTCAGCAGGATCTGTATAGATAACAACCTCACATTTATCAACAACCGCATCGAACTCATTCTTAACAGATGCATAAAGAACCTCACCGATATGTTTGATTCTGAAGCCTGCATTAAATGCATCAATGCTGATACGGATACGCTGCATATCACGCTGTCCTGTATGGTATACACCCTCGATACAGTTGATGTAGTTGTGGAATTTACGCTCGATAACCGGCTCAAAGTCAGACTGCATATTCTTACCTGCAACTTTAACAACATATGCAATGCTGTTCTTGCTGCCGAATTCCATCTCATCTACTTCAGGTCCGATTACTGTGATCTTGTGATCCTCGATCTCAGAAGCATCACAGGTCTGTACAAGCTCTGCACAGTCTACACGGGAGCCATCGAACTCAACCTGCATATCTTTACGACGGATGATCTCACCCTCGAATGCAGATGCGAAAGCAACCGGAATATCAATATTTGTGATCTTGATCTTAATATCACGCGCCTCAAGAGAAGTAGCGTTAAATTTGCTTACGTCCTCCTGAACGATAAGGCTCTTCGGTACACGGAAGATATTCTCTGTCTCATTTGTAACAACCGGGAATCCAAGTGCGATAGCGCCTGCACCGCATGCTACGATCACATCATCCAGAGGTTTGAATGCGTTAACAAATGCCGGTACACGATCCATTGTGTATTTCATAAGTGTTCCTGCATCTCCAGGTGTTACGTTACCGAAGATCAGAGCTGCACGGATCGCAACGGAAACTACATGAACAACAGATGTAACATCTTTTCCAAGAGGAATAACACGAACGTTGGCACCTGTCTTCATTCCGGCTTCTGCAACCTGATCAATGATTCCGCCAACAAGTGTTACCAGGATACCCTGTGCCTGATAGCTCTTTACAAGAGCAACACCCTCTTCTGTAGTAGGAGCAGCACCAAGGATAACAGCAACACCTGGGATATCGCCTGTTACAAGCGGTACACCGAGCTCACGGATAACAGCATCACCAAGATGTCCATAGCATGGCTCTTCGTAAGGAGTTGCTCCGTCGATATATTTCAGAACCTCGATGAACTCTGCGCAGAGTGCTGTAGCAACACCGGACATGAATGCATCGTTCAGTCTTTTCTCTCTTGTCATAAGTGTTTTTACAACGCCAAGAGCTTCTTTTAATTCTTTTAATGTTGTAACTTTTGTTCCTGTTACAGCATAGTAGCAAGGAAGGCTGTAAGCGGTATTCGGGAAGCTGACAGCTTTGTCTTCGCCATACTGAGCGATCGCGCCGTCAATAGCACCCTCTGTTAAACCATATACAGCATCGTTTCCGCCGAATACTCTATCAAATAAAGTCACTGTAATACCTCCTATTTTTACAGAATTGAATTCTGATCAATTTTGTCTTTGATTTTTCTGATTTCAGCTGTTACAGTTTCACTGAAATCGTAGGGAGATTTTCCCTGACGATCAGCATCTATAACTTCTGTATTGTAGTGGATCATTCCAAGCAGATCCTCTGCCGGGATCTTACTCCGGATAAATTCCTCATCCTCCGGATTTCTTACCTTATTGGCCACGACCTTAACCTGAGAAACTCCCAGATCCTTTGCAAGACGTTTAACATTCTTATATGTCTGTACACTTCTTGCCCCTGGTTCGAGCACTACAATAAATTCATCCATGCTCTCCGTGGTGCCCCGGCCCAGATGTTCCAGGCCGGCCTCCATATCCATGATCACCACATCATCTCTGTGGATCACAAGGTTATTGATCACTCTTTTAAGCATCACATGTTCAGGACAGACGCATCCGCCTCCACCTGTTTCCACAGTTCCAAGGACAAGCAGCTTTACGCCATTACAGGTTTTTCCATAAGTATCCGGAATATCGTCTACCTTTGGGTTCAGTTTATAAAACTGATTCTGGCTGTTGGCTCCGGTGCGTTCTTCTATGAGCTTACGCATTTTTGAGATTGGAACAATAGAGTCCAAGGTTTCCTCGTCAAATCCAAGGGCAAGACCCAGGTTCGCATCCGGATCCACATCCGCCGCAAGGACTTTTTTTCCCTCATCTGCGTATAGTCTTGCAAGTGTTGCTGCGAAAGTTGTCTTTCCTACTCCGCCTTTACCGGTTACTGCTATTTTCATTTTACGTCTTCCACCTTTTATAACATTTTAAAGATCGCAACGGATTAGATTCCTAATGCTGTTCTCTTCTCTTCAATTCTCTCGATCATAAGATCAACTAATTTCTCGATGTCTGTCTCTACTGTGTAAGCAGCACCTGTCCATTTTCTTGTTCCCTCTGTAAGAAGCTCGCACATTTCTGAAGAACCGGAAACATATGGATCAACGCCAAGGAATGTATCAATACCAGTACCAACTACGTAGTTACCGATGGATACAGCTTTTTCAGACATCCACTCAGGAGCACATCCTACTACAGGAAGCTGATTGATCTGAAGTCCTGCATCTTTTGCAAGTTCAGCAGCCAGGATCATCATACGGGAGATATCTACGCAGGATCCCATATGAAGTACTGGTGGGATATCAGCCAGCTCACAGACACGTTTCAGACCTGCACCGCAGAGATCTCTTGCGGATTTGTCCATCAGACCAGCTTTAGCAGCTGCCTGTGCGGAACATCCGGAAGCGATGATAATGATATCATTTGCGATACACTTCTTCATCAGTTCGATATGTGCATAGTCAGGACGGATCTTAGGATTGTTACATCCAACCATAGCAACAGCACCACGGATAACACCGGAAGTGATGCACTCAAGTAATGGTTTGGTTGTTCCTGTTACGTCAACCTGAGAGTTTGTAACACCATCAAGAACTTTGACGATTGCTTCTACTGAGTAACCAACAGTAGCTTTCTGTTTCAGCTGCGGGATATGTACAAGCTCAGGTTTTCTGTTCTTGAAGTTATCGATAGCCATCTTAACGATTGCTTTTGCATTTTCTCCTGCTGTCTCAGCGTTGAATCTGATAAATTCAGAATCCGGCATCTGAGCGATCGGAGAAGTTGTAACAAATTTAGTATGGAAACATTTGCTCAGAGGTCCTAATGCAGGGAAGATACACTGAACATCAACTACGATCGCCTCGCAGGCACCTGTCAGTACTACGTTCTCCTGCTGCAGGAAGTTACCAGCCATCGGAACACCACGACGCATAGCTACCTCGTTAGAAGTACAGCACACACCGGAAACGGTGATTCCTTTTGCTCCTACAGATTTTGCATAATCGATCATTTCTTTGCTGTCTGCATACTCACAGATCATCTCAGAAAGACTCGGATCATGTCCGTGTACAACAATGTTTACGTTCTCTTCAACCATTACTCCAAGGTTAGCCTCTGTATCAAGTGGCTTCGGAGTTCCGAATAATACATCAGAGAACTCTGTTCCCATCATGGAACCGCCCCATCCATCAGCCATACCGCAGCGAATAGACTGTTTTACAAGTGCTTCCGGAAGAGATGAACATCCCATATGAGACATATGCAGGGAGCTTGCAACCTCACGGTCGATAGCACGTGGTGCGATTTCGTTCTCAATCAGTTTTTCTTTCTGTCCTGCAGGCATTCTGTCAAGGAATCTCTGATATCCGAACGGTTTACCATATTCCATAAGACCGATCTCAGCCATCTCATGAGCCAGATCATAGATATCCTTGCCTTCTGTTTCCACGCCCCACTCTTTAGCGATGCGAAGCAGTTTCTCAGGATCTTTTACCTGATAATTTCCGCCCTCTTTTGCACAGTACAGTGTATGGCAAATCTCACGACCATGATCGGAGTGAGTAGCTGCACCACCGGCTGTAAATTTAAGGAAGTTTCTTCCTACGATACCATGAGCATCACATCCGCAGATTCCTCTTGGAGCCTTCGGTGTAATACGACACGGTCCCATTGCACAGATACGGCAGCAGATACCCTGCTCACCGAATTTACAGTGCGGAGTCTGGTTCTTTGCACGGATCTGCCATGCATCTGCTCCTACCTTTGCACCTGTCTCGAGAAGACGGGCTGTAGCGGCTTCAAATTCCTCCACTGTAGTTAATTTGAATTCACTCATTATAGACCTCCTTTAATAGCACATCTATTTTTATTTTTCTTTTTATAATAAGCCCAGGGCAGGAACCCATCCCCACCCATGGGTTATTTTCTTTTTTAAAAAAAGGTTTATATTTCGTTATAAACCTAATTTATCAAAAATTTCAAAAGCTGCTTTTCTCATCGGATTATCCTCAGGAAGAGTAACGGTTGGTTTACCATCGCAGTCATATTCATAAACTGCCTCATCCTGTGGCACCACACCGATCAGATCGAGTCCCTGATTCCGGATTTCCTCAAGGATTCCTGAATTCAGTTCTGCTTTTGGCGCGCGATTGATAATAAGACCTACTCTGGAAGGCTTCATATCGCATTCCTTAATAAGTTCTGCGATCCTGCCAACTGCCTGAACGCCTCTTCTGGAGCAGTCACTTACAAGAATTGCTGTCTCCATGCTCGGAAGAATTCCTCTGCTGATATGTTCCATTCCAGCTTCGTTATCCACAACAATATACGGATAATTTTTCTGGTATTTGGCAAGCTGTGCCTGAAGCAGACCATTTACAAAGCAATAGCAGCCTTTTCCCTGGGTTCTTCCCATCACAAGAAGATCATAATCATCTTCCTCTGCAAGAGCATCCTCAAAACGTACCTCTGCATAATCTGCCTTGGACATTCCTTTGGGGATCGGACTTTTCTCTGTCATCTCAGCATGTGCGATCTCCTCACGGACATCGCCAAGAGTCGTATCTACTTCTACACCAAGAACCTCGTTCAGATTTGAATTGGCATCTGCATCTACCGCCAGTACAGGTCCTTTTTTCTTTTCGCAGAGATACTGGATCAGCATTCCGCATAATGTAGTTTTTCCAACGCCGCCTTTTCCTGCGACTGCAATAACATGTGCCATAAAACGGGCACCTCCTGATTTTATATCTGTTATGCCGGCGCATAAGGGAGGTGCCTGATACTGTTCTGGCACCTCCGCATCGTGCCGGAATTCTTATTTATTTCGTTGATGGTTAGATAAGTGTACGAAGTCCGGATCTGTCAATGATCTCGGATACATCTTTCCATTTGTTTAATGCATAAAGATGGATACCGTCAACACCAAGAGCGCGATACTCATCGATCTGTCTGATGGTGTATTCGATTCCTTCTTCTTTGAATCGTTTAACCTTGTCCTCATAGAACATGTCAAATGGTTTACCATCAGCATCTTTAGCGTTAAACGGATTCGGGAACAGCCAGTTTCTGGAGATCAGCCTGCAAAGCTCACTGTCCATTACACAGCCATTACGTGAAAGAGCCATATTAATGGTAGCTGCCTGATCCAGGATTGGCATTACACCAACATCTACAGGCATTGTCACTCCAGCCTCGCGGATAGCGTCCAACCAGTATTTAAACTGTTCCATATCCCAGCAGAGCTGGGTCATGATATAATCAGCACCATTGTCCTGTTTCTGTCTCAAAACAGCAATATCAGCATCCAAGCTTCTGCATGCGATATGGCCTTCCGGTGAACCGGCTACTGCGATCTCGAACTTATCGTCAAATTCATCACGGACAAATTTAACAAGGTCTGTCGCATAATTGAAGTCTCCACAGGTTGTTGTCTCACCAAGTGGAATATCTCCGCGAAGTGCCAGCATATGGTCAACGCCATCTGCCAGATACTGTTCCAACTGCTGTCTGATTCCTTCTTTTGTGTTCTTGATCACTGTGAAGTGTGTTACAGGAACAGTTCCTGCATTCCTGATCATCTGGCATACTTCCCTGTTGGCACCGACATTTCCGCCGCCGGCACCGTATGTACAGGAAATATACTCCGGTCTATACTTCATGAGATGTTCAATGGTTCCCGGCAGGTTTGCCATACCTTTTTCTGTCTTTGGCGGAAAAAGTTCAAAGGAAAGCAGCATTTTTTCTCTCATTGCTTCAGATAATTTCATTGATCGTCCTCCACGTATTTGTATCAGTCACACTGCAGTTTCACGATGCTGTTTGCAAGATCCACCATAAGGATACTGCCTTCTACCACGCGCTCATCTCCCATGATATCTCGAAGGATCAATTTATTTCCGTCCACATCGATCCGGCTTACATTCTTAAAGATCACAGAATTATCTTCTTCCTTATATACTGTTGCAAGACACATAATCATTCCTCCAAATAAGTGGCATCATTTAACCACTATGCTGTCAAAACTATTCTGTCGGTTTTTATTTCAACTCTTCCTTAACAAGTGTAAGGGCAAGTCCAAGTCTCATATTGCCTTTCTGAAAATCTGCAACTGCCTCTTTGATCGTCTTCGCAGCTGCATCCATGTTAAGCTTCTTAAGATTGTCAGCCATCTGATCAAGTTCTGCGGCATGATGCTCGTTATGCTGCAGCATGTAGGTAAGAAGTGCTACAGTCTCATTCTTGCAGTCACCGCTCTCGCAGGAACCGCAGTGTCCATCACCGTGTGTATGACAATGGTTATCTCCTTCCGCATGGCTGTGTGTATGGCTGTGAGTCACACCGTCCTCATGGGTGTGCTCATGTGTATGTTCATGGCTGTCTGCATGTCCATGCTGAACAAGATTGCCATTCTCATCTTTGATTAAATGCATAAATACCCCTTTCCTGTATCCGCCGGGCGGACACTCTCATGACAAGAATTTATCAATTAAATTTATTATACATCTTTTCACTGTTATTATCAAGAAAATAATTATAAAATATAGCCAAAATTATATGCTGTTTTTCCTATTTTTCCAAAAACTTTGACAGTAAATTAACTCGATTGTTTCATTTTTAACGAAGTTAGTCTCTTCAAACCACAACTTATTACCCAGTCTGCGCGTCTGTCCAACTCTAAGCTTTATCACTTTTGTAATATAATTGATGTGATTCTTTCATATTTTTGTGCTATAATAGCAAAAGCATGGAAAGCAGAACATACAAGGAGGAATTATTTTGAAAGAAACTGTTTTTCTGAACAACGACAGAGAAATGCCTCTTCTGGGGCTTGGCGTATACAAGTTGCCCGATGACGTACAGGCCGAAGCAGCAGTCACTTCTGCTATTTCCGCCGGCTACCGCATGATCGATACCGCTTCTGTTTATAAAAATGAAGAAAGCGTTGGACGTGCCATTGCCAAATGCGGAGTTCCCAGAAAAGATCTTTTCATCACCAGCAAAATCTGGAACAATGCGCAGCGTCTCGGCGATGTCCAGGGAGCTTTTTCCCGTAGTCTCGACCGTCTGAAAGTCAGTTATGTAGATCTCTATCTGATACACTGGCCGGTTCCCGGCTGCTATTTGAGCACCTGGAAAGAGCTGGAATCCATTCTGGAATCTGGACGTGCTTTAAGTATCGGCGTCAGTAATTTTGATATCCGGCATCTGGAAGAGCTTCGTAAGATATCCGGGGTTATTCCTGCTGTAAACCAGATCGAGTGCCATCCTTTGTGTTACCCTGCTGAACTGATCGAATATTGCAAGGCTTTCGGTATTCAGGTACAGGCTTATGCTCCTCTGGCAAGAGGTGCATATTTTGATAATGATGTAATGTGTGTTCTGGGGACCAAATATGCCAGGACTCCTGCACAGATCGGGCTTCGCTGGGCAATACAGAAGGGAATTTCTGTCATTCCGAAATCCATCAACCCGGAACGAATCCGCAGCAATGGAAACATCTTTGACTTCAATATCGAGGATGAAGATATGGCGATCATCGATACACTGAACGAAGATCTGCATACTTCTCATGTTCCAGAAGATCTCCGTGATATTCAGTTTTAATTTCCATAATAATGCAAAAAAGATATCTGTCAGAGCATAAGTGATCTTCTGGCAGATATCTTTTTATTTTTTCTTTTCAGTTGATACGGCGATCCTGTTATTCCCAGCTTAGCATTTCACATATCTGAAACCCGGAAATATTTAACTGATCCGCTCACGCATTTTCCCACGGGAGCATGGGCGTTTCCACTTTTTTATCACGCAGCATCAGGTCCATTACTGCTTCCGCTGCTGATTTTCCTTCAAACAGTACGCGGTTCACTTCCGTTATGATAGGCATCTCCACCTCATATTTCTCCGCAAGCTCTCTTGCAGCTCTTGCAGAATAAACACCTTCCACAACCATCTGCACTTCTTTCATAGCTTCTTCCATCGTATATCCCTGGCCGATCAGATATCCGGCCTTTCGATTACGGCTATGCTTACTTGCACAAGTCACGATCAGGTCGCCGATCCCGGACAGGCCGTAAAAGGTTTCCATCTGCGCCCCCATTTTTTTACCAAGTCTTCCTATTTCCGTGATTCCCCTGGTGATCAGTGCCGCCTTGGTATTATCTCCATATCCAAGGCCGTCGGCAGTACCTGCTGCCAGTGCGATCACATTTTTCAGTGCTCCGCCAAGTTCCACCCCAAGGATATCCGGTGTTGTATACACGCGGAACACAGGGCTCATAAAAATGCTCTGAAGGTATTCCGCAGTTTCCTGTGTATGTGCGCTGATCACACAGGTTGTAGGAAGTCCGCGTCCTACTTCTTCCGCATGGCTTGGACCGGAAAGTACAGCTACATTACCCTGCGGGATTTCTTCTTCAATCACCTCGCTGAGTGTTTTCAGTGTCTTTTCCTCAATACCTTTTGCAACATTGACGATCTTCTGGTCCCTGCATACAAACGATGCCATCTTGTGTGCAGTACTCCGGATATACGGGGAAGCTACTGCCAGAACTGTTACATCCACATCCTTAAGCGCACGCTCCAGATCTGTCAGGACATCGATTTCATCCGGAAGCCGCACCCCCGGAAGCCTGTCAGGATTTTCTCTTTTTTCCCGGAGTTTCCGGGCATTCTCCGGTCTTGCTGACCAAAGAAGGACTTCATGGCCATTATTATGCAACAGGAGTGCCAGGGCTAATCCCCAGCTCCCCGAACCCAGTACGCTGATTTTTGCCATAAATCTTACCTCTTATTTTTTATTCTTACTGCTTAAAAACACCTTATTCTCTGTTCCATGAAACAGTCTTACAATGTTTGCCCTGTGTCTGTAGAACGCCATTGCTGTAAGAACTGCCATCACGATATAAAGCTCAACAGTATGCGCCTGATCCATCCCATATTTTCCCATATGTCCAAAAACCAGGACCAGGATAAAAGCCACCGCATATGCACTGAGAGAGCAAAGCGATACATAATGAGTTGTAAAGAACAGTGCAAAAAAGACAACTGCACATACAATAAATATCCGCCAGTCAAAAGCAATGATCATACCCACAGAAGCAGCAATTCCCTTTCCACCGCGAAATTCCATAGAAATCGGAAAATTGTGGCCGAGGATACATCCCAATGCTGCATAAAGGGTAAGAAGCGGAAGGATACCATTCATGGAATTTCCATAAACCATTCTCACGATCACAATAGCCAGTACACACTTCAGGCAGTCTCCCAGCAGGGTGATCGCTCCCGCTTTCTTTCCAAAGGTCCGGAAGGCATTCGTAGTACCCGCATTCCCGCTGCCATGATCTCTGATATCTGTCTTGTGGACTTTTCCAATAATATAGCCTGTCTGAAAAAGCCCGCATACATAACCGATAACAAGACAAATAATACGTTCCATACTTTTATTCCTTTTCCCCGCGCTCGCGGATGATAAATTTCAGGGAAGTTCCGGAAAATCCAAATGCATCCCTGATCTTGTTCTCCAGATATCTTACATAGGAAAAATGCATCAGTTCCTTGTCATTGACAAAGATAACAAATGTCGGCGGTTTTACCGCAACCTGTGTCATATAGAAGATCTTCAGTCTTCTTCCTCTGTCAGACGGCGGCTGCTGAAGAGCGACTGCCTCAGAAAGGATCTCATTAAGAACACCTGTCTGGATACGAAGTGTCTGATTTTCGATAACTGTATCGATATTTTCGAAAAGCTTTGGAAGTCTCTGACCTGTTTTTGCAGAGATAAAGATGATCTGTGCATATGGCATAAAGGAAAGGATCTGACGGATCTTTTCCGTATGCTTGTAGATGGTCTTGTCATTTTTCTCAATGGCATCCCATTTATTTACCGCTACGATGATACCCTTTCCTCTGTCATGAGCGATTCCCGCGATCTTAGCATCCTGCTCGGTAACGCCCTCGGAGGCATCGATCACAACTACAACCACATCTGCACGCTCTACAGCTGTCACAGTACGGATAACACTATAGCGCTCGATCTCTTCTTTTACCTTACCCTTGCGTCGAAGTCCTGCAGTATCGATAAAAATATAATCTTTTTTGTTCCAGGTAACCTTTGTGTCTATAGCATCACGTGTGGTTCCTGCAATATTGGATACGATCACACGCTCCTCTCCAAGAAGCTTGTTGATCAGAGAAGATTTTCCCACGTTCGGCTTTCCTACAATGGCGATCTTCGGAATATCATCCTGATCTTCCTCTTCACTCTTATCCGGGAACTCTTTGATCACCTCATCCAGCATATCTCCAAGGCCTTGTCTGTTAGCTGCGGAAATCGGAATCGGTTCTCCGATTCCAAGATTGTAAAACTCATATACGTCCATCATATATTTCTGGTGGCTGTCTACCTTGTTAACTACAAGACGTACCGGCTTGCCGCTGCGGCGGAGCATATCTGCCACCTTGGCATCGGAATCCACAAGACCCTGGCGAACATCTGTGATAAAAATGATCACGTCTGCCGTATCAATGGCGATCTGTGCCTGCTCTCTCATTCTGGAGAGAATGATATCGCTGCTGTCCGGCTCGATTCCGCCTGTATCGATCAGAGTAAATGTCCTGTCAAGCCATGTGACATCTGCATAAATCCTGTCACGGGTTACTCCTGGTGTATCCTTTACTATGGAAATATTGTCACCTGCCAGAGCGTTAAACAGAGTGGATTTGCCTACATTAGGCCTTCCCACTATCGCTACTACTGGTTTGCTCATAAATCTGTCTCCTTCTTGTTTGTTTATGTTCCGGAGGGTTGATCACAGCTTTCACCAGATCACGTCCTCCTGTGTCTACGATTACAATTTCTGTGTTCAGCGCTTCCGAAAGCTCTTCCAGTGTCATGTCATCCAGAAAAATCTCCTCATCACCTTTCAGCATGCTGCATGGGATCAGAAGCTTCTCTCCAAGGTCAAGACCGGAAAGCTGCTCTTTCAGATCCTGCCCGGTGATCAGGCCAGACACTGTGATCTTTTCACCGAAAAAACGATTCTCGATGGTTGTGACCGGAATCTGCACATTGGGATATTTCTTCTGGATCTCTTTTATATAGCGTGCGATAAAAGGCGCTGCCAATTTTCCTGTGGCAATCCTGCCTGTCACCTTACGGTCGTCACCGGAAAGCCCCTCCAGCGTTTCTTTTACTTCCGTTTCCAGAAGTCTGAGCATTCCCACGCCATTCTCAAGCTGCAGATATCCATCATATTCATCCTCACAGGGAAGCTCCCTGTCTGCCAGAATATACCACTCGTCTGAAGCATGGATAAAATGGATCCCATATTTCTCCATCATGATCTTCTGCCAGCGTTCGATCTGCCCCAGGACTTTTTCAGCATCTTCCTTATTAAAAGGCTCCAGAGGATAGAGACCTTTTCTGTATTTGGTAAGTCCTACCGGTACAACAGAAACGCTCTGAAGGACCGGCGCATAAGCGGAAAGCTTTTCAAGGCTGTATTCCAGCTCGTCTCCGTCATTGACACCCTTACACAGTACGATTTGTCCATTCATGGTGATTCCTGCATTGTACAGCGTATCCACCTTATCCAGAGCCTTTCCTGCAAAACGGTTATGCAGCATTTTACACCGGAGTTCCGGATTCATTGCCTGGAACGAAATGTTGATCGGTTCCAGATGATAGCGGATCACACGCTCAATATCCTTCTCGCTCATATTGGTAAGCGTAACATAATTTCCCTGAAGAAAGGAAAGCCTGGAATCATCATCCTTAAAATACAGCGTCTCACGCATACCTGGAGGCATCTGGTCAATAAAACAGAACATACACTTATTTGAACAGGAGCGATAGTCATCCATCAGTCCTCCGTTCTCAAATTCTATTCCAAGGTCTTCCTCATATTCCTTCTCTACCTCCAGCTCCCACTCTTCGCCATCAGGCTTCTCTACTAGAAGCACCACAAGCTCTTCATTCATGAGATACCGGTAATCGAAGACATCTTCCACAGGCTGTCCGTTTACAGACACAAGTCTGTCTCCCGGCTCCAGCCCCAGCTCCTCGGCAATACTGTCGGGCAGCACCCTGGAAATCATATGCTTTCTTAATTTCATCATTATCTCCCTTTTCTATCCCGTATATAATAACAACTTTGCTCTTAAAAATCAACACTTTGAGAAAACACCTTGACTGACACGTGGGTCTGATGTTATAAATAGACTGAGAATTTTTAATGACATACACTTAGGAGGAATATTATGCCAAACATAGAATTGCTGGAAAAGTCTATGCCTGTTGCCCCGATCCGAATCGCCGCACTTGCCGGATGCCGCGAACTGGCCGAGGAGGTTGACAAAAAGCTGGTTAAATTCCGTAAAGAACTTGTAGCCGCCAAGAAATCCACCATCATCCCACAGGGATATGCAGAAAAATCTTTCCTTGTAGACTGCGAATGCCCACGTTTCGGAACCGGTGAGGGTAAGGGTTATATCAAGGAATCTGTCCGCGGAACAGACCTTTATATCATGGTAGATGTGACCAATTACAGCCTTACTTACAGCGTATGCGGTCATGAGAACCACATGTCTCCGGATGACCATTACCAGGATCTGAAGAGAATCATCTCCGCTGCCACCGGTAAAGCACACCGTATCAACGTTATCATGCCATTCCTTTACGAGGGACGTCAGCACAGACGCACCAAGAGAGAATCTCTTGACTGTGCACTTGCACTTCGCGAGTTAAGTGCCATGGGTGTTTCCAACATCATTACTTTTGATGCTCATGACCCACGTGTACAGAACTCTATTCCGCTGAAGGGCTTTGATAACTTTTTCCCCACATACCAGTTCCTGAAAGCATTGGTCAAAAATGTCCCTGATTTCAAGCTTGACAATGATCATCTCATGATCATCAGCCCGGATGAAGGTGCCATGTCCCGTGCTGTATACTTCTCCAATATCCTTGGAGTCGATATGGGTATGTTCTACAAACGCCGTGATTACTCCACCGTTGTCAACGGAAAGAACCCGATCGTTGCTCACGAATTCCTCGGAGATTCCGTAGAGGGCAAAGACGTTGTCATCATCGACGATATGATCTCTTCCGGAGAAAGCATGCTGGATGTTGCCCGTCAGCTCAAAGAGCGTAAAGCCGGACGTGTATTCGTCTGCACAACCTACGGTCTGTTTACAGATGGCGTAGCCAAATTTGATGAATATTACGAAAAAGGCTGGCTGGACAGAGTCATCACAACCAACCTTAACTATCGTATTCCTGAGCTTCTTGACCGTCCATACTATATCGAAGCAAATATGAGCAAATATCTTGCAAGTATCATCGATATCATCAATCATGATGTATCTGTCGAGAAGGTTCGTTCCAGCAACGAAAAGATCATGGATCTCATGAAAAAAGTCAACGAACAGTAATAAATGCTCCCAGGTTTCCACGTTTCCCGTGAGAAGCCCTGTGTGAGTAAAGAAAGAGCGGATTACAGCAGGTGCAGATGCCCGGCATTGAGATCCGCTCTTCTTTTATGCCTGCATCCAGAAAGATCCTTCGGTTCGCCTCCCACAGATTCAGCTGGTATTTCCCATCTGGTTTTCTGTAAAAAAGCACATCCCAGTATTTTTCTTCAAACGCCTCTCTAAACTGATCGATCACATCTTCACTGACTTCATAGCAATCTTGACAGATAGAAGGACCAATGGCTGCATAAAGCTCTGAAGGATCTGTCTGAAATTCCTCAGTCATCTTCTCCACCGTCACTTTTCCGATCTTTCCTACAGTACCTCTCCAGCCGGAATGAGATAATCCCACAGCTCTATGTACCGGATCTATAAAGAAAAGTGGTACACAGTCCGCATAAAACGTTGCCAGCACCAGTCCCGGCACATTGGTGATCATTCCATCCACATCTGTATAAGGTCTTGGTTTTGTAATCCCATTTCCTCTGTCTTCTTCCGTGACCACACGTACATTGGTGGTGTGTGTCTGATCAGAGGTTACGATATCTTCCATGGAAAATCCCATAGCAGCAGAAAGTCTGCGGTAATTTTCCCGCACCGCAGACTCTTCATCCCCTCTTGTGAAGCTTAAGTTCATAGATTCATAAATCCCCTGGCTTACTCCTCCCAGGCGGGTACTGAAGCCATGTACGATCCCGGGAAATTTCTCAAAAGCAGGATATGTAAGCCAGGTAACCTTGTTCTTCTGATTTATATTCATTAGCTGTTTATCTTTATACCATTTTATTTTCATCTTATGTGACCAGTCCTTTCAACTGCAAAAATCAAAAGCATTTTTTATCCAGTGGATGTTCTCTCCATCAATTCCTACTACGTCAAAACGGCAGGGAGGCAGCTCCCGGTATCCATGTGCAATCAGATAAAACATTGCCACTTTGCTAATGATCCTCTGTTTTTCTCTCCCTACCGCTGAAAAAGGACTTCCACTCTTTCCGTTCTTTCTGTATTTCACTTCAACAAACACCAGATATCTTCCATCCTGCGCAACAAGATCGATCTCACCACTTCGGCAGCGAAAATTTCTTTCCTTGATCTGCAGCCCCTTTTCTTCCAGGAACGCTGCAGCAATTCCTTCATAATAGCTGCCCTTCTGTCTTCTATTTTCCTTCAGATAAACAAAACCTTTCTGTTTTTGATGTCGGTATCTTAAGTATTTTTATACAAAATGTGTGATAAACGTTTTTCTATGTATCGGACTTGGTCCATATTTCTTCAGTGCTTCAATATGCGCTGCAGAACCATATCCTTTATTGGAGGCAAATCCGTATTCCGGAAGAACCTTATCATATTCTTCCATCATCCGGTCTCTGGTCACTTTGGCAACAATACTTGCTGCCGCAATGGATACACTTTTTGCATCACCTTTGATGATGGGTACCTGCGGAATCTGGATTTCCGGTATGGTAACCGCATCGTTCAAAAGCAGCTGTGGCTGTACAGAAAGCCTGCTCACTGCCTGGCGCATTGCCTCATAGGTTGCCTGCAGGATATTGATCTCATCAATCCTCTCCGGACTTGCCATTCCAATTCCAACAGAAACTGCTCCCTCCAGGATCACATCGTACAATTCTTCTCTCTTCTTAGCTGTAAGCTTCTTAGAATCATTCAGCCATAAAATATCGCAGTCTTTCGGAAGGATCACCGCACAGGCAACTACCGGTCCGGCAAGAGGACCTCTTCCCACCTCATCGATCCCGCAAAGATATCCAAGATGCTCATATTCATGTTCATATTTCTTCATGCTCTCTGTACGTACACGCTCATCCTCCAGAGCCTGAAGCTTTTTGTGATACTGCTGGATCAGTTTCTGTACACCGCTTCTCTCATCATTTTCATAATGACGAAAAAGGGCGTTATATTCGCCCTCCTTCGCTGACGCAAAACGCGCCTTGATATCTTTCATTGTTTCCATTACGCTTCCTCCGGTCCTTTTGGAAACTCCAGAGTCACTTTTCCCAGTTTTCCGGAACGAAATTCTTCCAGCAAAAGGCGGGATGCTTTCTCATAATCAAGCTCTTCGCCCTTTTTCAGACATCCTCTTGCTTTCGCAACTGCAGTAAGGATATCCAGCGGTTTCAGCTCTTCTTCTACATTGTATCTCTCTCTGATCGCTGCCGGATAAAACTCCTGCAGATATCCGATCAGACCCAGGGCAAGTTCTTCGATGTTCAGAATATCGTCCTTGATCGAACCGATATAGGCAAGACGCATTCCAACTTCCTGATCTTCAAATTTCGGCCAGAGAATTCCAGGGGTATCCAGAAGCTCCACACTTTTATTCAGACGTATCCACTGTTTTCCTTTTGTAACTCCTGGTTTATTACCGGTCTTGGCACAGGCTTTTCCTGCAAAGGTATTGATAAATGTTGATTTTCCAACATTAGGGATTCCTGCAACCATCGCACGTACCGGACGGTTTTTGATTCCTCGTCTCCGGTCTCTCTCTGTCTTTTCCTTACATGCCTCTGTGATTGCCGCAGAAACGGCCTTCATAGATCCCTTATTGCGGGAATCAATACTTACCGCATAGATTCCTTTTTCTTTGAAATATTCCATCCAGGCACGGTTCTGTCTCTCATCGGCAAGATCTGCTTTGTTGAGAAGGATCATACGCGCCTTGTTTTTTCCCAGCTCATCAATATCCGGATTTCGGCTGGAAAGAGGAACTCTTGCATCTACAAGCTCAATGATCAGATCGATCAGCTTGATATCTTCCTGCATCTGACGCTTCGCCTTCGTCATATGGCCTGGATACCACTGTACGTTCATAATTCACCTCATTTATCTATACTTTAATCTGTTTACTTTGATCTATTTTATAAAACCTATTTTATTTTTCGGAGAAACTGTAAACCAAACTTTCCCGACAATGTACTTCTTACTGATATTTCCGATATCGCTGAAGCGGCTGTCCTCACTGTTATTGCGATTATCACCAAGGACAAAATATTCCCCGCTTTCCAGAGTTATAGCACTATTTGCAAGTCCTCCATCTGTCATATCCTGATAAGCTCCGTTTTCTTCATAAACCTTGCCGTTGATATAGATCTTCCCGTCTTTAACCTGAACAGTCTCCCCGGGAAGGCCGATCACACGTCGGATATGCAGGGCTGCCGAGTCACTGGCGCTTGTTTTAAAAACGATCACATCTCCACGTTTTGGTGAACTGACCTTATATAAAGCCCTGTTTACAAAAAACTTTTCACTTACAGAATACGTGGGTTCCATGGCACTTTCCTGCAATGTCACAGTCTGAAATGCAGAGATTGCAACCAGCACAGCAAAAACCAGGGTCACAATAATTTCAAACACCCATTTCACGATTCCTCTTGTCCTGTCATCACGAAGCTTCTCCCTTGCTTCGGAAACAGCTCTGTTTTCCTTCAGATTTTCGATATTAATCTTCTTATTTAATCCCATATTCTATCCCCTGTATGTGTCTTTACACGCATACGCACTGATGTAAAAAGAGGGACAATAGCAAATGTTATTGTCCCTGCCTCTTTACTTATGAAATTATTTTACAAGCTCTTTAACCTTAGCTGCTTTACCTACACGATCTCTCAGGTAGTTCAGTTTCGCACGGCGTACTTTACCATGACGGATAACCTCAACCTTAACTACATGTGGGGAATGAAGCGGCCATGTTTTCTCAACACCAACACCGTTGGAGCTCTTTCTTACTGTGAAAGTCTCTCTTGTGCTTCCACCCTGTCTCTTAAGTACTGTACCCTCGAAGATCTGAACACGCTCACGTGTTCCCTCTTTGATCAGTGCGTGTACTCTTACTGTGTCTCCTACGCGGAACTGCGGTACTTCAGCTTTCAGCTGAGCGGACTCAATGTTCTTAATAATTTCGTTCATTTCTTTCTCTCCTTAATTATACTGGATGTTCTTAATACACATATGGTAACAGAGGACCATCTTTTTTCACAACATATGTGATTATACACTAGATAACTTCTCATTGCAAGGACTTTTTTTCCGGATTTTCGATGGCTTTTACCAGCAAAGGACCTCATGTCCTGTTTCTGTAACAAGGACCATGATCTCCCACTGTGCCGATGGCAGACCATCCTCTGTCCTCACTGTCCAGTCATCGATCTCATCTGTATAGATTTCATCAGATCCCATATTGACCATTGGTTCAATAGTAAAGATCATTCCGGGTACCATGAGTACACCTGTATCTTCCTTAGATGTGTAGCTTACCCATGGATCTTCATGAAACTCAAGACCTACACCATGTCCGCCAATTTCTCTCACAACTGTATAGCCGTTTTCCACTGCATGTTTGTGTACAGCACTTCCCATATTTCCGATCGGTGTCCATGGTTTTACCTGTTCAAGGCCAAGCTCTATGCATTCTTTTGTCACACGGACAAGCTTCTCCTTCTCCGGACTTACCTGTCCAATACAGAACATACGGGAGGAATCAGAAAAATATCCCTGATAAATGGTGGATACATCTACATTGACAATATCACCTTCTTTTAAGACAATTTCTTCATCCGGGATTCCGTGGCATACTACCTCGTTGATAGATGTACATACGCTTTTTGGAAAACCTTCATAATTAAGTGGTGCCGGAATTCCGCCATAACGTACTGTTTCTTCATGTACCCAGTCATCAATCTGCTGTGTCGTCACGCCTGGTCCGATATGCTCTGCAACATAATCAAGAACTGCAACATTGATCTTGCAGCTCTCTTTGATCTTCTCGATCTGTGCAGGTGTCTTGATCAGATCATGGTCAAGAACTGCATACCCCTTCTTTTTCATGAGTTCCATTTTTTCATCAAATGCTTCATGACATTTTTTATATTTTTTTCCGCTTCCACACCAGCAGGGATCATTTCGTTCAATTTTTTTAGACATCTTTTTCTTCTGCCACTCAAAATATGTGTAAATATACTCACATCGAGATAACGTAGACTCTCACGAGTTCTACTTACTGCTTCACCGTGTATGTTTTTGATTGACCGAAATCATATCTACTCACAAGTTCTTGTACACTCCGCAGTCGTAAATTCCCGAAAATAGCCTTCGGTACATACTTACGTTTGCGTTTTAGTTATGCAACTTCGTAAGTTATTGCATCTCTCAAATTAAGTGCAGCATTGAGATCTCTGTCTTCGACATAACCGCAACTGCATTTGAATATTCTATCTGAAAGCTTTAAATCTTTTTTGATAGCGCCACAGCAGTGACAGGTTTTAGATGATGGATACCATCTATCTACTATTCGAAGTTCGATCCCATTTTCATTGCATTTGATTTGCAGCTTTGTTCTAAATTCATAAAACTTTTGTGATGCAACTGCTTTTGAAAGATGTCGATTCTTCATCATACCATTTACATTTAAGTCCTCGATCGTTATATAAGATGGCTTGGTTTTCACTATCTCAGCGATTGTCTTGTTAATGTAATCAGTACGGATATTATCTATCTTATGATGAAGTTTCTGTACCTTGAGTTTTTGTTTTTGTATATTCGCCCTTTGAGTGACTTCTCCTTTCTTTAGATTTTCATACTTACGGGAGAGACATCTCTGTTCCCGAATAAGTTGTTTCTCAAGCTTTTTCAGTCTTGCTGACTTGTTGATGTTCTTATAAGTCTTACCATTAGAAACAATGGCAAAATCCTTTAATCCCAAGTCTATGCCAATTCCTGCATTGGAATTATCAGCAATCTTGTTATCAGAAATTTCTACAAGAACTGAAACATAGTATCTGTCAGCTTTCATTGAGACCGTGCCACTTTTAACCACATATCCGTCTTTAGTTGTTGGAATATATCCTTTTTCTTTGATACGGACCCAACCAAGTGACGGAATATTGATTCTATGCCTTTCGCAACGACAATCCTTTGGATTATTCTTTACAAAATACATCTTTACATCAGATCTGCCTTTCTTTTTGAACTTAGGAAAAGCACTCTCGTGATTGAAAAATCTTGTAAAAGCAGTTTGTCCATTATTTACTGACTGTGTTACTGCTTTTGAATAAGCTTCCTTGATCCACGAATACTCCGGATGCTCAGAAAGATATTCATTGTTAAGCCAGACTCTAAACCTGTTACTGCTCATAAACTTTTCACCGTTGTTGTAAAGTTCTTTATTATGGGCAAGATAGAAATTATAAATAAATCTACAAGTTCCTATCGTCTTATGAATCTTGACTTTCTGTTCCTCTGACGGATTTATTTCCGTCTTGAAGCTCTTTAGCAATTTCCACATCCCTTTCTATTTGTTTTTTATACTTACGAAGTCCGTACAACCTGCAAGAGAACACATGGAGTATTGAAACAATATCCTGCACGAGGTTTTGATTTTTTGTTCCATCACTTCATCTAATAATTCGTTCCACTTTTTACGATTGTAATTAAGGCCACTTCCATAATCTTCAATACACTGGTCTACAATAATACCTTTGGCATTACAAAACTGTCGTAAAAATGCAACCTGGTTTTGTAAATCATCTTTTTGATTTCTTGTAGATACCCTGGCATAAATAACTACCTGACGTTGGTCATCTTCAGTACTTATTCCTTTGAATTGCAGATATTGGTCATAAGTGTAATAACGTCTATCAGTTGGAGTTCGGTTTGCCTTTAGAGTTCCGTCTCTATCCCAACGCTGTAATGTTTTTACAGATACACCTAACAGTTCAGCAAAATCTTTTGGCTTGTAATTTGTGATATTTGATGTGTTCATAATAATTTACTCTTTTGAGTACTTTTAAACACATTTGATCACATTAGTCAACAAATTTGATTACTTAAGATATTCTCCTTTTCGCAACTGTATGGCTGCTTTTTCTTTTGTATTTTATATGTTCAGATATGTTATATCTGTCTGAAATATTTTAACCGAATCAAAGAAGTCTCCTATGTGGTTGCGAAAAGCAATAAACTGTAGGTGGGGACTTGCCTTCATCCGTTTGAATGGGAAATTATTCCGCCTGATTATCATAGCACAACTTTCTTTAGGTGAAAAGTATTCTTTGTGTTTTTGGTTTGTTTTATATAACTTTTTGTGATTTTTCAATAAAAAAAGATCGTAGTAGCTTGAACGATCTATTTTTATTTATGTGTCTGTATTAATTATTTTTCGGTGGCTGCAGATTGTCGGTTTCCACCAGTTGCCATTATTCGCATTCGCCCAAGTGCACGGGATACTGCCGGAATAGAAATTACTACGATCGTCAGTACACCTTCCAGAAGAATATAACTGTAATTGTAAATAATCGGATACAAAGCTGTCAGAGACTTCGGGAAATTATCCGGCATATAATCCATCCAATAAAGATATCCGCCAAGTGCATGGAATGCCCCTCTTGCCAGAATTGCTAGTATGTATGCTTTAAGAAGACCATGTTTTCTGGATTTTGTAAATAATCCGGAAAGCCCCATGGCTCCAAATACCAGAATGTAATCACAGCATACCTGAAAAAATGAAAGGACATATGGCTCCTGGAGGAACTGAAAAATCCCATATACAAGACCGGTAAGAATTCCTACCTTAATGCCATACCAGTAACCGATCAGAACAATAAACAACATACTGAACAAGGTCACAGATCCGCCAAATGGCAGTTTAAATATCTTAATGTAGGAAGTTACATATGCGAGTGCCAATGCTACTGCACAGGTAACCAGCTGCTGTGTGGTAAATTTTAATGCAGATGTGTTTTTCTGAAGTAATACTGCTACCAGAATTGTCAAAATTAGGACTGCAATAACAGATACGGCATATCCTGCCGTTGTGAGACCGCCTTCGGCAGTCACAAGAAAATTAAACATACTCTTTTCTTTCCTCCTTACGATTAAATTGCCCAAATCAAGTTCAAAGGTCAAAGCCTGCACCTCCTCACAGCCTGGTCAGGCTCCTTTGGTCTTACCTATTGTAGCATATGGAAAAAGAGATGTAAATGGTGGGAGATGTATGATTATATATAATAAAAACAGGAGAAAAATCCATGTACTGATTTTTCTCCTGCTTTCCTCTTTCCCTTTGTACCTTAAAAACTACATACATGCTTTGTTGATGGTTAATCAAACTTTTTGAATCAAATTTAACCTGCGTACCGATACTACAGCGGGGGGTATCCCCACTTCCTCGGCTTGTTGGTCAAGCCCTCACCCGATTAGTAACAGTCAGCTCCATGTGTTACCACACTTCCACCTCTGCCCTATCTACCTCGTCGTCTTCAAGGGGGTTTACTTCACTAAGAATGGGATATCTCATCTTGAGGGGGGCTTCACGCTTAGATGCCTTCAGCGTTTATCCCTTCCGGACTTGGCTACCCGGCCATGGCTTTGGCAAGCCAACCGGTCCACCAGCGGTCCGTCCATCCCGGTCCTCTCGTACTAAGGACAGCTCCTCTCAGATATCCTACGCCCACGCCGGATAGGGACCGAACTGTCTCACGACGTTCTGAACCCAGCTCGCG